>JAFMNE010000034.1 GCA_017859395.1 Ilumatobacteraceae bacterium | reverse complement strand
ATATCCATCGCCCGCAAGCGGTATACGCGACCGCGGTTCGAGAAGAACAGCAGATGCGCATGTGCAGACGTGAATATGACGTGACGGATGATGTCATCGGCTTTCAACTTGCCGCCCGACACACCGCGGCCACCACGGCCCTGCGTGCGGAACGACGATGCCGGCACCGACTTCACGTACTGCGCTTCGGTCATCACCACAACGAGTTCTTTGTCGTCGACAAGGTCCTCAATTGCCATCTCACCATCGTCGTAGGTGAGTTCGCACACGCGTGGCGTCGCGAAACCCTCACGCACTGCACCGATCTCGTCCTTGATGACGCCGCGCAGGACGGCATCGTCGGCGAGAATTCCCTCGAGCTCAGCGATGCGTTCGCGGATATCAGCCAACTCACTCTCGATGTCGATGCGACTGAGTCGCGTGAGTTGCCGCAACTGCATATCCAAGATGTCGACGGCTTGGATCTCGGTGAACTCAAACGGCTCCACCATCAATGCCGCTTTGGCAGCCGCGGCGTCGTCACTGGAACGGATGAGCGCAATGATCTCATCGATGACGTCGAGGGCCTTGATGCGGCCCTCCAACACGTGTTCACGACGACGGGCACGATCGAGACGGAACTGGGACCGGCGGGTGATGACCTCGATCTGGTGGCGCACGTACCCTTCGAGAGCGTCACGCAGATTGATCGTGCGGGGCACACCATCGACGAGGGCCACCATGTTGATCGAGAAGCTGGTCTGCAACTGCGTCATCTTGTAGAGCTTGTTCAACACCACATTGGCGTTCGCGTCGCGCTTCAAGGTGATGACGAGCGATGTCTCACCGCCCGACGAGCCGTCGTTGATATCGGCGATGCCGTCAATATCGCCTGAATCGACCAGTTCGGTGATGCGTCCCGCGATAGCGGAACAGCTGGTCTGATACGGCAACTGCGTGACGATGATTTCCATGCGGCCGTTGCGGCCTTCTTCGATGGTGGCGCGCGCACGCATCTTCACCGAGCCACGACCGGTGCGATAGGCGTCGATGATGCCAGCCCGGCCCAAGATGAACCCGCCCGTGGGGAAGTCGGGTCCCTTCACGAATTCCATCAAGTCGTCGGCCGTGGCGTCGGGGTTGTCGATGAGATGCACCGTGGCGTCGATGACCTCACCCAGGTTGTGCGGCGGGATGTTGGTGGCCATGCCCACCGCGATGCCCTGCGAACCATTCACCAACAGGTTCGGGAAGCGTGCCGGCAACACCTCGGGTTGCTCAGAGGTGCCGTCGTAGTTGGGCAGCATCTCGACGGTGTCCTCGTCGATATCGGCGAGGAGCTGCATGGCGAGCGGGTGGAGGCGACACTCGGTGTATCGACTGGCCGCCGGGCCGAAGTCTGGCGAGCCGTAGTTGCCGTGGAAATCAATGAGTGGGTGGCGCAGCGAGAACGGCTGCGCCATGCGAACAAGCGCGTCGTAGATGGCGCCGTCGCCATGCGGGTGGAACCGCGCCATGGTGTCGCCTGACACGCGAGCGCATTTCACGAAGGGGCGGTCAGGGCGGAAACCCTGCTGCTCCATATCCCAGATGATGCGACGGTGCACCGGCTTCAACCCGTCGCGAACGTCGGGCAGGGCGCGCGACATGATGACCGACATCGCGTACTCGAGGAACGAGTTCTCCATCTCGTCCTGCAGTGCAATGGGCTGCACCGGTTCGAGCACCACGGCATCATCGCCGAGCTCGGGGGTGGTCTCGTCGGGGTTCTCGGGGGTGGTGTCGTCGCTCATCAGAAGTCCAGGTTCTTCACGTCGCGGGCATTGGTGGTGATGAAGTTCCGACGGCTTTCGACGTCGTCACCCATCAGAACGCTCATGATCATGTCGGCCTCGGCCGCCTCGGCGACCGTGACCTGCAACAAGGTGCGAGTGTCAGGGTTCATGGTGGTGTCGCGCAACTCTTGCCAGTCCATTTCGCCAAGACCCTTCAAGCGTTGGAATTCCTTGCGGTGATTGGGTTTCTCGGCAAGGAACCGCGCTTTGGCGGCGTCGTCTTTGAGATACACCTTTTCTTTGCCCACCTCGGTGGAGTACAGCGGTGGCTGCGCGATGTACACGTAACCGGCCTCGACCATGTCGCGCATCTGACGGAAGAAGAACGTGAGTAACAACGTGCGGATATGGCTGCCGTCGACGTCGGCGTCACACAACGCGATCACCTTGTGGTAGCGGGCCTTCTCCACATCGAAGTCCTCGCCGACGCCGGCGCCGATCGCGGTGATCAACGCCTGGATCTCGTTGTTCTTCAACATCTTGTCGATGCGGGAACGTTCGACGTTCAAGATCTTGCCGCGGATCGGCAAAATGGCTTGGGTGCGAGGTGAGCGGGCATCGATGGCCGTGCCACCGGCGGAGTCGCCCTCCACGATGAAGATTTCGCTCTCACCGGGGTCGCGGGAAGAACAGTCTTTCAACTTGTCGGGCATGCCCGCACCCGACAGCGCCGTTTTACGACGCACCGTTTCGCGGGCCTTCTTCGCCGCCACCCGTGCCTGCTGGGCCGCGATGGACTTCTTCACCACCTTGTTGGCCTCGGTGGGGTTCTCGTCGAGCCATTCCGCGAGGCGCTCGTTCGTGGCGCGCTGCACAAACGACCGCATCGACACGTTGCCGAGTTTGGCCTTGGTCTGGCCTTCGAACTGTGGTTCACGCAACTTCACCGCGATGATGGCCGTAATGCCCTCACGGATGTCCTCGCCGGTGAGATTGTCGTCTTTTTCTTTCAGCAGGTTCTTGGCGCGGGCGTACTTGTTGACCACCGATGTGAGCGCCGTGCGGAACCCCTCCACATGCATGCCGCCCTCGATGGTGGAGATGCCGTTGGCATAACCGTGCACACCTTCGTGGTACCCGGTGTTCCACTGCAGGGCGATATCGAGCATCTGGCCGTCGTCGTCGGACTCCTCGTAATTGCAGACCTTGGCGAACAACGGCTCTTTCGAGGTGTTCAGATGCTTCACGAAGTCGATGACGCCGCCCTTGTAGCAGTACGACACCTTCTGCTCACGACCTGGGCGTTCATCGACGAAGTCGATCTGCAGCCCACGATTCAAAAAGGCCATGATCTGCAACCGGTCGAGCACGGTACGCGATACAAACTCGGTGCCTTCGGCCTGGAAAATGGTGGGATCAGGCCAGAACGACACGGTGGTCCCGGTGCTGCGACCCCGTTTGGGGGTGTCGCCGGTGACCTTCATCTTCGCGGAGGGCGTACCGCCTTTGGTGTACTCCTGCTCGTAGCGTTTGCCGTCGCGGTCGATTTCGATGGTGAGGCGCTCGGACAAAGCATTCACCACGCTGACACCCACACCATGGAGACCGCCGGAGACCTTGTAGCCCTCGCCGCCGAACTTGCCGCCAGCATGCAAAACGGTGAGCACCACCTCAGCCGCGGATTTGCCCTTATGTGGGCCCGATGGGTACGGGTCGACCGGAATGCCGCGACCATCGTCGGATACCTGACACCCGCCGTCGGCCAGCAACGTCACGGTGATGGTGGAGCAGTAGCCCGCCATGGCCTCGTCGACGGAGTTGTCGACGACTTCCCAGATGAGGTGGTGCAGACCGGCCAAACCAGTGGACCCGATGTACATACCGGGGCGTTTGCGGACCGGGTCGAGACCCTCGAGGACCTGAATGTCCTTCGCTCCGTAGCCGGTGGATGCTGCTGCAGTGTCAGTGGACACTTGGTACCTCGCCTCGTGAACAACGCGCGTCCGTGACACACCCGTAACAACGGGACGGACGGGGGGGTGGATTCGTGTAGGAAGGGGCTCCGATACAGGGAGTGGAGCCGACCTCGATCACCTCTAGAGACTACCAGTCGGGTGTGTCACACGGAGGTCAATCCGCGCCGGTCAGGGCATGTTTTTCGTGTCGTGGCCGCCCTGTGGACAACCGGTGCTCAGATCCCGAGAACAGAACGCACAACGGTGGCGATCCGCCCCCCGTCAGCTGCATCGCCGACCTCGTCGCGCACCGCCGCAATCACCTTGCCCATCGCTGCTTTGCCCTCCGCTCCATCGGCGGTAACTGCCGCAACAGCAGACTCAACCACTGCCTGCAATGCATCATCGGACATCGCAGCGGGGAGATACTCCTCGATGATCGCCGCCTCGGCACGTTCACCCGACGCCTGCTCGGTACGGCCCGCGTCCTCGTACACCTCGGCCGCCTCCACGCGACGCTTCAGTTCGGACCGCAACACCTGCACCACTGCCGCATCATCGAGCACTACCGCGGTATCGCCCGCCACCGATGCCGCCCGCACCGACGACAACACCATGCGCAATGTGGACGTCCGTGCCTTGTCTCCGGCGCGCATCGACGCGGTCAAATCATCGTTCAAGCGTTGTTCAATTGAGGACACATCAGCCATGAGGGCATCATCGCAGACCGCGACCACCGGCCACTCGCACATCGATACGTTCCACGATCACGCCGACATCAGCCGCGAGGCGTTCCCGCACCCCATCGGCCAAGAAACGAAACTGGGTGGCCCACGCCGGTTCATCGACCTCGACCACCAGCACCCCATCGGCCAAGCGAACCGGTTGCACATGCGCCGCGATCGCCTCACCAACCACATCATCCCAAGCGCCAAACACACCCCGTGCTGCCGCACGACCGGGGCCTCGTAACGATCGCATCACGCCATCGAGGGCGGCCGACAACGGCAGTGGATCGCCCGGGAACCGCTGGCTGTGTTCATCCATGCCGGAGGGTTCATCGATGCCGGAGAGTTCATTTCTGCCAGAGGGCCCGTCCACGTCAGACATCGACAACCGCTCCCGCATCGATCGTGATCACATGATCGGGACGTGCAGCAGCCGGCAACGGTGACGCGGTGGTGATCACCACCTGCCCGGCCGGCAGATCACGCAGCAGCGCCGCAGCACGCTCCTCGTCCAATTCGCTCAACACATCGTCAAGGACCAGCACCGGGGTCGACCCCACACGTTCGGCCACCAGTCGGTGTGCCGCCAACCGCATCGACAGAGCCAACGTGCGTTGTTCACCCTGTGATGCATGGGTGCGCGCCGGCAAACCGTTGATCATCAACTCGACGTCGTCGCGATGTGGGCCAACCGTTGACTGGCCACGACGGACATCATCGGTGCGTGTCGCGGCTAACGCTGCCGCTAGGCCCTCCACTCGCCACGTAGGGGCATAGACAAGATCAATGGGCACATCGGCGCCGGCCAGATGCGCATAGGCCTCGGTCACCAACGGTGCCAACCGCTCGACCAGCACCGCGCGGGCATGGCCCACCCGTTCACCAACCTCCACGAACCGGGCATCCCACACATCAAGACTGACGTCCACCTCGGGCGACAGACGTCCACCAGCAGAACGCAACAAGGTGCCACGTTGACGCAGTACTCGATCAAGATCCCGCCGCAACTGATCGTTCTTGGTCGCCAACGCCACCAGTGCGTCGTCGCAGAATGTGCGTCGCTCCCCGGGGCCACCTTTCACTAGGTCAAGGTCATCGGGCGAGAACACCGAGACCCGAACCGTGCCCAATAGATCTCTGGTCCGTTGTAGGCGCTGCCGGTTCACCTGCACCCGTGAACGCCCCACCCGCGACACCTCGGCCTCAATCAGCGAGCGGCGGCCATTGTCATCACACACCGTTGCGCGCACGTAGGCCTGATCGGCCCCCACTCGCACCAGGGCATCGTTGCCCACGCCGCGGAAACTTCCCAATGTCGCGAGGTACGACAGTGCTTCGGCCAGATTTGTCTTGCCTTGACCATTCCGACCACGCACGCAGGTCACGCCTGCTGCGAGGTCGAACGCCGCCGAGGAATAGTTCCGGAAATCGACTAGTTCGAGATGTTCCACCAACACCGGTGTGCCCGTCGCCGAAGGACGCTCAGGGCACCCGGACAGGCATCAACAGATAGAGATAATCCTCGTGTCCAACGCCGCGCATGACTGCGGGTCGCATCGGATCGCTGAAGGTGATCGCCACCTCGTCCCCACTCACCGCATCGACGCCAGCGGTGAGATAGTCCGGGTTGAATGCCACCGTCATCGCTTCACCGGTGTAGGTCGCGTCGAGATGCTCGGATGCTTCACCGACATCGGTGGTGATCGCCGACAACTGCAGCCCTCCGTCGCCGAGGGTGAGACGTACCGGGGTCGACCCCTGGGCCAACAGGCGCACCCGTCGTAGTGCTTCGATCAACGCTTCGCGCGCCACTGTGAGCACATTCTGTGATGCCGGAGGAATCAAACCCTTGAAATTCGGGTACTCGCCCGGAATGAGACGAGTGCTGATGCGCACGCCACCCATTTCGAACACGGCCTCGTTCTCTCCGAGATACACGCGCAACTCATCGGCGTCACCCAGTAGTCGCTGCACCTCGTTCAAGGCACGAGCCGGTACCAATACTCGCTGACCCGATGCCAACAAGGCAGCCTGCGGAAGATCACGCACCGCAAGCCGGTACGAGTCGGTGGCCACGACCTTCAATGTGTCATCCTCGGCTGCAAGGAGCACACCCGTGAGCACAGGGCGGGTATCTTCGTTGCTGGCCGCGCGCACCACTTGGCGCAAAGCGTCCGCCATTTCGTTAGCCGGCAACACATACGGCTCGATCGATGGTTCGCCCAGCGCTGGGAAATCGTCCAGGGCCAATGGCCGCACCGAGAACTCTGACCGCTGGGCCGAAATGATCATTTGGTCGGTGCCGAGTGCCACTTCGACACTGCCAGCCGGTAGCGCCTTAACAATGTCGGCCACCAATCGGGCTGGGACAACCGCTGCACCCTCAGCCTCCACACCAACCGGCACGGTGGCACGCACACTCAACTCAAGATCAGTGCCGGTGACTGTGAGCGTTTCGCCGCGCACATCGAAGCGCACACCCGCCAGCACAGGTGACGTACCTGTGGAGCTGGTGGCTCCGCGACCAGCTGCAGCAACCGCATCGGCCAAAATCTCGCGTTCACATCTGAATTTCACAGTCGAGCCTCTCCCCCACACTCCATGGGATTAGAAAAGTGAGTAGTGGTAGTAGTGCATGTGGATTGTGGACAACCCGGTGTAATCCCAGCGTAGGCGATAGATCTGTCCTCACACCGTTGTCCACTGTTATCCACCGCTACAAGATGACGTCGATGTGATTCTGTGGATGACATACGGCTGTCCACCGGTCGTGCACAGGCCGTCCGCAGAGTTGTCCCCATAGACGTGTTCATGCTTTCAACCGCTGCAACAGATCGGTGACCTGCTCATAGATTTGTTGCCGTTCACCCATCTGACGTTGGATTTTCTCGACGGCGTGAATCACGGTGGTGTGGTCACGGCCGCCGAACAGGCGGGCGATACTCGGGTAACTGAGATCGGTCAGATCCCGGAATACGTACATGGCAATTTGACGAGCGGTCACCAGCGGCCGCTGGCGACTCTTGCCGCGCAACGCATCGACCTCAAAGCCGAGAATGCGCGCAATGTCGTCGAGAAGCTCCGCATCCGTGCGAGGTTTGGTGCTTTGTTCGGTGAGAAGGTCGCTGAGTTGTTGACGCGCGAGGTTGATGGTGATCGGTGCACTGTTCAAGCTGGCATAGGCAGTGACGCGGATGAGAGCGCCTTCTAGCTCACGGATGTTGTTGGTGATATTTGAGGCAATGAACTCGAGAGCATCGTCGGGTACCTCTACCCGGTCACGCTCGGCCTTGTTACGCAGGATCGCGAGGCGTGTTTCGAGATCGGGTGGCTGAATGTCGGTGATCAACCCCCACTTGAAACGACCGCGCAGACGTTCCTCCAGCGTTGGAATGGCATCGGGCATTCGGTCGCTCGACAACACGATCTGTTTATTGGCACCATGCAACGAGTTGAAGGTATGGAAGAATTCTTCCTGGAGGCCTTCTTTACCTTCGAGGAACTGCACGTCGTCGATCAGCAGCACATCGACTTCGCGGTATCGGCGACGCAGTCCGGCCATCGAGTTCGATCGAATTGCGTCGACGTATTCGTTCATGAAGGTCTCGGTTGACACATACCGAACGATGTGATGGCGGTAGTTGTGATGGACGTAATGCCCGATCGCATGCAACAGGTGGGTTTTTCCTAAACCCGCAGCGCCGTAGATGAACAACGGGTTATACGACCGAGCGGGTGTCTCGGCGACCCGCATCGCCGCGGCCAGTGCGAACTGGTTCGATGCACCCTTCACGAATGTTTCGAAGGTATACCGCGGGTTCAAACCAGCTTCTTCCGGCGCCGAGGCCCCGTCCACGCCCTGTGGATAACCAGTGGTAGACGTTGAATGATCGTCAATCGGGACTTCGATCACGGCTGCTTTGTCAACAGACCCACCAGGCGGTGAGGAGGGAATCGTGTCGTGATCGACGCCGTCGGTATCGACGATGCTGACGGTGACTCCCCAGTCCGGGTAACCAGCCTCCGCAAGGGCGTCGGTGACCATGGCCATATAGCGCGACTGGATACGTTCACGCGCCAACGTGCTGGCTACTTCGAGCACCAGCGTGCTAGGTGTTTCGGAGCCCACCGCTCGAGCGTCGGCGAAGGTCGAGAACCACACCGATTCGGTCAGCTGTGAGCGGAGCGACACCGACACAGCCGTCCAGACTCGCTCGGCCTCGAGCACATCTGAGATGGGGTTGATGTCGTTCACGGTGGTCTAATTTCGGTGGTCGATCGTCTGCATTATTGGATGACGGCATCGGAATCCGCGGATCCCGATGCGATGCGTATTACACTGATGACATTCACCACAGGTTTCTCCACATGTTGTGGATAACGCCTGAGGTTGCGGGACTCCCGCCATATGAACTGCTGTCGCCGGCATCGGCCGGATAACAGCAGGGACGGCACGCTAGCACGTCACGCACCTGCCTCATCAAGGGGGCCTAGTCAACTGCGCCCTCACGGCCGAAACAGCCTGAGGCGTATATGGTTGCCGTCCGAGGCACCGACCCCGTAGCCTTACCGGGTCGGACCCCGATGTCGTCGTCCGGCCCGATCGGCGTGTCAACCGCCGGCATTGATGAGAGGACGCCACACGTGAAGAGAACGTTTCAACCCAACCAACATCGCCGGGCCAAAAAGCATGGTTTCCGCGCCCGTATGAGCACTCGTGCTGGTCGCGCCGTGCTCAAATCGCGTCGCGCCAAAGGCCGCGCCCGCCTGTCCGCTTGATCCATCGGATTCGCACTCGCCAACAGTTCGACGAACTGTCCCGCTCGGGGCGCAGAGTGCGGTCCGCCATGTTGTGGTGTACTCATCTTCCCGACCCCGCACAGATGCCGCCTTCGGTGGCATTCGCGATCGGTCGTGCGCACGGCCCAGCTGTGACCAGGAATCGACTCCGTCGTCGACTCCGCGCCATCTGTCGGCAGATGGCCAGCGAGGGCACCTTGCCCGCCGGCCACTGGTTATGGGGGATCACACGTTCGATGAGCGAACAAGTGTGCGTTCTGTCGTCCACGGAACTGACGATGCAGGTGCGCGAACTCGTGCAGCGGGCGTCGACAGACGCGATCGCGAGGTAACCATGACGCATAAACACGGTTGCTGCGATATCACCGTGTCGGGCATGACCGCGTCGAGGATGCAACAGCGCATGCTGTCGGCGATCGAGTGGTACCAGCGGACGTTCTCTTGGCGTATGTCGCCATGCCGGTTCTTTCCCTCCTGTTCTTCATACGCGCACGAGGCCATCGCCGTGCACGGTTCCCGTCGGGGGCTGTGGCTGGCGATGCGTCGACTTGTGCGATGCCGCCCATTGGGCCCATCAGGCGTCGACCTGGTGCCCCCTTCCGCAGGAAGTGACCACTGATGTTTGAGATCCCCGCAGCCGTACTGAACTGGTTGTACACCCTCACCGATTCCTATGTGGTGGCTATTTCACTTGCCGCCGTCATCGTGATCGCCATCACCACACCGCTCACGTTGAAGAGCACCCGCGGCATGCTGGAAATGCAGCGCCTGGGGCCTGAAATGCGCCGTCTGCAGCAGCAGTACCGCGGCGATCGGCAAAAACTCAACGAAGAGATGATGAAGCTCTACCAAGAGCACAAGGTGAACCCGATGGCGTCATGCCTGCCGCTGTTCGCCCAGATGCCTGTGTTCATTGTGATGTTCCGCATCCTCCACGATGCCACCTACATCCCGACCGGCGAACAAGGACGCATCGCCACCGCCGTGTTGAGCGCCGTTGGTCGCAGTGACCAAGAGTTGTACTTCTTGCCGCGCTACCTCGCCACCGACTCGGAGATGTATCAGTCGCTGGTCACAAAGACCGAGATGGATTCATGGGCGCTGGATCTGTCGAAATCGGCCGCCACGATGTTGGGCACCGACTTCGGCCGCGGCCTGATCTACGCCTTGCTAGTGGTTGGCCTCGGTGGGTTGTACCTGTTCCAGCAACGCATGGTGGCGGCACGCGCGACGCTCAGCCCCACCATGTCGGAGACCCAGCAGAAGGTGATGCAGTACCTGCCGGTGGTGTTCGCCGTGTTCCAGATCTTCTTCCTGTTCGGTCTGGTGGTCTATTACATCGTGCAATCGATCCTGCGAATCCTTGTGCAGGCCTACATCACTCGACGGTTCTACCGCGGTGAGGACTCGCTGGGCCAGCAGGCGCAGGCGGCCAGCGCAAAAGCACGTGAGCTGGCCAAAGCCGAGGGCGGTGGCGGCGGATTCTTGGCTCAGGCGAAACGCGAACTGTCCGGAGGCGGCGGCGATGACGACGCCGGCGCAAAGAAAAACCGGAACGACAACCGTGGCGACAACGGGGGCCGTGAGGCACCCCGCAACAGCGCCAAGGGCAACAACAAGCGCACCCAGGGCTCACGGCCCGGTGGTGGCACGAACCCGCGGCGTGAACAACTGAACCGCCCGGGTGGACGCCGCCAAAGTTGACGGGTGCCCCAACGAAGGAGACCACCATGGAATGGGTGAATACCACGGCCGACACGGTTGAAGCGGCCACCGACGAAGCCCTCGAACTACTCGGCGTGACCGTCGATGAAGTTGAACTCGAGGTGTTAGAAGAACCCCAACGCGGTCTGTTCGGCCGGGTGCGCGGCCAGGCGCGCGTGCGCGCACGGTTGCGCCCTGCGGAACTTCGCCAGAAGAACGACCGCCGCCGTCGGCCCAAAGGCCAAAAGTCACGAGGCAACGACCGCAGCCCGTCGATCGGCTCAACCGCGACTGCTACGGTGTCGGATACCGCCGAGGCAACCGATGCCCCCCCAGCCAGCAATGACAAGGGTGCACGCGGAAAGAACGACGGAGGGTCGCGGCGACGGGGTCGCGGCGCAGAGAAGGGAACAGCAATGAATAACGACACCAGCGATCGTGAACCGGTCGACCCAGCCGTGGTCGGCGATGCCGCGGTGGCGTTTATGGACGGGCTTGTGGCTGCGTTCGGCGCCACAGCAACCGTTACCCTCGATCGCGACGGCACCGAACTTGAGGTGCGTGTCGATGGCGAGGAACTCGGCTTGATGGTGGGGCCTGGTGGCCGGACGCTGACCGCGATCCAAGACATTGCTCGTGTTGCTGCCCAGCGCAAGCTCGGCGACCACGACACCCATCTCCGTATCGACGTCGCCGGATACCGTCAGCGACGTCGAGCGTCGCTCGAAGCGTTTGCGAAGAAGGCCGCGGACAAGGTGCGCGAAACCGGTAAGGCAATCGCCATTGAGCCGATGGCGTCACCAGATCGCAAGGTGATCCACGATGTACTCTCCACCGAAGACGGTGTGGGCACCCGCAGCGAGGGCGAGGATCCGAACCGCCGGGTCGTCGTGTTCCCCGACTGAACACTCCCCCATCGATGATGTCCGGACCGTCTTGTGACGGACCGTTGATCGAGGCGCTGCGCACTGCGCAGCGCCTCGGTGTTATTGGGGAACAGGATCTCCCTGGAGCTATTGCCCATGCCCGGTTATATGTGGCACGCCTGAGCGACCTTCCCGCAGGTGCGCGGGTCTGCGATCTGGGGTCGGGCGGTGGCCTGCCGGGGCTAGTGATCGCGGCCGATCGTCCGGATCTCCACGTTCTTCTCGTTGACCGCCGTCAAAAAAGAACAGACCTACTGCAGGTATTGGTGGGTCGGCTGGAACGTCGCTCATCGGTGCAGGTGCTGTGCCGTGATGCCCTCGACCTGGTGGGTGCAGTGCTGAATGGTGACGACGCACCAATGGATGCCGTGACCGCCCGATCATTTGGCCCACCCGACCTGACGGTGGGAATTGCTCGACAGTTGGTGCATGCGACGGGGCGTATCGTGATCAGCGACCCCCCTGATGGTGGCGAACGATGGTCCCCTGAGATTCTCGATGGCCTCGGCCTGACGCGGCTGAGCGTTGGTGACGACGACCATCATTTGTCGGAGTTCCGTCGTGTCTGATGCGGTTGTGGCAATACGCGATGTTTCACGTGAAACATTGGCATTGGGCGCCAGATGTGAATTCTGAGGCCGCATCAACCTGACTATCGATCACAGGATGAGTGTTTCACGTGAAACATTGGCGAGAATCGTCCCGAAGTACTTGTGTTCGTCGACGCAACACGGCAGGCTGTGGGCACCATGAGCGACATACCCCCGACACCGACCGGCGCTGATGACGCAGACGGCACCACCGGACGGCCATCACGACCCCTCCCGCGGGTGATTGCAGTTGCGAATCAGAAGGGCGGCGTGGGGAAGACAACGACAACGGTAAACACAGCTGCCGCGCTGGCACAAAGCGGTCTACGGACCCTGATCGTTGACCTCGACCCGCAGGGGAATGCCTCAAGCGGGCTCGGCATTGACGTCCGCGCGCTGTCCACCACCATGTATGACGTGCTACTGAATGACACATCGCTCGATGACTGCGTGGAGCCCACCGAGGTACGGAACCTGTTCGTGGCGCCGGCGAACCTAGATCTCGCCGGAGCGGAAATTGAGTTGGTGTCGGCATTCAGCCGTGAACTGATTCTACGCCGGGCAATCGAAGCCGTGATCGACGACTACGATTACGTGTTCATCGATTGCCCGCCCAGTTTGGGACTCCTGACGATCAACGGCCTGGCGGCAGCACATGAAGTGATGGTGCCGATTCAATGTGAGTACTACGCGTTGGAAGGCCTTGGTCAATTGCTGCAGAACGTGGAGCGGGTGCGTAAAGGCCTGAATCCGGATCTTGACGTGTCAACGATTGTGTGTGTGATGTACGACGCACGCACAAATCTGTCCGAGCGCGTGGTGGATGAGATCCGCGACTACTTTGGCAACAAGGTGCTGCGTACGGTGGTGCCACGGAATGTGCGCATCTCCGAAGCCCCATCGTTCGGTCAACCGATCACCGTGTACGATCCGCGCTCACGGGGTGCGATCGCCTACAAGGACATCGCACAGGAGGTACATGATGGCGCGGCGTAGCGGATTGGGTAAGGGACTGGGGTCACTGATTCCCGCCGGCACCGACGACACTGGCGGCGACACCACGCGCCTCGCGGAGGTATCGGTAGATGACATCACCCCCAACCCGTATCAGCCCCGGGTGCACTTCGACGAGGAGTCCCTGGGTGACCTCACCGAGTCGATTCGCCACATCGGTGTCCTGCAGCCGATTCTGGTCCGTCAGACCGACGACGGGTATGAACTGATTGCGGGCGAGCGGCGGTGGCGCGCAGCACAACGTGCTGGGTTGGCCACCGTTCCGGCCATTGTGCGCGCAGCCGATGACTTGGGTTCGATGGAGCAGGCGCTTGTGGAGAACCTCCACCGGCAAGACCTCACACCACTCGAAGAGGCGGCGGCGTATAACCAACTGCTCGAGGATTTCGAGTTGACCCACGAACAGGTAGCCGAACGCGTGGGCAAGAGCCGTGCTGCGGTCACCAACACCCTACGGTTGTTGGGGCTGCCACCTGGCGTGCAGCGCCTCCTCACCGACGGGCGACTCAGCGCCGGCCATGCCCGAGCACTGCTCGGTACTCCGGACCGGTCGCTGCAAGAAGCTCTGGCGCAGCAGGCTGTGGACGAAGGATGGTCTGTCCGCGCTGTCGAGCAAGCGGTGCGCGGTGGTCCCAGTGATTCATCCGAGGATCCGCCGGCGGGTACCACACCTGAGCCGCTCGGAGATGGCGCGGGTATCACGCCACTGACGCGGTTGCGGCCGCCCGGTTTGTTGGAGATCGAGAAGCTGTTGGCCGAACGACTGAACACCACCGTGTCGATCAACATGGGTACCCGTAAGGGGCGCGTGGCCATCGAGTTTGCTGATCTCAGCGATCTCGAGCGGATCTACGACGCGATGTTCAACCCCGGCGAGGCGTGATCCCCCGCCGTATCGGGTGTGTCGGCCCCGTATCCGGACAAAAGTAGAGGGTGAGGGTTTCTCAACCCGCACATGAGGGTGAGTGTCCACAGTTGTGGGAAATCCTGTGGATAACCTCGCTAGTATTCACATGATCACAAAATCCTGCGTTGGTTGGTCACGCGCACGTCAGTCGTCGGTGAGGCCGGCCACCGGGTCGGTAACCCATCGCGACACGCCCATCACCACCGCGCGAGCAAAATCGGGAGTGTGACGCGCCAGCACGTCGGTCGGGCCAATGCGCCACAGCACGGCGGGCATCACGGTCTCGCGCAGCACCGGCAGTCGCATTCCCAACAACGTGACGTCCTCGGTGCGTAATGGCCGTGTCACCGCATGCGCCACGTGCGTGGCCAGGGCACGACCACCAGTCGACTCGAATGACGGCACCGCGAAGTAATGCAGGGTGTTGGTGGCCGTTTCGGTGGCCTCAAACCCCAAGAAACAATGGGCGGCGAAACGATTCGCGGCAGCGGCTTGTGCCACTGGATCGGGCAAATCAACAATGCTCACCGATGCCGCGCGTTGACGCAGAGCCTGGGTGACCTGTCGAGCCAGAGCTGATAGGCCTCCTACGTGGCCAACCACCACTCGCAACCGCGACAACGACCGGTCGCCAGAGGTGAGATCGACAATTTCGCGCACCGACACCACACCGGGCCCCGATCCGCTTTGACGACTGGCGATGGCGAGGGCACGAGCCGTATCGGCGCCACACACGCCGTCATCGGGAAGACCGGCATTACGCTGAAAATCTGTCAGTGCGCGCACGGTGTCGGGGCCGAGAATGCCGTCGACACGACCGCAGTCAAAGCCCAACCGGGTGAGCAGGCCCTGCAACTCCACGACATCATCACCGCGCATATTCGGCGAGGTGTGGTGCAGCAATCGGTCGCCGAGACGCCAGCCCGCCTCAACAAGCGCTGTCCATGTCGCGATATCGCAGATGCCATCAATGCTCAGGCCCCGCTCGGCCTGAAACTGCGACACCGCTGCGGAAGTACCGTCGTCATAACGACCGGTGGCACCATGCCCAACGGCATGGCCCAGCAACGCCAAACGGCGCTGAAGATCACGGACCGCCTCACCCGAGGCGCCCGGCCGCAGGGGGAGAAGGTTCAGCTGGCCGAACCCGTAGACCGGTCGAACTCGTCGAGCAGAGCCGACTTCGACTTCGCACCGATAATGCGATGCACCACCTCACCATTGGAGAACACCAACATCGTGGGAATGCTCATCACCTGGTAGCGCATGGCGATATCGGGATTCTCGTCGACGTTCAGCTTGGCAATCGACAACGAACCGGCGCGTTCCGTGGCGATCTCTTCCAGAATCGGCGCGATCTGCTTACACGGTCCACACCATTCGGCCCAGAAATCGACGACAACAGGAACACTCGACGAACCGATGGTCTCATCGAAGGTGGCGGTGGTCAACGTGGTGGCAGCCATACCGCGAGCCTACAAGCCCACAGCGATGCCGACAGCGACGATCAGTCGTGCTGAGCTTCGAGCCACCGCTCGGCATCGATCGCCGCCATACACCCCGATCCGGCCGCGGTGATGGCCTGCCGGTAGGTGTGGTCCTGTACATCGCCGCAGGCAAAGACCCCGTCGATATTTGTGGCCGTGGAACCCGGGGCGGTCACCAGATACCCCGTCTCGTCCATATCCAGAATGCCGGTGAACAAATCGGTATTCGGACGGTGGCCGATGGCCACGAACAGCCCGGTGACCGGCAGCGTCGACACCGTTCCATCCACAGTGTTCGTCACCTCAACGCCCTCAAGGCGACTGTCGCCGTTGATGGCGGTCACCGTGTGATTCCACAGGATGTCAATCTTGGGATTGTCAAAGGCGCGCTGCTGCATGATCTTCGATGCACGGAACTCATCGCGCCGGTGAATCAGCGTGACTTTGTCGGCGAACTTCGTGAGGAAGGTGGCCTCCTCGATGGCCGAGTCGCCACCGCCGACCACGGCAATCTCCTGGCCGCGGAAGAAGAAGCCATCACAGGTCGCACATGTCGACACGCCATGGCCCAGCAGTCGGTCTTCGCCGTCGATACCCAGCATCAGAGCGCGGGCACCGGTGGACACGATCAACGAATGTGCCCGATATTCGGTGTCGCGCACCCACACCCGATACGGGCGTGATTCCACGTCGATCGCGGTGACTTTCTCGGTGATGAACTGGGCGCCGAAACGCTCGGCCTGTGCGCGGAAATTCATCATTAATTCCGGCCCCATGATCCCCTCGGGGAACCCGGGGAAGTTCTCGACCTCGGTCGTCAGCATCAACTGGCCGCCGGGCTGATCACTGGTGGACGACGGCTCACCCTCGATGACGATGGGGGAGAGACTGGCACGCGCCGTGTAGATCGCGGCCGTGAGACCGGCAGGGCCGGACCCGATGATGATGACGTTGGCGACATCGGACATGTGTGTGGACTCCCTCGACGAGAACAGTGATCACGAACCGCTGCGACGGCGCCCCATCAGCATCGCACCCGCGGCGAGGAACGCCCCGCCCACGATGAGATAGCTGAGGTACACGGCCCGCCCTTCGGTGGTGGCAAGACCGATCAACGCCTGCAGAGCGCGGGTCACCATGATCAACGCGACCACGGCCAACACCACCGCCAGCAACACGACAACGATGCCGAACACGATGCCGCGGATCACCCGCACCACATTGTTCGTGACGTTGTCACGCACCTTGCCGACCAGACGGTCGATCTGGTCGGTGGTTGTCGAGGCCCAATCGGGATCGGTGAACGGGTTACCCGCCATGGGTCGGACTGTAGCGGTATTGCCGACCAGCCCGCACGTGGACCCCACGTGAGATCGCGCACATCGCGGAGGCGGGGGCTCTCAGGGGGCGATGGACGCCGACAGGATTACGTCGCAACTCTTCGCCGCAACGGCACGCACCGTCGATGCATCATTAGTGACCACCAGCACTGCATCGACACCCGTGACGATGGCAAAAGTGATCGCTCGCTCACCGCGAACGGCGCACTCACTCACCACGGTGTCGTCAGTGTCAAGCGCCGCGCGCCCTGCCGCGGCGAGATCGTCGACCGTGTCGATCACAGCAAGCGGGAGCACCGACATGGGTGCATCGTCCATCGGTGCGTCGTCGCCGGACTCAGCGGGTTCGGCCTCCTCCTCGGGTACTGCAGCTGCGGTAACCGCAGTGGATGCCGGTCGTTCCTCGGCCATCAGCGCCGAGGCAGCAGCACCGGCATCGTCGGTGAGGAGGTCAGCGTCGTCGAACTCACCGTCGGCCATCTCGCTGGTAGCGCCACCATCGGTTGCGGCAGAGGACTCCAGCTCGGGGCTCGACTCGGCAGCCATGTCGGCAACAGCACGTTCAGCAGCGGTGGCGGTGCGTACCGTGGCGGCCGGCGACGACACCATGTCGACGTCGTCACCTCCGCGCACCAGCACCACACCGGCAAGGGCAACAACGACAACCGCTGCAGCGGCAGACAGCGGCCGCATCCAGCGCGCACCGCCATGACGTGTGGCCACCGCTGCCCGCACCGCCCGTCGACGTGCCACCTCATCGATCGGGGAGGGGTCACGCAGGGCAGCCACGATGTCGTCGTCGAGACGCATCTGCTCAGGGTCGTCGTGGAGGTCGTCGCTCATTGTTCACCACCGGGGGCCATATCCACCGGCCCAGATTGGACGTCATCGCGTGCGGCGGGGTTCCCGGCCTGCTCACTATCGGCGTTGAGGGCCGCGGCCAGCATCCGTCGACCACGGGCGATACGCGACTTCACCGTGCCCACAGCCACACCCAACTCATCGGCAATCTCTGCATAGTCGAGTTCAGCCACATCGCGGAGCACCACCGCATGAGCAAAGTCGGTTGGCAACACTGCGAGGGCCGCACTCAGTCGATCGCGGACCTCCGCACGTTCCACACCGTCGGTCACCTCACCCGCCGCGCGAGCATCTTCCCAATCGGGCTCTGGTGCATCGTCGCGCACAATTGCGGCCCGCGGTCGACGCGACCGGTGACGGATCGCATCCAGCGCGGTCGTGGCCGCCACCCGATGACACCACGTGGAGAACGCTGCCCGATGATCAAAACCATCGAGGCCGCGCACCACTTTGATCATCGCCTCCTGGGTGCAGTCCGCCGCCTCGGGACGGTCGTGCAACATCCGCAGGCACACGGCAAACATTCGCGGGTATGCGGTGTCGAGCACGTGCTCGAGCGCTGCTGCATCACCGGCCTGCGCGGCGCGGACCGGGTCGTCCCACGATCTCAGCCGTCGGCGGACCATCGGACCTCACCGATGCGACCGCGATATGGATTCACAGAACTGCAGGCATCATCGGGTCCGAGTTCAAGCAACCAGATCCCAAGGGTGGTGGCCGCCATGTTGACATCCACGCTCACCATGCCCGGTTCCTCATCAAAATGCAGCCCACCAACTCGGGTCCACTGTTCGGGGTCAGAGGGGACGGGGTCGAGAGTCGTGGCCAAGACCTCGATCTGGAACGGCGCGTTTAATGACTCGAAACTGAGACGGCCCGACCCGGCGACCGCCGGTGTCAGCAGCAGTCCCACTCCGGGTTTCGCACCCATGTACTGGTTTGAATAACACTCGGTCGACCACGCGGTGCTGCGGCTGCCATCGGCCACAGCAAGACTGGCTTGGGCGTTGTTCTCGCCGCCGTTGTCACCAAAGGGATCCCACGCGGTGATGATCAGACCCTCATCGACGACGGCGGGGGTCTCCAGGTCGTTCAGCGCACCGATCGCCGGCTCGGTGAGCACACCATCGGTCACCGCGGGTGCAGCGGTCACACTCGGCAACGGCGACACCGAGTCGCTCGCCGTTCGTTCGTCACCACGGTTCCACACCACCAGAGCCGCCACGGCGGCGGCCACCACCGCGAGCAACACCAACAGCGCCGTGCGCGTCGGCGCCGAGCGCACCGTCGTCGTCCAATCATCCTGGTCGTGAATCACGGGGGCGACCACCGGTACCCGGTCGGTGCTCAGCGCCTCACCTGGCACCGCCGCCGCTGCCGCTGCGGGCGCGGGTGGGCGCGCCGGTGCGACCACAGCACCATCGCTGGGAGCACCAGCACCCACCGACACGGCGTCTGGGTCGGCTGTGGGGGCATCGGCGCGTTGCACCGGTGTGCGCGACAGACGTCCCGACTCATCGGGACGCACCGGACGCTCGCGTGGTGTGGGCGGCTCCAACGGCGTGCCATCGATGTCGGGTGGGGTCGTATCGACCGCCTGCAGTTGGCGACGTAACTCCTCGCCGGTGGCCGGACGATGTGCCGGGTTGCGGGCCAATGTGCGATGGATCAGATTCACCAAACCGATCGGCAAGGTGGGTCGCAGATGCGCAAGATCGGTGGGGTCACGTTGCAGGCGCGCCAGCGCGGTGTCGGCATCGCTCTGGCCAAGGAACGGCACCCGGCCAGCAAGACACTCATAGAGCACCAGAGCCAATGAGTACAGATCGGCGCGACCGTCGAGGCGATGACCACGCACCTGTTCGGGCGACAGATACTTGGCTGTCCCCATCATCACGTTGTCACTGGTGAGGTCGTGGTCACCCGACTCCAGGCCTTTCGCAATGCCGAAATCGGTGAGCAGCACCCGACCGTCATTCGTGATGAGAATGTTGCCGGGCTTTACATCGCGATGCACGAAACCCGATCGGTGAGCCTCGTCGAGGGCGGCGGCCACGGAGGCACCGATATGAATGGTCAACTCGGGGCCGAGAAGTTTCTGCGAATCGAGGACCTGGCGCAGGCTGCGGCCATCGACCAGCTGCATCACCACCGCTTGACGCCCCTCATGTTCGAAGGCGTCATGCACCCCGACGATGTTCGGATGGTTCAGGCCAGCAACTGCAATCGCTTCCCGTCGAAACCGTTCCGCGACCACCGGGTCGGTGGCCAGGTTCGGCTTCAGCCACTTCACCGCCACGCGACGGTTGAGTTGCACATCGGTGGCCACCCACACCTCGGCCATCCCGCCCTGGCCGATGCGCCGTTCGAGTCGGTACCGGCCAGCCAGCACGCGTCCATCCACCGCCGTGCCACCCGATAACGGGGGAGAGGAGGGCGACACGCTGTCCATGATCGACCTGCACGCTAGTTGCGCGCTATGCGCCGACGGGGGCAATCAGGTGAGGTCCGTGGGGCGATCGTCGTCGCCATCGTCGTCGACGGTGTCGGTGTCGTCGTCGAGACGTTGACGAAGGTCCGCAGCGTCGATGCCACCGGTGTCGTCGATACCGGTGTCATCGGTGAGCGTCGCGTGACGCATCCGGTCGAGACGGCTCCGTCGACGGCGTCGGAAATGCGAGAACCACCACGTCAACAACACCACGACCAGACCGGCCGCCACACCGCGTCCCAACCCGCTGAGCGACACCGAGCTCGCGGTGATCACCATTCCAACACCACCCACTCCACCCGCCGGGCTTGCGACGTCGACTTCCACCGGGAAGCGGCCGTTCGCGCGAGGGGTCACCGGCACTCGCAGTGTTGTCTCACCAGGTGCCACCACCGTCTCGAAGGGTTCGATCGGCAACAGGCGAGCCGAGTCCACTGAAATAACGACCCGCAGTGGTGTGTCGGACGAATTCATCAGCCGCAACGGCATCGGTGTATCGGTGCCGGTCAGGTTCACCGTGCCGATGTCCAACACGGTCACAGCGGTGCGCAACTCGTCGAATTGACCCATGAGCTGCGCCATTGTTGCTGCAGCCTGCTCATCGTCGACTTCGCTCGACAATGCGGCATCCACCACGGCGGACCACTGCGCCGGTCGTGGATCATCGTCGGGCAGCATCGACGCCACATCCAAGATGCGCAACCGCATCTGGTTGACGATGGTCACTCGTTCGGTGAGATCATTGGGCGCGATCACATCGGCGGTGAGCACCACCGGCACATCGCCAGATCGCATCGCCGCAGCGGCCCCGATGGCATAGGAAGCCGCCTCTATCCGGGCCGCGGGATCATCACCCAACAGGTCGATGATGGCCGCAGCCACCACCGGATCGGGGGGTGACAGATCGTCGGTGCTCAGCATCGCCCAATGGGTGATGGAGGGTTGTGCGTGCCGGCGCACGGTCCAGTCGGCCAGCACCCGCACTGCACGCTCGAGAGGTGCGGTATCTACATCGTTGTTGCCCAAGCGACTGGTGGCAGGGTCGGCCATTAGCACCTCGAGACCATCGGATGCGGCGAAGCGAGCGATCGTGGTGGCATCCAGGCTGCCAGTGATGTCCTCCACGCGCTCGAGAGCCTCACCCCAACTGCTCACCAGAGCGCGAATGCCCAGTGACCGCAAGAGGTCGGCGCCGGCAGGGGTCAACACAGCACCGTTTACCGTGGTGAACACGGCGCCCTCGAGAGGCCAGATGTCGCGGCGCACCACCGCCGCGGGCAGCGCTGCTGCGGTGCGGTTGGTGCCATCCACCAGATAGTCCGCGAACTCGTCGCCGAGGTCCGACACCGCGGCCGTCGACGGGTCGAGTTCGGGTGAGGGGAGTGCATACACCTCACCGTCAAAGCTCGCGGCCCACGCACCCACACCCGTGCCGGCCGCCAACGACCCGTCGGCGGCGAACTCAGCGACCCGCGGGTCGATCACCACCGACAGCGGCACATCGACTGCGGCATCGAGTTCAGCGATCGCTTCGAGTGCGTGACGGGTGGCTGCCAGAGTCGACGAATCGTCGAACGATGTCGGCGTGGGCACCACTGCCACCACACTCACGCCGAGCGGTGCGCGCTCGGTCACCCGCGAGTCGGCGATGTCGACCGCGGTCACATGGCCAGCCAGACGATCAGCGCCGCGGTACACCCCGACGCTCACCGCATACAGGCCATCGGCTGGCACTTCAAGGCCGATCGGGTCACGGGCACGGGCCACGCCGCGATGTCGCAACGGCAGGTCGATCACCAGGACCCGTTCGCCCGTGGTCTCATCGAAACGACCGAGGTCGGCGAGTCGACGCGTGGTCACATCCACCGGGTCGCCTAGGGCGCCACCGAGCGCACGGCCGATATCGATGCGGCTGGTATACGGCCCGTGTAACGCAATACGCACCGAGGCCTCATCATCGGCCATGTCGTCATCGGTTGGTTCACCGGTCAGGTCGTCTGGCGTCGATGTGGTGGTGGTCGTGTCGGCATCGTCGAGTGGCACCACCGTGGTGGTCGTCGTGGTTGATGTGGTGGTGGTTGTGGGGCCGACCTCAACGATTTCACCCACAATCGAATACTCGAGCGACAAGCGGCTATCGGCGAAGAACACCTGATCGTCCAACACCAGATCGATGTCATCGGCCACCACCGGTGCGCCGCCGACGCCGATCACAGCAATCGCACCCACCAAGGTGGCGGCCGCTAACGACAACGCGGCTTTCACGCGCCACCTCGTGCGGGGTCGAACTCCAACACCCACAAACGGTCGCCGGTGTCGACAAAACCGATACCCATGTACAACGCCATTGCGCGATGGTTGGCCGCCCCGGTGTTCACCAACACCGATGTGCATCGCTGACGTTGGCACCAGCGTCCGGCGGCCATCACCA
>JAFMNE010000006.1:24368-72825 GCA_017859395.1 Ilumatobacteraceae bacterium | reverse complement strand
GGCCTGCCCAGTTCGATGACCGACCCGGTGCCGCGTCCCTTGGAGGACCTCATCGGTCGTTATGCGCGCACGCACGCTCCATTCACGGTGGCTGAGGTCGCCGAGGAGTTCGCTCTGCCGGTGGAGCGGGTGATGGGCGCGCTGCAGGCGCTCGCCGCCGAGGGGCAGGTGATCGAGGGCGCATACCGTCCGGCAGGCACCGAATCGGAGTGGTGCTCGACCGATGTGTTGCGGCTCATCCGGCGTCGTTCGATTGCGGCGCTGCGCGCCGAGATCGAACCCGTGACCCATGATGCGTTCGTCCGTTTCGGGCTGGATTGGCACGGGATCGGGCCAACGCCGCACGTGGCTCCGTCCGACGAGGTCATCGAGACCGTGATCGGCGACATGGTGGAACGGCTCAGTTCGGTTGCGGTGCACGCGTCGTCGCTGTTCGACGACATCATTCCGGTGCGGACGGGACCCGCGGGCCTGGCAGTCATCGAACGGTGGGTTGCATCGGGAGTGCTGATGTGGGTGGGGGCTGGCGCTGTGGGGCCTCATGGCGGCCGGATTCGACTCTGCACCCCAGATCAGTTTGCGGTCGCCGCAGCGGGTTGGGATTGGCCAGAGACCCCCGACGGCGAGATGCATCACGCGATCCGGGCGCATCTCGATGCGAATGGGGCGAGTTTCTGGTGGTCGTTGCGGTCGGCAGCACCCACGGTCGATGACGATGCATTGTTAGCCGCGTTGTGGGATCTGGTGTGGGCAGGGGAGGTCACCAATGACTCCATCGCTGTGGTGCGCGCATGGACCGCCGCGGCCAGTCGTGGCGCGGCGCGGCGCAGCGGACCGCGTTCGCGTTCGTTGCGGCCACGTCTGGGAGCGATCAACCGTCAGGGCCCGCCGGCGGCGGCAGGGCGGTGGTCGCTGTTGCGTCGGCCCGGCGAGGCAACGGTGGCTCCGACCGAGGTGTTGCATCAGCGCGCGGTCGATCTGTTGTGGCGTCACGGTGTGGTGACGCGCGAGGCGGTTCTTGCTGAGCAGGTGCCAGGGGGCTACGCCGCGGTGTATCCACTGCTGTGCGAGTTGGAAGATCGTGGAGAAGTGCGGCGTGGATACTTCGTCGATGGCCTTGGAGCGGCGCAGTTCGCCGTACGTGACGCCGTCGACCGGCTACGCGAACCACCGGGCGAGGGTGGGGTCGTCGTCGTGCTCAGTGCGGTCGATCCGGCGCAGCCGTTCGGGGCGGCACTGGCGTGGCCCGACCACAGCGGCCGCGCCACTCGGTTGCCGTCGGCACTCGTGGTTCTCGTCGATGGCATGCCGGTGGGGTGGTTCGACAGACGGTCCCGACATCTCATCCGTCTCGATGCGTCGACGCCGGCACAGGCCTGGGCGACCGCCCTTGCGGACTACCTGAGTGGCACGCGCGCTGGCACGGGGCGTTCGGCGGCATTGGAGATTCGACGTCACGACGGTGGCGCGGTGGGGAACTTCGACGAGGGGCTCCGCACCGAACTTCTTAGTTGCGGGTTCGTCGATACCTATCGGTCGATGAAGTGGCGGCCGGAAGGGTCAGTTCGCGGCGTCAAGTGAGCGAAGACCGGCCCAGGCGAGCCCCGCCACAGTTTCAGCGACAGAATCGGGGTCGAAGGGTTGGCCATGAGCGAGAAGTCGCCTGCTGGACCCCTCGGCGAGGCCGACAAGGCCGTGAGCGATGAGGCGTCGCGTGTCGTCATCGACATCGGCGGCAATCAATGGTGCGATGGCCGTCGCGGCATCGGAGGTGATGGCGCGCACCTGCTCGGCGAACGCTGCATCGTGGCGCGCGGCGCCGCCGAACAGCAGTCGGAACCCGTCGAGGTCGGCAGCAACCCACCGGAAATAGGCGCGGAACCCCCGAATGGTGGCGTCCTTGCCATCGGTGGCATCGGCGGTCGCCTTGTCGATGGCGGTGCGCATACGTCGACCGACCTCGTCGAGGAGCGCCGCGAAGAGATCATTTTTCGAATCAAAATGCTGGTAGAGCACCGGTTTGGTGACGCCGGCTGCTTCGGCAACGTCGTTCATGGATGCGCCGTGGAAACCAGCGGTGGCGAACACCTCAAGGGCGATGTCGAGCAGTTGGTCGCGTCGTTCATCCGCGGGGAGTCGCGTGGTACTCACGTCCGATGATGCTACGTCGCGATTGCTGCCGACGTTAGATCGAGACCCCTTCGCGAGGTGTCGCGGCCGCGGCGCAGGCGAAATACGTCAGCCTGGTGATGCTCAGCGCCCGGCTTCACGGTCGTCGCGCTCGGCGGCTTTCACCGCGTAGCCGAGCACGATCGACGGAGCCAGTAGAACCGACGACGCGACCAGCAAGATGATTACCGTGGTCGCAACCCCCGAGGAGAAGCCGACCGCCACGCCGATGACGAACACGGCGACAGCGGCAGCAAGCAGCAGGTAACCGACGCGGTTCGCCAGCAGTGTCCACCGCGCCACGACAGCTCGTCGCGCGCGAACGGGATCGTTGGCGTGGGGGTCAGAGGCCATAGGGTGCCCGCATGTTACGCGTGGAACGGCACACGCCCTCGGTGGTGTCGATCACTATCGACCGACCGCAACGCCGCAACGCGGTCGACGTGCCCACTTTGGCCGCCCTCAGCGAGACGATCGATGCGCTTGATCCGACGACCGACCGTGTGGTCGTGCTGAGCGGGTCCCCACCGGCATTTTGCGCGGGGGCTGATCTCACCGGTGTGACATCGGAGGAATTCCACGACCACCTCTCACGGGTTCTGCGGGCCATGGCCGGTGCGTCCATTCCGATCATTGCCGCCGTCGATGGGCCGGCCCTCGGAGCGGGAATTCAACTCGTAGCGGTGTGTGACCTGCGGATTGCCTCTCGTTCGTCGGTGTTCGGAATACCCGCTGCGCGTCTCGGCCTCGCCGTCGACCAGTGGACGGTCGATCGTGTGGTCGACGAATTCGGGATGGGTTTGGCTCGCTCGATGCTGATCGCTGCAGAGCAGGTTGACGCCACCGTGGCGTATTCCGCGGGGGTCGTGCATCGGCTCGGCGAATCGGGAGCAATCGTGCATGATGCCCATGTATGGGCCGAGGAGATTGCGCAGTTGGCGCCGCTGTCCATTCGAACTCATCGCGAGATGCTTCGGGCGACTACTCGTGGAAGTACCACGGACGTCGATACCGCGGCACTGCGCGACGAAGTATGGGCCTCGGCCGATGCTGATGAGGGACGCGCAGCCTTCCTCGAGAAGCGACCAGCCCGTTTCACCGGGCGGTGAGGACGGGTCACAGGTTTGGTGGCAGCAGCCGGTTGACCTCGGCGTAGAACCGGTACAGCGCGAAGGCGAAGGGGATCAGCGCTGGCAGGGTGCCTGCGGCGAGGGTGCGAAACCGTCGGTTCAGGCGCGAGGCGACGACAGCGATCGCGATCAGCACAGCCGCCCAGATCGCCACCGAACCGATGGCGTCGGGGTCGTGAAACCAACCTCGTGAGAATGCGGCGTCGCTGGCGAGTGGTTGTTCAGGCACGGTGACGGCCGTAGTGGCTGGGGTGACGGTGGTTGGGGTGATGGTGGTTGGCGTTGACACCGCCGCGCCGGACACCGCGGTGGTTTCGCTGGCGGCATCGGTGGTGGCAACCGTTGTGGTGATGTCTGCAGCCGTGAGTATCGCTGGTGTTGCCTCTGGCGCGGCCGCATATCCGGTCGGCGATGACGGGGTGTCGGAGCGGGTCGGGTCGAGGGTTGCGCTCACGATGATGCGCTGAGCGGCTGACCATTTGGGGTGACACGAGGTCAGCGTGAGCACGGCGGTGGTGGGATCATCTGTTGCCACCACGTAGTAGTCGGTGGGTTCGACGATGCCGGTGCCGGTCACGCGGTATACAAAACGCCCGGCCGGCGTCGTGATCACGATGTCGTCACCTTCGGCGAGGCGATCGACGTCGTGGAATGGCTGACCGTATGTGGTGCGATGCCCGGCAATTGCCGCATTGCCGAGCTGGCCAGGCAGTGGCGTATCAGGAAAATGCCCTGGGCCCTGTTGCAACTCGTCGACACCGACGCCAGCGACCACGATGTGGTCGGTGCCGATCGCGGGCATCTCGATCCGTGCGATGGGGTCGCCGATTGCGATACCCGCGTCGGCGGGCCATATGGCTGGGGCAACGGTGGTGGTCGTGGTGGTGGAGTTCTCGACAACGGTGGTTGTGGACGCCGGACTGGCGACGGTCGTCGTGGGCGAAACAGCAGTGGTGGTGGTGGGAGTGTCGGCAATTGACATTGCAGGCGTCTCGGCGATGAGTGCGCTGAAGCGCGCATCGAGATCACGTTGGGCGGCCGCTGTCTGCAGCCCGGTGCCCCACAGTTGGTAGGCAACGAAACCGAGCATGGCGAGGCCGGCCACAACGAGCCCACGCCCGAGTAGGCCGATACCCCATCGCCAGTCGTGGGGTTCGGGCGGCCGGTCCCATCGGGCACGGCGATGCTGTCGCGCGGTATTGATGCGGTGGCGCCACCAGCGGGCCCATCGCCGGGTCGGCCCGGTGCGATGCATGTACGACAACTGTTCGCGCAACCGTGATCGCTGGTGGTTCTCGGGACCATCGACGGGGTGTTCATTGTCGACGGGTGGCACGACGTCACGCTACCGACGCCGTTAGCGTGACGCCGTTCATGTCCGCTGATCGTCCGACGACACCCGACCGTGACCACGGATCGACCGATGCGGCCGTCGTCCTCGAGGCTGCGGTCGTGGTCATGGGCGCCTTTCCGGCACTTGCCGGGGTGGATCTACGAGTACGCCGCGGCACGTTGGTGGGGCTGCGTGGGCCCAATGGGGCGGGCAAAACAACCGTGCTGCGCCTCTGCGCCGGGCTGCTGCGACCCGATCGCGGTACGGCGCGCGTGTTGAATGTCGATGTCGCTGATGACCCCGCACCATTGCGGTGGCGTGTTGGCTATCTCGGTCATTCGAATGGCCTCTACGACGATTTGACCGCTCTGGAAAATGTCACCTTCTGGGCGTCCACGGTGGGAGCGGGCCGTGGTGATGTCGACGCGGCGATGGCGGCCATGGAAATCAGCGATCGGCTGCGTGATGTACGGGTGCGGCACCTATCGGCTGGTCAGCGTCGCCGTGTGGCGCTCGCTGGCCTTGTCGCACGGCGGTGTGAACTCTGGCTGCTTGACGAGCCGCATACCGGCCTTGATGTCGATGCCCGCGACCAACTCGATCGCCTGTTGCGGGCCGGAGCCGATGCGGGGGCCACGGTCATGTTGTCGAGCCATGACCTGGATCGGGTCGACGCCATGGTCGACCACGGTGTGGACCTTGTCGCGGGCCGCGTATCGCGCGAGGTGCGGCGATGAGTACCCCTCCGGGCGTTGTCGCCACCGCTCGCATGATCGCCGCGCGCGATCTGCGTATCGAGTGGCGTGCCCGCGTGGTGATGAACCAGGTCATTCCGTTCGCTGCGGTCACCATGGTGCTGTTCGCCTTCGCCGTTGACGACACCGGAGCGCTGGGCCGTCTCGCTCCCGGATTGGTGTGGCTCACCGTGATGTTCTCGCTCCTGCTGTGCGCCCAACGTGCCTTTGCAATCGAGTCAGCCGATGGCGCTCTTGAGGCGCTGCGGGTGGCCGGTGTCGACCCGGTGGGAATTTTCTTGGGGAAGGCCGCTGCTCTCGCGGTGCAATTGCTTGCTCTTGCCGCGGTCATGGTGCTGGCCGCATTGATTTTGTATGACCTTGACCCACCCGCAGGCGGTGTCGTGCTCCTCGTCACATCTGCGATCTGCGCAACGTGCGCGCTCGCTGCCACAGGTACCATCTATGCAGGCCTCGCCGCCGGTGTGTCGGGTCGGGAAACATTGCTCCCACTGCTCGTCGTTCCGGTGGTGTCGCCGGTCCTGATCGGGGCCACCCGAGCCGTGGAAGCGGCTCTCGGCACCGGTGGGACGGCGGTTGCAGACGGCTGGCCCTGGGTGGGTCTGCTGGCTGTGGTTGCCGTCGCGTCGGCTGTCGTTGGTGCGCTGACGTTCGGGTCGGCGATCAGGGACTGAGCGATGTGCACGACATGACGACCCCCACCACCCCTCGCAGCACCGGCACCCGCGCCACACGGGTGATCGGCATCGCCGCCATCGTGATGTCGGCGTGGCTGACCCTGTTCGGCCTGGTGCTGTCGCCAGCCGATGTTGCCCAAGGTGACGCCGTGCGCATCATGTACGTCCACGTGCCGTCGGTGTGGCTCGCGTACCTCGCGTTCATCGTCACGGCCATCTGCTCGGTGTGGGTGCTGGTGGCACGTGGCCGGGTGCCCGGAGTGGACCGGGTCGCCGGGGCATCGGCAGAAATCGGCGTCGTATTCATGGCTGTCACTTTGGTGAGTGGCATGTTGTGGGGGCGGATCACGTGGGGTGTCTATTGGCAGTGGGATGCACGGCTCACCACGACCGCGCTGTTGTTCATCACCTACATCGGGTACCTGGCGGTGCGCGGGCTCGATGGGTCGCCTGAACAGCGCGCCCGCCGGTCTGCGGTAGTAGGCGTGGTCGCCGTGGCGGAGATCCCGCTGGTGCACTGGAGTGTCCGTCTCTGGCGGAGTTTGCATCAAGAGGCAACGGTGCTCGACACCGACCTTGATGTCGACATCGACGGCTTGATGTTGTTCACTCTGTTTGTCGGGGTCATCGCGTTCACGCTGTGGTTCGTGTGGTTTGTGCTCCATCGTGCCCGGGTGATGGCGCTCGCAGCCCTGGTCGAGGAGCGCTCTTTGGACGAGGCGCTTGCTGAGCGTGCTGCTGAAGTACCAGCGGGTGGTCAGAACTGATGGAGAGCATCGAGTTCATCATCGGGTCGTATCTGTTGACCTTCGGGGCGATCGCGGTGGTTGCCGCGCGTATGTTGCGCCGCGCCCGTTCGCTGTCGCACCGGGTCCCCGACGAGGAGAAGTACTGGTTGTGACGACCGACATGCCCGATCTCACACCACGTCCGGCTGATCCGACGCCGTCGCGTCGTCGCCGGCGGATTGGGCCGATTCTGGTCCTTGTTGCCGTTGTTGGTTTTGGCGGGTGGGTGCTCACCAACCTGCGTACCGCAGTCGACTACTACTGCAATGTCGACGAGGTGGGCGTGCGCGATGGGTGTGATGCGGATCGTCGACTGCGCCTCCAAGGCACCGTGGCGGAAGGATCGGTGGTCGCATCGACCACACGAACCGAGTTCGACATCGAGTTTGATGGCGTGTCGGTTGCCGTGCGGTACGCGGGTGAGCCGGGAGGGATCTTCAACGAGTGCATCCCGGTGGTTGTGCATGGCGTGTTTGACTCCGATACGGAGCTGTTCCTCGGCGATCGGGTGGAGGTCAAACACTCTGACGAGTACGTGAGCGTGAACGATGAACGTCTCACCGCCGCCGAGGAGTCGGCGTGCTCGCCGTCGGCGTGACCGCAGCGCTCGGCAGTGCCGGGCTGCTGGTGATGCTCGTCGGTGGTGCGGTTGGCGCATTGGCCACCGGGGTGGCGATCGTCGGAGGTGATCAGCGCACCCTTCGACGCGGCAACGTGTACGCATGGGTGATCCTCGGCGGAGCAGTTCTTGCGACGGTGATGATGCAGATTGCGCTGTTCCGGCGTGACTACTCCATTGCGTACATCCAAGAGGTGGGGTCGTCGGCCACACCTCTGCTCTACAACATTGCTGCGATGTGGTCTGCGCTCGAGGGGTCGATCCTGCTGTGGCTACTGGTGCTCGCGGGGTTCACCGCAGCGGTGTCGGCGCGCTTCAGGCGCCGCAGCGCTGACCCGTTGGTCGGCTGGGCCATGGTGGTGCTGTACACCGTGGTCACGTTCTTTGCGCTACTCGGATTCGGCCCGGCGTCGCCCTTTGCCTCGGGAGCAACAGTGCCGGTCGGTTTCGACGGGCCGGGCCCGAACCCACTGCTGCAGAACCACATTCTCACCCTGTTCCACCCGCCGATCCTGTATCTCGGCTACGTGGGTTTCACCGTGCCCTTCGCCTTTGCGATCGCCGCATTGATCACCGGTCGTGTCGGCGAGGGATGGCTTCTCGAGACCCGGCGTTGGGCCCTGTTCTCGTGGGGCTTCCTCACGATCGGCATCCTTCTCGGGGGATGGTGGGCATATGAGGTGCTGTCGTGGGGCGGTGTCTGGGGATGGGACCCGGTCGAGAACGCCAGTTTGCTGCCGTGGCTGACCGGCACGGCATACATTCACTCCGTCTTGGTGCAGCAGCGACGGGGCATGCTGCGCGTGTGGAACCTGAGCCTGCTCGTGGCGACGTTCTCGCTCACAATCCTGGGCACCTTCTTGACCCGATCTGGCGTGATCTCGAGCGTGCACGCGTTTTCGGCGGGCAGCGTCGGGGGATACCTGCTGGGGTTCTTCGCGGTGGTGGTCGTGGTGTCGTTGGCGCTGATCGCATGGCGCGGCGACCTGCTGCGCGCTCCAGGTGCGATCGATTCGCCGGTATCTCGCGAGGGTGCCTTCCTTGCGAACAATGTGGTGTTCACACTGTTCGCGTTCGTCGTGCTGCTCGGCACGGTCTTCCCCTTGCTGATCGAGGCCGTACAGGACCGTCAGACCGTGGTTGGCGCGCCCTATTTCGATCGGCTGTCGATGCCGATCGGGCTGACGCTGCTGTTCTTGATGGCGGTGGCCCCGGTTCTGCCGTGGCGCAAAGCCGCGGGCGAGGTTCTTGCGGACCGACTGTTCTGGCCGGCGTGGTGTGGTGTGGGCGCCGGCGTCGTGTCGCTGCTGGTGGGCGCGCGCGGGTGGGCCCCGCTTGCCGCATTTGTGCTGGGTGGCTTCGCCGGCGGAGCTGCCGGTCGCCAGATCGTGCTCGCCACCCGCCGGCAGGGCTGGCGTGGATTGGTTGGTCGTGCTAACGGAGGCATGTTTGTGCATCTCGGCGTGATCCTGATCGCGGTGGCGCTCGCTGCGTCGAATGCCTACACCCACTCGGCCACGTTGGTGATCGATCGCGACACCGATGTGGAATGGGCAGGGCATACCTTCCGATTAATCGACGTCGTCAACGAGATCGATGAGCGTGTGGACGCCACGCGTGCCGACGTGTTGATCGACGGCGAACAGGTCTACGCCCCCGCGGTCACGACCTACCTCGCGCAGGGGATGACCGTTGGCACGCCAAGTGTGCACACAACGTTCGGCAAAGATCTCTACCTGACCATCGACGGCACCAACCCACCTGACGTCGGTGCGGACGAAGTGGCCATCCGCGTGTTCGTCAAGCCGCTCATCTTGTGGCTATGGATCGGTGGAGCTCTGATGGCGGTGGGCACGGTGTTGGCGGCGGTGCCGCCCACGCGTCAGCGTCGCCCGACGGACCCGACCTCGGCCCCGGTGGGAGAGACGATTCGTGTCTGAGGTGGATCTCGACTCCGACGCCGCACCCGCACGTCGACGCATCGCGCCTCTCATCGTCGGTGTAGTCGCGGTGGTGATGGCGGCGTTCATGTGGGTGTTGGTGCGTGCAGAACCCGAGACCGGGTCATCCGCGGCCACGACATTGCTCGATCGACCCGCGCCTGCAGCCACCGGAACCTATGGCGATGGGCGGGTGTTCGAATTGTCGCGCCGGAAGGGCTCGTGGGTCGTGCTCAACTTCTTCACGTCGAACTGCATTCCGTGCCAGCGTGAACACCCTGAACTGATCGCATTTGTCGATCTGCAGCGTGATCTCGGTGTTGACGGCGCCGAGTTCTACACGATCGTGCAGCATGACGAACCGGAGGCGGTGGAGGCGTTCTTTGCCGAGAATGGTGGCGATTGGCCGGTGGTGTACGACGAGGAATACGAGTTTCAGAATGGGTTCGGGGTGGCTCAAGTGCCCGAGACATGGATTATCGATCCGAATGGCATTGTGCGCGGTCGGATCATCTCAGAGGTGACGGCCGAATTTCTGGCAACCAGTATCCAGCGCTTGCGTGAACCCTCATGAGTCGCGCATTGAACCGACGGTTGAAGTCATGGCCAGGTTGGGCGCTGATTACAGCGGCGCTCGTCGTCGTGTTCGCGGTGGCAGCCAGCGCTGATCGTGGACCGCTCGACGAAGGCGATCGCATCGATGCGATCTCGCGGCGGATCGCCTGCCCGGTATGTGATGGCGAGAGCGTCTTCGAGTCACGTAACCCAGCGTCTGAAGGCATCAGAGCTGCCGTGGTGACTGCAGTTGAAGAGGGTCGTCTCGACGATGACGGCATCATCGCTGCGGTTGCCGACGCCTATGGCGCGCAAGTGCTGCTGGTACCTCGTACCGATGGACTTGACGCTCTCGCGTGGGCGTTGCCGGTGGCTGCCGGGGTGATTGCCGTGTTCGGTCTGGCGGTGGCGTTCCGCCGGTGGCGTGATGCTGCGCTGCTCGATGGCCCGGTATCCGACGATGATCGTCGGCTGGTGGCTCGTCGTCGAGAGCGCACCGATGCGTCGTCCGGAGATGATTCCGATGCCTGAACCCGATCGCGACGCCCTCGGTGACGAACTCGAGTTCTTGCTGGCGTCGATAGACGATCTCGATCGTGAACTCGCTGCGGGAGATCTCACCTCAGAGGATCATCGGGTGCTCGTCGACGGGTACACCGCCCGTGCGGCGCAGATCATCCGTGTGCTCGAGGCGGATGCGCCGGCACAGCGCCGCGTTCGGCAGCCCGGTGGACTGCGCCGCAAGGTTGTAGCCATCACAGCGGTGCTGGCCGTGGCGGTCGGGCTGGGCTGGATCGTGTCCGCGTCATCGGGCCAGCGGTTACCCGGTCAAGAGATGACCGGATTCGATCCACGCGATGAATCCACGCGGTTGCTGGCCCAGGCACGGGCGGTATCGCTGGCCTCACCCGAGGAGGCTGCGGCGCTCTACGGGTTGGTCCTTGAGCTTGATCCCGACAATGTGGAGGCGTTGACTTATCGGGGCTGGACCTTGGCTCTCGCTGCAGTGCGGATGTCTGATGCGACCGCAGCTTCGCGCCAAATCGATACCGCCGTCGACTTGTTGATCTCGGCGATCGAGACCGACCCGACCTATGCCGACCCGTACTGCTTTCTTGGCATCGTGCAGTTTCGTTTTGCGGGCGATGCCAATGGTGCAGCACCTCTCGTCGATGGCTGTCTGGCGTCTAATCCGCCAGCGGAGGTTCGCGATCTGGTGCAAGCTCTCGCCACCGACATCGCTGCTGCTCAGGAGTGACACAACGCGTGCTGGGCGTGCTGGCTGCGCTCAGGACGCTCTCGGCGGAGGCCAGGCTTTTGCCCGTGAGAAACGTCCGCGCGCCGATCGTTTAACCACCCACACCGAGGCCTTGCGCCACTCTGGTTCGGAGACCACATCCATTCCACGTCGGACCAGCGCGCGAATCGTTGCCGGGATGATGTCGCCGTGGGAGCACAACACCGCCCGGTCAGGTACCTCCCCCAGCAGGTCGAGCACCGGTTCGAAGGGTTCGTCTTCGCAGAGGCGTTGCTCGATGGTGACCGGCACATTGATGGCGAGGCCGAGTGGTTCCAAGGTTTGCACGCACCGCACATACGGGCTCGACAGCAACACGCTGGGGTCTTTGCGGGCCAGGCGCTCCGCGAGCGCTGCCGACTGGCGCCATCCCGCGCTCGATAGAGGCCGGTCGATGTCGTCGCCGTCCCATGTGCGGCGTTCGCCGGCCTTGGCGTGTCGGACGAGATAGATCGGCATGGCGGTGCTCAGGGCCGGTGGTGGCGCCCCGCGGCGACGCTAGCCGGTGGCGGCGGGGTTCACCCCCAGCCGAGGTCGTGCAGTTGCTCGTCGTCGATGCCGGCAGCGTGGGCGAGTTCGTGAATGACGGTGACGGTGACCTCGTCGACGAGTTCGTCGATGTCGGCGCACATCTCACAGAGCGCTAGCCGATAGATGGTGACGACGTCGGGCCCTTCGGCGCCGGTGCGCTCGGTGTGTGGTACCCCGTCGTAGAGCCCGAGCAGGTCTGGTTCGTCGGGGTCGCGATCCAGAACTCGCACGACCACATTGTCGAGGACGGGCACAAGATCAGTGGGCAGACCGTCGAGGGCGTCACGCACTAGTTGTTCGAACCGGTAGATCGGTACCGGTTCCATGGCTGATCAGTCGATGACCTTCAACTGTGGGCTGAACACCTTCTTCGGCCGCATGTCGACCGCGATGCGCTCAGCGATGTCGCGGAACATCTGGGCGGCCTCGGAATCCGGTTCGACGGCGGTGATTGGACGTCCCTCGTCGCCGCCGATACGCAACTCGGGCACGAGAGGCAACTGACCGAGCAGCGGCACATCGAGTTCGGCGGCCAGTTCCGCACCCCCGCCGGATCCGAACAGTTCGTAGCGGGTGCCGTCATTGCCGGTGAACCACGACATGTTCTCGATAACACCGCGCACCGGAAGGTTGACCTTGCTGGCCATCGCAGCAGAGAGCCGCGCGACCTTCTGTGCTGCGGGCTGCGGCGTGGTCACGACGAATACCTCGCCGCGTGGCAGGTACTGGGCGAGGCTGAGCGCAATGTCGCCCGTTCCAGGTGGCATATCCACAAGCAAGAAATCCGGTTCATCCCAGAAGATGTCGGTGAGGAACTGTTCGAGGGCCTTGTGCAGCATGGGCCCGCGCCAGACGACCGCTTCGCCCTCGGGGACGAAATAGCCGATGGAGATACACCGCACACCCCACTGCTCGGGCGGCACGATCATCTCGTCGATCACGGTGGGCTGGCGGTCGGTGCCGAGCATGCGCGGGATCGAGTATCCGTAGATGTCGGCGTCGACGACGCCGACCGAGTGGCCCTGCTGGGCGAGAGCGACAGCGAGGTTGGTGGTGACACTCGACTTGCCGACCCCGCCCTTGCCCGACGAGATGAGCAGTGGCCGTGTGCGCGATCCGGACTCGGCGAATGGGATGGCGCGCCCCTCAGCGTGGCCGTGCGCATGGCCCTGGCCGGCCGAGGCCGACCCTGGGGCGCCGTGCAGCATTTCGCGTACCGCGGCCCGTTCCTCATCGTTCATCACGGTGAATTCCAGATCGACCGAGGTGACACCGTCGAGGGTCACCACGGCATCGTTCACGCGGCGTTGAATCTCGTTGCGCAGCGGGCACCCAGCCACGGTGAGCGCAACGCAGATATCGGCGACGCCACCGTCGCGCATCTCGGCGCGGCGCAGCATGCCGAGATCGACGATGGAGCGGTGCAGTTCGGGGTCTTCGACCGGGCGGAGCGCCTCAACGAGTTGTTCGGGGGTGGGGGCCATGGCCCCATTGTGGCAAGTCCGGCACCATTTGCACTACGCCGGTAGTGGAAAACCGTCGTCTATGATTTGGGCTCATGGCGACCGACACGTCATTCAACGCGACCGTGTCGGCGATCACCGATGCATTCGGTGATCCGACACGGCGCCACGTGTACCTTCTCGTGCGGTCCTCGGGCGATGACGGAGTGACGGCGTCGATGGTGGCGGCCGAGGTCGACATTCATACAAATGTTGCTCGCCACCACCTCGAGAAACTGGCCGCTGGTGGGTACGTGGAGATCCAATCGGGTCGCCCGAATGCGTCTGGCGCTGGACGTCCGTCGAAGCGGTACGTGGCTGTGGCTGCCGCGCACCCAGAGTTTCCGGTGCGCAGCGACGACCTTGTGCTGTCACTTCTCGGGCGTGCGCTCACCCGACTGCCGCGCGATGACGCCGAGCAACTCGCCGAGGAAGTCGGTGCGGAATATGGACGGGTGCTTGCTGCAGGCCTCACCGGCGACGCGCTCGAGAGCGGGCACCGATCTCTACGAGCCGCCATTGGCGCGGTGGCCGATGCGCTGACCGCGCACGGTTTCGCCGCTCATGCCGATGACCGCAACGACCGGTTGCGCATCATCAACAACCACTGCCCATTCGGCGATGTGGCCATGGAACACCCAGTGATCTGTGCCGTCGATCGGGGCATGGTGCGCGGCATGCTCTCAGAGTTGTACACCGATGGCATCGGTGAGGTCGTCACCGAGTCGAGTGTGGCCCTCGGTGACGCGATCTGTTCCACCACCGTGTGAGGCTGGGCCGGTCCCGTGCCGGGATCAATTTCAGACGGCACAATGGTTGATGATGCAGCCAGTCTCGTCCCATTCCGCCGACCCGATGGCCACCTTGGCCGAGGTCGCCGCGAGCGCTCTCGGGCGTATCTGCGGTCTTGATGGGGTTGACCCCGTTGTCCGGCCCTCCGATCGTGCCGACGCGCAGATCAACGGCGCGATGGCTCTCGGCAAGCAGGTCGGGCGACCTCCACGCGAGATCGCAGAAGAACTGGTTGCGTCTGGCGCATTGGACGGCGTGTGTTCGACGGCCGAAGTCGCAGGGCCTGGATTCGTCAACGTGACGTTCGCACCCGCGGTGCTCACCTCCGCGGTGGTAGCGATGGCGACAGATGACCGTCTTGGCCACGAATCGACGCCGGCACCGCGCACAGTGGTCATCGACTACTCGGCTCCGAACGTGGCCAAGGAGATGCACGTCGGCCATCTGCGATCCACGGTGATCGGTGATGCCCTGGCGCGACTGCACATGTTCCGCGGTGACACGGTCATTCGTGAGAATCACATCGGTGATTGGGGTCGGCCGTTCGGCATGCTGATCGAGCACCTCTTGGACCTTGGTGCCGACGTGGCGGCCGAGGGGATCGGGCAAGGTGATCTCGATGGCTTCTACAAGCAGGCGAATGCCAAGTTCGACGCCGACCCCGACTTCCAAGATCGTTCCCGGGAACGCGTTGTTGCGCTGCAGGCCGGCGATCCCGAGACTCGTGAACTTTGGAATCGACTGGTGGCGTTGTCGACGGAGTACTTCAACACCGTGTATGGCCGACTCGGAGTGCTCCTCAACGACGACGACCTCGCCGGGGAGAGCCGATATCAGCCGATGATGGCGGACACCTTGCAGCGACTCGATGACGCAGGCCTGCTGTCCCAGAGCGATGGTGCTGGTGTGGTGTTTCCTCCTGGATTCACGAACCGTGATGGTGAACCACTGCCCCTGATCGTCCAGGCACGCACCGGCGGTTTCAACTACGCCACGTCCGACCTGACCTGTGTGATCGACCGGGTGGAGCGCCTTGACGCAGACCTGTTGTTGTACGTCGTCGGGGCGCCGCAAGCGCAGCATCTCGAGATGGTGTTCGAGGTGTGCCGTATGGCCGGGTGGTTGGTGCCCCCTGCGGAGGCGGTGCATGTGGCCTTCGGCAACGTCTTGGGCAACGACCGCAAAATGCTGCGCAGCCGTTCTGGGGTCTCGGTGAAGTTGGTGGATCTTCTCGATGAGGCCATTGAGCGTGCAACTGCAGCGGTTGGTGAGCGCTCTGGCGACCTAGATGCCGATGCGGTCGCCGAGGTGGTGTCGGCGGTGGGAATCGGCGCGGTGAAATACGCCGACCTGTCGACGGATCGCGTGCGTGACTACGTCTTCGACTGGGATCGCATGCTGGCACTCGATGGGAACACGGCGCCGTATCTCCAATATGCCCATGCCCGCATCTGCTCGATTTTCCGCCGCGCCGATGTCGACCGGGCGGCGTTGCGCGCCGATATTGGCGACGTGGTGCTCACCGAGAACGCCGAGCGCAACCTTGCGCTGGCCCTTACCGGTTTTGCTGCGGTTGTCGACGACACCATCGCGTCACAGTCGCCGCATCGGCTGTGCACCTACCTGTTCGATCTCGCCCAGACCTTCACGGCGTTCTACGAACAGTGCCCAGTAGTGCGTGCCGATGGGCCAGTCCGCGAGGCTCGTCTCGTGATCTGTGATGTGACCGCCCGTGTGCTCTCGACCGGGCTGGGACTGCTGGGTATCACCACGCCGGAGCGGATGTGACCGCCGTCGACCGCGCCCTGTTACCCGCGACCGCGGGCACGGCCACCGATGGCTGGTTGACCATCGGCGGATGCCATACCGGCGACCTCATTGAGCGTTACGGCTCCCCGTTGTTCGTCTACGACGAAGACGATCTGCGCGGGCGTTGCCGAGAGGCGGTTGACGCCTTCGGGCAGGGGCGGGTGGTGTACGCAACGAAAGCGTTCCTCTGCCGGGCGATGGCTCGCCTCGCGCACTCCGAGGGACTGCTGCTTGATGTCGCAACCGGCGGGGAACTGCACGTGGCGCTGGCAGCGGGCGTGCCCGCGAGCGATATCACCGTGCATGGCAACAACAAGTCTGCTGCCGAGTTGATTGCAGCAATGGATGCAGGCGTGGCCTACATCGTGGTCGACTCTTTCGACGAGATGGATCGCATCGATGCCTTGGTGGTTGCGGGGCATCGTGTGCCGCGTGTGGTGGTGCGGGTGACGCCGGGTGTGGCGGCACATACCCATGCCTACATCGCGACCGGTCAAGACGACTCGAAATTCGGTTTCAACCTTGGCAATGGGGATGCCGATCGGGCGATCACACGGGCCGAACGCAGCGCGACGATGGAACTGGTGGGAACGCACTGCCATATCGGGTCGAATGTGTTCGACGTGGGTGGCCTCGGGCGAGCGGCCGAGGTCATGGCCACGATGGCGGCGCCGTTGGACCTGCCGATGCTGGTTCTCGGCGGCGGTCTGGGCGTGGCCTACGTGAATGGCGAGGAGACTCCGTCGATGCGGGGGTGGGCCGATGTTGTGCTCGACGCATGTGCCAGTGTTGGCGTGCGATCGGCGGTGACGGTTGAGCCTGGACGAGCCCTGGTGGCCCGGGCGGCGATCACCTTGTACACCGTGGGCACTATCAAGCACATCCCTGGTGTGCGCACCTACGTGGCTGTCGACGGTGGAATGAGCGACAATCCGCGCCCGGTGCTGTACGGCTCGGGATACGAGGGCGGCTTGGCGCGCGCCCCCGACGCGGCGCGCCCACTGGAGGCGCGTGTTGTGGGCAAACATTGTGAGAGTGGCGATGTGATCCTGCGTGAGGCGCGACTTCCGGCCGACACAGCCGTCGGCGATGTGCTCTTCACCCCGGTCACCGGTGCCTACGGGCAGTCCATGGGGTCGAACTACAACCGGATCACCCGGCCCGGTGTGGTGTTCGTCTCGGGAGGTCGCTCACGGGTGGTGGTGCGACGCGAGACATACGACGACCTGTTGCTCACCGATATCGACGACGACTACTAAGGGGTGCAGCGCGCTCAGATGGTGCGATCGTCGCGCCGGCCGCGGGCAGCCAGGTAGGCCTGCGAGATCGCCCGCGACTCGGGGTCGCGCATCGCGACGACGAGGGTGTCGGCATCATTGGCATTTCGGCCAGTTCCTGCCATTTCCTCGGTGACCGCAGCGACCTGTGCCTTCGTCGTTCGCACGGCGAACGCGGGTTTTGCAGCCATCGACGACGCCAGCGTTGCGACCTCGTCATCGAGGCTGGCGACGGGCACCACACGATTGACGAACCCGAGTCGTTGCGCCTCGCTGGCATCGAAGGGTCGACAGGTCAGGATCAACTCGCGGGCCATGGCCGGCCCGATCTCGCGGACAAGGCGCGGTACGCCTCCCCAGGCCAACGGGATGCCGAGATCGACCTCGGGAATTCTGAACACGGTGTTGTCGGCGGCGATCCGGAGATCACAACAGGCGGTGAGCACCACACCGCCGCCGATGCAGTGGCCACGCACAGCGGCGATTGTCAGCTGTGGAACGTGGCTCAGCGCTTCGGCGGCATGGCGACCAAGGTCAGCATTTGTTCGTGGATCGGCGGTGGATGGTCCCGAGAAATCGTCGAGGTCGAAACCGGCGGTGAAATGGTCGCCGGACCCGTGGAGGACGACCACGCGCACCTCGTCGCAGGTGACGAGCCATCGCGACACGGTCACCAGTTCCCCCAGTAGGGCCGCCGAGAGAGCGTTCATTCGGCTCTCGCGGTTCAACATCACGTACACGATGCGGCCGTCATCATTCGTGGTGACGCGTAGTGTGCTGAGTCCGTCGGGGGCGTGCGGATGTGGGTGCTGCACCATGTCTGCACGCTAGGCGGTGGGGTTGGCACCCCCGGCCTTGGGCGGGCGCGGGTAGCGTTGCGCGGTGTGAGTGACACAGCCTCATCCGTCGACCCCTCTGTTGTGCGCATCGGCCTACTCGGCTGCGGCAATGTCGGTGGTGCGCTGGTACCCCTGCTGCGCGACCGTGCCGATGAGATCGCGTTGCGCACCGGGCTACGCCTCGAGATCACGAGGGTGGCGGTGCGTAACACGGCACGCGACCGGGGCCTTGATTTGGCCGATGGCGTGATCACCGGTGACGCAACAGCGGTTGTGTCGGATCCTGATGTCGATGTTGTCGTCGAGGTGATCGGCGGTATCGAACCGGCACGGGGTTTGATCTCCGCGGCGTTGGCCGCCGGCAAGCCGGTCATCACCGGCAACAAAGAACTCCTGGCCAACGTCGGGGTCGAACTGTTCGAGATGGCCGACGATCACGGTGTCGACCTGTTGTTCGAAGCCGCGGTGGCCGGCGGCATTCCGTTGATCCGGCCGCTGCGCGAGAGCCTCCGCGGTGAACCGGTGCGCCGGGTGATGGGCATCTTGAACGGCACGACCAACTTCATCTTGTCGAAAATGTCAGCCGAGGGAGCCGATTACGGCGAGGCGCTCGCGGAGGCCCAGGCCTTGGGCTTCGCCGAACGCGACCCCACCGCTGATGTCGAGGGGTACGACGCGGGTGCGAAGGCGGCGATCATCGCCAGCATTGCCTTCGGCGCCAAAGTGGTTGCCGGTGACGTGTACCACGAGGGAATATCGGGGGTGACTGCCGCCGATATCGCGATCGCCGACCGGCTGGGGTACGCCGTGAAACTGCTGGGAATAGCCGAGCGTGACGATGACGGTGCGATCGGTGTGCGCGTGCATCCGGCGATGGTCCCGATGTCGCATCCACTCGCCTCGGTGCGCGATTCGTTTAACGCTGTCTTTGTCGAAGGCGATGCGGTGGGTCAACTGATGTTCTTCGGTCGCGGTGCGGGTGGCTTCCCAACCGCGAGTGCGGTGCTGGGAGATCTCATCGATGCGGCTGTGAACCTTCGCCGGGGTACCCATGCACACCCCGGTCGCTTCGCGGATGCGCGGATCGCATCGATTGGTGACAGCCGCGCGGAGTACATGTTGGCCATCGATGTCGATGATCGGCCCGGTGTGCTGCACAGCGTCACCGGTGTGTTCGCCGACAACCAGGTGAGTATCCGTGCGGCTGAGCAAGAGGGCGCGGGTGATGAGGCTCGGCTGGTGTTCATCACCCATGTCGCCCGCGAAGCCGATGTGCAGGCCACCGTGGCCGGTTTACGAAACCTCGATGTGGTTCGCCGGGTGGGCAGCCTGTTGCGGGTTGTCGGGGACTGAGCCCGCCGTGGGATCGGGTACCCAGATGCTCTTCGAATCGACGCGCGGGGCGAGTCCCGTTGTTGATTTCGAAGCGGCTCTTCTTGGAGGTCTTGCTCCCGATGGTGGGCTGTACGTGCCAGAACGCTGGCCTGAACTCAACTCGGCCGCTACCGCTGACGACTATGCAACAACGGCGGTCAACGTCATGTGGCCGTATGTGGCCGGTTCGATCGACGCCGATGTGTTCACAGCGATCTGCGCGGAGGCCTACGCGACGTTTCGGCACCCCGCGGTAGTGCCATTGGTGCAGATCGATGAACAGCAGTGGCTCCTCGAATTGTTCCACGGTCCGACGCTGGCCTTCAAAGATGTTGCTCTGCAACTTGTCGGTCGACTATTCGACCACGTGCTCGAGCGCCGCGGGGAGCGGATCACGATCGTTGGCGCGACCAGTGGCGACACCGGGTCTGCGGCCATCGACGGTGTGCGCCATTGCCGTAACGTCGACATCATCATTCTGTATCCCGAGGGGCGAACCTCAGAGGTGCAGCGTCGGCAGATGACCACGGTCGAGGCCGACCATGTGCACACGGTGGCCATCGATGGCACCTTCGACGACTGCCAGGACCTAGTGAAAGCCATGTTCGCTGATCGCGACTTCCGCGAACGAATGAACCTGTCGGCGGTGAACTCGATCAACTGGGCGCGTGTCATGGCCCAGGTCGTGTACTACGTGACGACATCGCGCGCTCTGTCCGGCCCAACCTCGTTCTGTGTGCCCACGGGCAACTTCGGCAATGTTCTCGCTGGCTGGATCGCCCGGCGGATGGGGGCCGACATCCACCGGTTCCACATCGCATCCAACAGCAACGACATCTTGGCGCGGTTCGTGCAGGACCGTGATATGTCGGCACTGGATGTAGTCGCGACGTTGTCGCCAAGCATGGATATTCAGGTGTCGTCGAATTTCGAGCGATTGCTGTTCGAGATGAACGGCCGTGACGGAGAACTAACAGCAGCGCAGATGGCAGCGTTCCGCAGTGAGGGACGACTCGACGTGTCTGCCGCCCAGCATGCGGAATGGATCTCACCGGTCTTCACCGCCGGCCGCGTGTCGGACGTCGACACCCTTGACGAGATCGCACGGGTGCATGCCGATTGCGGGCTGCTGATCGATCCGCACACCGCCACCGGCACGCGGGTGGCCCGTGCCAAGGGTGGTGACGGGCCGGTCGTCACGTTGGCCACGGCGCATCCTGCCAAGTTTCCCGACGCCGTCGAACGCGCGACGGGCGTGCGTCCGGCTCTGCCCGACGGCTTGGCCGATTTGTACGAGCGGCCGGAACGCCTCCGGGCGATGGCGGCCGACCTCGCATTGGTGCAGGACTTCGTGGCCTCGGTGTCGCGTGTCGGCCGGTGATTGTGCACGACTGACCGGGCTGCTACATTGATACGGGCGGTGCCGTTCGGCCCGCCTCCCCGGATCTCCCGCCATCAGGCGGCGTCGCTGACATCGTCTGAGACCTCCATGCTGCGGTCGAGGGTGATTCGGAATCTACACAGCCGGTGGGCGCTCGTCGTGCGCCTCCCCGGTCGCGGTATCGACACCATGTCGGTACCGGCCCGCCACGCGGAAAGGTTTGGTGAACGTGGCTGCTCAGGCACTCGAACAATCTGTCCTGGAGACAAAGGACAAAGAGCAACTTCTTGCGATCGCGAAAGCGCTCGGGCTGAAGGTGACCGCCCGCTCGAAGAAAGCCGACATCATTGATGGCATCCTCGCGTCGACGGGAACACCCGACGCAGCGCCGACGCCGGCGGCCGCAGCACCTGCGCCCGCTCGTGAGCCGGCGTCTACGCCTGAGCCCGCATCTGCGAAGGAACCCGCTGCGGCGCCGACACCGGCGCCACTGGCAACCGGTGACGAACCGATGGCCGAGTGGGAGATGGCATTCGTTGAGGACGAGTCATCGGCCGACACCGCAGGGTCCACGCCCGCTGGCGGTGATGGCCCCGCTGCGCGCGGCGGATCTCGCGACCAGCGTGATGGGCGCCGTGATGATCAGCGTGGGCGCCAACCGCAACAACGTGATGCGAATCGTGGGAATCACCGCGACAACAATCGCGACGGGCAACGCGACGATACCGACGATGCCGATGGCGACAATCGCAACCGGAATCGCCGTCGCCGCCGGCGTAAATCAGGCCGCGGTCCCGAGGGCCCTCAGGGCGACGATCGTGATTTCTTCGATGGTGAAGAGCAACCTCAAAGCAGTGACCCGGTTCCGGTCGACGGCTACGTCGATCTTCGGGATGAGGGCTACGGATTTGTCCGAGTGTCGGATTACCTCGCATCCAAGCGTGACGCCTATGTGCCCGTGAAACTCTCCCGCCAGCTTGGTCTTCGCAAGGGTGACCATGTGGTCGGCATGATGCGCCCGGCGGGTCGCAACGAGAAGAATCCGGCGTTGCTCGAGATCACCAGCATCAATGGCAAGGACCCGTCCGAAGCCAAGAAGCGGCGTCGTTTCGAGGACCTCACTGCGCTGTTCCCCGACGAGAAGCTGCGCATGGAGGATCCGAGTGATCCGACCAACATGACCGCACGCATCATCGACTTGATCTGTCCGGTGGGCAAAGGGCAGCGAGGTCTAATCGTGTCGCCTCCGAAGGCGGGCAAGACCACGGTGATGAAGACCATCGCCACCTCGATCGAGGCGAACAATCCTGAGGTGCGCTTGATCGTTCTCTTGATCGATGAACGCCCCGAAGAGGTGACCGACATGCGCCGGCACGTGCGTGGTGAAGTGATCGCGTCGACCTTCGACAAGCCGAGCGATCAACACACTCAGGTTGCCGAGATGGCGATTGAGAAGGCCAAGCGCATGGTCGAGTACGGCGAAGATGTCGTGGTCATCCTCGATGGCATCACCCGTTTGAGCCGCGCATACAACCTTGCGGCACCCGCAAGCGGACGAATTCTCTCCGGCGGTATCGATGCCGGCGCGCTGTACCCGCCCAAGCGGTTCTTCGGCGCTGCTCGCAACATTGAAGAGGGTGGATCGCTGACCATCTTGGCCACGGCGCTGGTCGAGACGAATAGCCGCATGGATGAAGCGGTGTTCGAGGAGTTCAAGGGCACGGGCAACATGGAGTTGCGTCTCGACCGCAGGATGGCCGAACGTCGGATTTATCCCGCCATCGATGTCGATGCATCGAGCACCCGCCACGAGGAGCTGCTCTTCGATCGCAAACAGTTGCAGATGGTCTGGAAACTGCGTCGCGTGTTGTCGGGTCTGGCCGCTGACGGGAGCGCCGCTCCGGGTCTCGAATTGCTCGTCGATCGTTTGAAGACATTCCGCACCAATGACGAGTTCCTCTCCGAGGTCGCCAAACAGCCGGGTATGTGACCTCACGGAGCAACACCGATTTCTCACCGCTACCATTCGGTGGCCGATCCACAGGAGTTCTGATGAAAGCCGATATCCACCCCAATTACGAGGTCGTGACCGTTCGTTGTTCGTGCGGAAGCACCTTCGAGACCCGCTCGACCCGCGGTGGCGAGCAGATCCTCGAACTGTGCAATGAATGCCATCCGTTCTTCACCGGCAAGCAGAAGCTCGTCGACTCGGGTGGTCGTGTGGAGCGCTTCAACCGCCGGTACGGCGAGCGCAACCGCACCTGATCTGTACGGTCTGCTCCCATGGTGGCTGCTGACGCCGAGGGCGTCGCCCGTCGTCGTCGCCTGCTCGAGGTCGTCGCGACGTCGGTGGCTTCCGATGCGGGTGTGAGCGGTGTACAGCCGCGGTCCATTGATGGGGCAGCGATGGTTGTGGGCGATACCACGGCGTGGATCGTCGCCGATGACGCCCCTCATCGCATTATTGCGGCCGCCTGGTTACATGCCCGCCGCGCCGGTGTACGTGAGATCACTCTGGCTCTGCATGGAGCTGACGCAGAGGCCGACGGTTCGGCGACGGCTCGGCGAGCGGCTGTGGCGGCCACACCGACAAGGGTTGTGCGCCTTGAGGGTCGCACGCCGGTAGCGGTTGAGGCCCACCCGCCAGAGGCGCCGCCGCCGCCGCCCGATGCACACCTCGAATTCGCTGCAGCCATCGATGAGGCTGGCGCCGACGTAGTGGTCGACCATGGCATGGTGCTGGGTGAAGTGCTGGGCCTTGAGGTCTGCCGGGTGATCGATGGGCCAGATGGCGCGGAGATCTCTGTCGGGGTCGGCCGACATGACCGCACGGCTGGCGAGATGCTCTACGGCGTCGACGGTGCACGCGAGCGACTCGCACAGGTGGTTTCTGAGGTCCGTGCGCACCGGGCATCTGACGCAGAGCCCCATCCCTTGCAACGTCTGGCACCGGAGCGCCGACTTCGTGCCGAGGTGCTTGCTGCCGGTGGCCTTGATGGGGTTGCCGATGACCTCTCACCGCTCGAAGGGCTGCATCGCCGGATCTCGGTGTTGAGCCCAGCTCCTGCTTTCGCCGTCACCTCCGATGGGCGTCACCTCGTGGTGTTCACCACGGGCCTTGATCTGGGGGCGTGGGCCGATGCAGCTGATATGGCATCGCATCTCGGTGTTGATGGCGTGACCATGGCACTTCCGGAGCGCAACCGCCTCGCGGCACACGATGAGCTTTGCTCGGCGGTCACGGTGCCGATCTCGGTCACGGCGATCCCATGAGCGATACCACGGCAATCTGGGCACGGCTCGAGGCGATGGCAATCGAGGCCGTCGAGCTCGAGTCGGCCATGGCCGATGCTGCGGCCGATGCCACGGCACTGCGCGCGATCGCGGCCCGGCATCGGCAATTGATGCCAGTTGCCGATGCTGTTGCCCGACGGCGTCACCTTCTCGGCGATCGTGAGGCCGCCGTCGAGATGTGCCACAGCGCCGACGTCGGCGAGCGGGCCGAACTCGACGCAGAGATCCTGCGGATCGATGCCGACCTCGCTGAACTCGATGTGCAGACGCGGGCGTTGCTGGTACCTCCCGATCCCGATGCCGGCCGTGCAGTGATCATGGAGGTGCGCGGGGCAGAGGGCGGTGAGGAGGCCAACCTGTTCGCCGCTGATCTGCTGGCCATGTATCGCGCCTATGCCCAGCGGCGGCGATGGCGAGTGGAGGAGCTCTCGGTACGCCATAGTGCACTCGGTGGCATCGATACCGCGGTCATCGTGATCAGAGGAGACGATGCGTGGGAACGGCTGCACCTCGAAGGCGGGCCGCACCGGGTGCAGCGCGTACCGGTCACCGAGAGTCAGGGCAGAGTTCACACCTCGTCGGCCACGGTTGCCGTTCTTGGCGAGGTGGATGAAGTGGAAGTCGCCATCGATGAGAACGACCTCGACATCGACGTCTACCGCTCGTCGGGTGCCGGGGGTCAACATGTCAACACCACCGATTCGGCGGTGAGGATCACCCACCGACCGAGTGGCCTCGTCGTCACGATGCAAGACGAGCGCAGCCAGTTGCAGAACAGATTGCGTGCCATGCAGGTGCTGCGGGCGCGTCTTCATGCGCTAGCACTCGATGATGCGTCGGCCGAACGGTCAGCGCAGCGGCGTGCCCAACTCGGCGGTGGTGGCCGCAGTGAGAAAATTCGCACCTACAATTTTAAAGAGAATCGGGTCACCGATCATCGCATCGGATTCACCGTTCACCGACTGGGTGACATTCTCGCTGGTGACCTCGATGCCGTGATCGGACCACTCCTCGATGATGAGCACACCCGCCTGCTCGCTGAGGCAGGGATCGGAGGGGTGGATGACCCCGCGTGATCTGCGGCGTGAGATTACTGAACTTCTTGGCGATTCGACCGCGGCGCGATGGCTCGTGGAGACGGCGACCGGCATCGACGACTGGGGTGCCGACGGCGGTATCGACGTCACCGAGCGCATGGTGGCTCATCTCGATGCAATGGTCGCGCGTCACCGTGCGGGTGAACCGTTGCAGTACGTCCTCGGTCGGTGGGGTTTTCGCCACCTCGACCTCGCTGTCGATCAGCGGGTCCTGATCCCGCGTCCCGAGACCGAGCTTGTCGTTGCGGCAGTGCTCGACGTGTTGGATGGTGTCGACCATCGGAGGGTGGCCGATCTTGGATGCGGATCGGGGGCGATTGGGTTGGCCGTGGCGAGCGAACTGCCCCTCGAAGGGACATCGGTGATGATGAGTGATGTTGACGCCGACGCACTGAGTGTGGCCCGAGCGAACTTGGCGGGCATCGGCCGTGCGGCTCGCAATGTCACCGTGGTGCTCGGCGACTGGTGTGCCCCGTTACGTGGTTTGGCTCCGTTCGACGTCATTGTGTCGAATCCGCCGTATATCGCGCTTGACGATCCCGATGTGGAGCCGGTTGTCGCCCAGTATGAGCCAGCCATCGCGCTGTTCTCCGGCTCAGACGGCCTTGATGCTCTGCGCACACTGGCGCGTGAGGCCCCGGGTCATCTCGTGCCGGGAGGATGGCTCATTGTCGAAATTGGCACCTCGCAGGGGGTGGCGGTGCGCGAATTGTTCAGTGCGGCCGGCCTCGTTGATGTGTCGGTGGACACCGACCACGGTGGCCACGATCGCGTTGTACGCGGCCGACGGCCCAGCGAGTGATCGCACATCTGGCGTGGTCGAACCCTCGCCGATAGCGTGGGCATGGCCCCGAGGTTCGGGCGACCGAGATGAGGACCACCGTGACCGACGACCGCCTGAGCAGCTATCGAGCGAGTATCGACAACATCGATGCGGCCATCGTGCACATGCTGGCCGAGCGGTTCAAGATCACCCAAGCCGTCGGCGAGTACAAGGCGGCCGTGGGTCTGCCTGCAGCAGACCCTGAACGTGAACAAGCTCAAATCGAACGGCTGCAGTCGCTGGCCTCGGCTGCTGGTCTCGACCCCGCATTCACCGAGAAGTTCTTGAGGTTCGTGGTCGCTGAAGTGATCCGCCACCATCAACGCATCGCAACGGACGGCGCTGCATGACCGAGCGTGTCGACATCGCCGTGATCGGTGGTGGCCCTGCGGGTGCGGCTGCGGGAATCGCTGCCGCGCAGGCCGGTCTTCGGGTGGTGGTACTCGAGAAGTCTGAACGTGGCCGGGACAAGATCTGCGGTGATGGTCTGACGCCTCGCGCGGTTGCTGCGATGGACCGACTTGGTGTGCCACTCGATGGGGCCCACCGCATCGGCGGCCTCCGGATGGTGGCCGGTCGCCAGGTGCGCGAACTGCCGTGGCCGAGCGGGGGGCGCTTTCCCGATCACGGTGCGGTGTGGCCGCGACGACGTCTCGATGCAGCATTGATCGATGCGGCGGCGGCAGCAGGTGCTGATGTGCGCTTCGGTGTAGAAGCCGAACCGGTTATCGATGACGGACGTGTGGTGGGCGTGAGCACACCGAGTGGCCGGATCGATGCCGACATGGTGGTCATCGCGGCTGGTGCCCCTGGCAAGATCGCGCGCATGCTGGGCGCAGAGCGGGTAGCGGACGAACCGTTCGGGCTGGCGATACGCGCGTACGCGGAAACGCCGCGCCACGGCGAAGACATGCTTGAGGCCTGCCTGACTCTGCGCGACGCGTCCGGTACCCCGGTGCCCGGGTACGGCTGGATGTTCCCCTGCGGCGATGGCACCGTCAATATCGGTGTCGGTGCATTGTCGACCATGCGCGGTTTCAAGTCGCTGAATCTGAACAACCTGCTCGACGCCTATCGAGACCTCGTCATCGACTCGTGGTCGCTAGGTGAGTACCTGGAGCGTCCGCGCGCGTGGCGACTGCCGATGAGTGTGCAACGCCGACATGGGCCGGGCTGGGTGGCGATTGGTGATGCCGCGGGATTGGTGAACCCGATGAATGGTGAGGGCATCGATTACGGCTTGGAATCGGGCATGGCAGCTGTGGATGCTTTTATGGGCGGCGTCGATACCGCCCCCGCTCGCTACGACGCCGAGATCGGGGCAAAATTCGATTCGTTCTTGCGCACCGGTCGCCGCTTCGCCTTCCTCATCGGCCATCCTCGGATCCTGCGTTCGGGTCTGCGCGTCGCGGTTGGCACACAAGCGGTGGCGAATATCACCCTGCAGGTCATGGGTAACCTTGTCGACGCCGACACCCCGGGTGCTGGTGGTCGGGTCATGCGGTTGGCCGACCGCACCCTGGCAGCAGCGGATCCGCTGCTACGTCGCACGCGTGCCGCTGCCTGAGATCCATGGGGTTCAGCTTCGGAATCGATATCGGTGGCACCGGAATCAAGGGTGCGCCCGTCGATTGTGACTCGGGTGCGTTGATCGGCGAGCGGTATCGCATACCAACCCCGAGTAACTCTACGCCCGATGCGGTGGCTGACGTTGTCGCCAAGATCGTTGATCACCATGGATGGAGTGGCCCCGTGGGTATCGCGATGCCATCGGTAGTGATCGACGGTGTGGTGCACACCGCGGCCAATATCGACGATGCATGGATTGGCGTGGATGGCCGCGCCCTGTTCGCGGATCGGCTTGGGGTCGATGTCGAACTGCTGAACGACGCCGACGCGGCTGGTCTCGCTGAAATGAGATGCGGTGCCGGCCGAGACGTCGCTGGTGTCGTGCTGGTCATCACGATGGGCACGGGTATTGGCTCGGCGTTGTTCATCGACGGGCGATTGGTGCCCAATACCGAACTCGGCCACCTCGAGTTTGCCGGCGAGTCCATCGAGGCCTACGCGGCTGCAAGTGCCCGCGACCGTGACGGCCTGAGTTGGGATCAGTGGGCCGCACGGGTCGACGAATTCTGCGCTGTTGTCGAGCGTCTGCTCTCACCCGACATGATGATCTTCGGTGGCGGTGCGTCGAAGAAGGCGCACAAGTGGATCGATTCGTTGCACACTCGTGCCGAGCGCCGTGTCGCCGACTTCGCGAACTCCGCTGGTATCGCCGGCGCGGCAATGGCGGTGCGCTCGCAGTGACCGGTCAGGTCGTGTGTGATGCGCGGTACTCCCCGTAGCCACGCCAACCGACGACGGTGAGGGTGATCACGGTGACGGGCACCACGAACCACCCCATGGCGGCGCTGAAGGGGCCGTGCAGGCCGTAATCCGCGGCGTCCAGTGCCAGCCACGTCAGGTAGGCCGCGTAATAGGTGCAGAACACACCGCCTTGCCAGCGTTTGACTTCGAAGCCATCGATGAAGACCGGTAGGCAGGCCACGGCCACAGCGACCATGAAGGGAAGGTCGAATCCGAGCGCGCCGTCACCGACACGCACCGGAGACACCATCGACGTGATCCCGAGAACGGCGAGCAGATTGAACAGATTCGAGCCGATCGCGTTACCGACCGCCATGTCGCGTTGACCACGGGCTGCTGCAACGACGGAGGTCGCGACCTCGGGTAGCGAGGTGCCGATCGCAACGACGGTGAGGCCGATGACCAGCTCGCTGACGCCAAGCTCGGACGCGATATCAGACGCTGCGCTGACCAGGAACTGGGCACCGACCACGAGCAGGCCCAACCCGCCGGCCACGTACATCAGGTCGCGCCACACGGGCGTGGCGCGCAGTCGTTCCGGGGTGAGTGCATCGGCGTAGTCGCCGAGCGCCTCGCTGCTGGTCTTGTCGTCGCTGGTGCGACGCGCACCTGCCACGGTCCACCACAGGTACGCGATCAGCACCGCAACAAGAATGACGCCGTCGACGCGGCCCAGCCGGTGATCGAGCGCCATGACGAGCACCGCCGCGGACACAACGATCATGATCGGCACATCGATACGCACGATGCGCAGAGCGACGCTGAGCCCCCCGCCAACCAGCGCCGACAGACCGAGCACCAGGAGAATGTTCGCGATATTCGAGCCCACCACGTTGCCAAGTGCGAGGTCACCTGAGCCGCCGACGGCATCGCCCAGACTTACCGCAAGTTCGGGAGCACTCGTGCCGAAGGCAACAACGGTCAGCCCGATGACAACGGGGGAGAGCCCGGTGCGTAGCGCGACGCGTGAGGCACCGCGCACAAGCCCCTCGGCCCCGACGAGGAGTGCGGCGACACCCACGACAAACAGCACCGGGGTGAGCCACGACATGGCCACAGCATCGCAGCGGATTTGGCACGTGACGACACGATGGTCAGATGTCATGGCGAGCGGTGGCACCATACGTAGGTGGCACCGACAGAACCTCGTGCATCAGCCCCTTTCGTGCAGGCATGTGGCGAAGCGCTCGTCGACCTCGTCGCGTCGCCAAGCGGCAGCGTCGATGCGGTCGTAGGTGGGTCGGTGTTCACCACCTCTCGGGCCCTCGGGCGCTTGGAGGTGCCCGTGGCCTATGCCGGTGCGGTATCGACCGACCGATTCGGCGCGCAGATGTGCGACGCGTTGGTCGCCGATGGGGTGATGGTGGACTGGGTGCGCCGTGTCCAGGCTCCCACCACCTTGGCACTTGCCGAAGTGGACGACACGGGCGCGGCCGCGTATCGCTTCTATATCGACGGCACGTCAGCGCCGATCGGTGTTGGCGTACTCGATGTCATCGCCCCGGTGCTGTTCACCGGAGGCCTGGGGTTGGTGTTGGAGCCCATGGCCACCGACGTCGCCGCTGCGATCACCTCGGCAGCAATTGCCGGCCGGGCGGTGATGGTGGATGTGAATGCCCGTCCCGCATTGATCAGCGACCCCGATGCCTTCCGGCAACGGGTGAACGCCCTTATCTCATCGTGTTGGGTTGTGAAGGTCAGCGACGACGATCTGGCGATTCTGGCCCCGGGGATCGATGCGGTGACTGCCGCCCGTGCGCTTATCGCCCGTGGGGCGCAAGCGGTGTTACTCACCCGCGGAGCCGACCGGGTTGGTGTGCACACCGCTGATGGCACCGCCGAGATTGACGTTCCCGCGGTGCCCGTCATCGACACGATCGGCGCGGGCGACACCTTCGATGCCGGCTTTTTGTCGTGGTGGTATCGCCACCATCCGTCGGGGCCCACACCACAGCCGGATATCGACGATCTCTGCGCCGCGTCGCGAGCCGGAATCGCTGCCGCTGCGGTCACCGTGGGGCGTCGCGGTGCCGACCCGCCACGGCATGGCGAGATCGACATGGACGAACAGTGATGTGGCTCGTGGCGAGCGTGTCGACATCGTCTGGGTAGCGTCGCGGAGGTGAACGACATGTTGTTCGACCCGGCGGTGATGATCGAGGATTTGCGCACTCTCGTTGAAGTGGAGTCGCCATCGAGCGACCCGGAGGCTCTGCGCGCCTCAGCAGACGTGCTCGCCGATCTCATCACCCGTCGTACCGGTCGTGCCGCGGACATTATCGGCGGCCCGTCGGGCCCGCATGTTCACTGGTGTGGTACCACCCCAGCACATGTATTGATTCTTGGACACCACGACACTGTCTTTCCGCTCGGCACCTTGGCCGAGCGCCCATTCCGTGTCGCCGATGGTCGCGCGACAGGTCCCGGGGTATTCGATATGGCGGCCGGCATTGTGCAGGCCATTCATGCAGTGGCATCCTTGGGCGCCGACGCACCGGTGGAGATGTTGTTCACCTGCGATGAGGAAGTGGGCTCGCGTACCTCGCGGGCCCTTCTCGAAGAACGTGCGCTTGCCTGCGGTGCTGTTCTCGTGCTCGAGCCAAGTGCTGACGGCGGAGCATTGAAGACAGGCCGCAAAGGCACAGGTACCTTCACGCTCACGGTCACCGGTCGGGCCGCGCACGCCGGGCTCGAACCCCACCGTGGTGTCAACTCGCTAGTCGAAGCCGCCCACCAGGTGTTGGCCATTGCCGCACTCGCGCGACCTGATGCCGGCACGACCGTCACACCGACCGTGGTCGAGGGTGGCACTGCCGACAACGTCGTGCCGGCGATGACACGCGTTCGCGTCGACGTGCGCGTGACCTCCGATGCCGAACGCATCCGGATCGAGGAGGCCATGGCCGCGTTGAGCGCCATCGACCCTGCAGCCGTCATCTCGGTGGAGGGAGCGATTGGGCGACCGCCCATGCCCGAGTCGGCCTCGGTGGAGCTATTCCCACTCGCGGTCGCTCATGACCCAAACATTGCCGGTGTCGCGGTGGGTGGTGGCAGCGACGGCAATTTCACGGCAGCGGTCGGGGTGCCCACACTCGACGGCCTTGGGGCTGTGGGCGGAGGCGCCCATGCCGACCACGAATTCGTTGAGGTCGACACCATGGCGGACCGGGCGCGTCTCGTGGCAGCGATCACCCAAGCGCGTTGCGCTGGTAGGGCCAACTGATCCCGCTAGGTGAATCGGCGCGCGCAGCGTGTCAGTCGGCGCCGGGATCCAGTTCGAGTGCCCCACCACGTCCGAGGGTGCCCGCAGAGCGGTAGACGTCGAGCTTGCTGCGGGAGTCGGCGATGTCGAGGTTGCGCATTGTCAACTGTCCGATGCGGTCGAGCGGTCCAAAGGCGGCATCCTCTACGCGCTCCATCGACAGTCGTTCGGGTTCATAGGTGAGATCAGGCCCGGTGGTGTCGACGATCGAGTAATCATCACCGCGTCGCAGTCGCAGCGTCACCTCACCAGTGATGGCCGAACCTACCCAGTGCAGGAGAGGCTCGCGCAACATCAGCGATTGCGGATCGAACCAGCGACCTTCGTACAGCAAACGGCCGAGGCGTCGGCCCATCGTGTGGTAGTTCTCGATCGTGTTTTCGTTGTGGATCGCGGTGACGAGCCGTTCATAGGCGATGTGCAGCAATGCGAGGCCGGGGGCTTCGTAGATGCCACGTGACTTCGCTTCGATGATGCGGTTCTCGATCTGGTCGCTCATGCCCAGACCATGGCGGCCACCGATGGCATTGGCCTCGACAACGAGGGCGACCTGATCGTCGTAATCGGCGCCGTTAATAGCCACCGGCCACCCCTTCTCGAAGCGGATCGACACATCTTCGGTGGCGATGGCCACATTGGGATCCCAGTGCGCGACACCCATGATCGGCGACACGATCTCCATGCCGGTCGACAGCTCCTCCAGAGCTTTGGCTTCGTGCGTGGCGCCCCAGATGTTCGCATCTGTCGAATAGGCCTTCTCGACGGAATCGCGATACGGAAGTTTGCGGGCGGTGAGGAACTCACTCATTCCGGTGCGACCACCGAGCTCATCGACGAACGCCGGGTCGAGCCACGGTTTGTAGATGCGCAGGCGCGGGTTCACCATCAGCCCGTAGCGATAAAACCGCTCGATGTCGTTGCCCTTATAGGTCGATCCATCTCCCCAGATGTCCACGCCGTCGTCGGCCATTGCGCGCACGAGCAGGGTTCCTGTCACCGCTCGGCCGAGTGGTGTCGTGTTGAAGTAAGTGCGTCCAGCCGTGCGGATGTGGAAGGCGCCGCACTGCAGTGCCATTAGCCCCTCGCGCACCAGTTCGGGCCGGCAGTCGACCAGCCGTGCGGCTTCGGCGCCGTATTGCTCGGCTCGGCCGGGCACACCGGACAGATCAGGCTCGTCGTATTGGCCGAGATCGGCGGTGTAGGTGTAGGGCACGGCACCCCGCTCGCGCATCCATGCGACCGCAGCCGACGTGTCGAGGCCTCCGGAGAAGGCGATACCGACTCGTTCGCCGGCCGGCAAGGACGTGAGCACGTTCGACATGGCCGTGAACCTACCGCGACCGTGTCGATGCCCGGCGTGCGGTTCCCGACAGCGCGGCGATCCCGGTCGCCGCACCAGCAGCGCCGAGAGCGATCTGCACGATGGCCAGACCGTCGACGCGGCCGATATCGCCGCTACCGATCACGGTCACAATAAGCCCGGCAATGACAGCGGTGAGCCACAGAAATCGCTGGACCACTGCAGCAGCGAGCAGCACGACGACGGCGGGGATGAAGACAGCGATCGCGACCACGGCGGGACGACCATCGGTCGGGGGCCCGAGCCACCAGGTCGAGAGCCCAACTTGGCGACTCGCCGACCATACCGATGCCATCCCAATGGCCACTCCGACCCAGACGACGACGATCGTCGCCCGCCAGGCGGCGGTGATACCACCCGCTGGGGGAGCGATCACGTTGGGGTCGTGCTCCATGCAATAAGGCTACGTCGGTGCTCGGGTGTGCATAGTGCGGGCGGCGGCGTGGCGTGTGGGCCCGCTCAGCACACGGTGCGTTGGTTGGTTAGCCTCCGGGCGATGGAGGACCGCGTGGGCGACGTCGTCGAGTCCGAGACTGTGGCAGTGCCGAACCCCCCCACCGAGTCGTTCGGCGTGCTCTCGGTGTTCTACCCAATGTGGAACGAGGAGGAGTACATCGAGCGAGCGCTCGATTACGGCCGTCGTGCCTGTGATGCTCTCGTGGAACGGGGCGATATCACCGATTACGAATTGATCGTCATCGACGATGCATCAGATGATGCCACCGGCGCGATCGCTGACCAGATTGCTGCTGCCGACCCGCGGGTCCGTGTCATCCATCACCCGGTGAACAGAAAATTGGGCGGTTCGATGCGCTCGGGTTTCGCCGCCGCGCGTGGCGATGTGGTGCTCTACACCGATGCGGACCTGCCCTTCGACATTGCCGAACTTCCGCGCATTGTGCGGCTGATGCGCGACTACGACGCCGACATAGTGAGCGCGTACCGCTTCGACCGCACAGGTGAGGGGGCGCTGCGCGCGTTGTACACCTTCGTGTACAACGCGCTGGTCAAAGCGGTGTTCGGCGTCCGACTTCGCGACATCAACTTTGCGTGCAAATTGGTGCGACGCCGCGTGCTCGACACGGTGGACTTGCGCAGTGAAGGGTCGTTCATCGATGCCGAGTTGATGATCCGTGCCAAACGCAGTGGATTCGAGATTGTGCAGATGGGGGTTGACTACTTCCCACGGACCCGCGGCGTGTCCACGCTGTCGTCGCCCGGAGTGATCGTCACAATCCTGCGCGAGATGTGGACCTTGCGGCGTGACCTGGTGGGGGTGCGTCCGGTGGCCGGCGCCCGATCGGACGGGGGCCCAGGCGACCGATAGCCTGACAGCGGTCGCGCCATGAACGAGACATCCCCCTCCTCCCCACCGCGTGTGCCGCCGAACTGGCTGCGGTGGATGCCCGCGGTCGCAGCTGCTGCGGTGCTCATACTCGTAGGCATCGTGGCGGCCGGTGGAGACGGTTCGGAGAGCGACGCGGCAGGAACCACCACATCGGTGGCGACGACAACGATTGTGGCCACGACCACGACGACAGCGCCAAAGGTACCCCTGGGTCGCACGCTCACCCGGGGGCTCGCTGGCGACGATGTGGCGATGATCCAGCAACGGTTACACGATCTCGATTTCGACCCGGGGCCGATCGATGGGATCTACGGAACGATGACGATCCAGGCGGTGTGGGCCTTTGAGAAGTTGGTGTTGGGCGTGCCGCGGACGGAGATGACCGGGCAGGTGACCCCTGCGGTGTGGGACCGGATGCAGGATCCGATCGACATCAGGCCGCGACGCACCACTGGTGGGTTGAGCGACCACATCGAGGTGTACCTCCCCGAACAGGTCATGGTGGTGTTCCACGCCGATGATCCGGTGCTGATCACCCATGTGTCCTCAGGCGAACTCGATGAATTCGGTGAACCGGCGCTCTATTGCGAAACGGTCACCTACGACACCGACAATGAGGGAAATCTTCTCGAAGAACCCGTGACCAGAGACGTGTGTGCCTACGCCAAGACCCCTGGTGGCGTATTCACTGTGCGACGCATGGTGGACGGCATCCGCAACGGGCCACTCGGCGATATGTGGAGCCCGGTGTACTTCAACTTCGGTATTGCGATTCACGGCGCGATCAATGTGCCTGAGTCCCCGGCATCACATGGATGTGTTCGCATTCCGATGCACATTTCGGAGTACTTCCAGACGCTCGTCGACAAGGGCGATCGAGTGCTCGTGTGGAATGGGGTGAGCGAACCCGAGGACGTGACCTACGCCGAGAGCCTGCCCAGCTTCGATGGCAGCGTGCCCAACCCATCCACCACCACCACGTCGACCACGACCACGTCGACCACGACGACGACCGTGGCACCGGAGGTGCCGGAGTCGACGACGACCTCGTCGACCACCACGACATCGACGACCCCAACGACATCTCCCAGCACCACCACCACAACCACCACCGTGCCAACCGTCGATGTCGGCGCAGAGGTGGAGGGAGCGTCGGTCGCGGAGAGTGTTCCGGTGGGTTAGTCACGCCGACGCGGGTGCCCCGTCGATCAGCGATTGCAGGCGTCGAGGCCACCCAGTACGCCGCGGCGCAGGCTGGCAATGCGCTCGAGTGCATGCACACCGTCGACCGACGTCGACATGATCACGTCGACGGCTTCGTCAAGGTCGCCCGGTGAGGTCACGACAGTGCTCTCGCGCAAGGGGTTGCGGCCACGCCCCAGGGTCAAGTCGCCCACCCACGCGCCCACCAGACATTCAGCATCGGCGCCAGTTGCGCTGATGGTCAACTCGACCCAGGCTCGACCGAGCAGATAGCCAAGGGTGAAGTCGCCGCGCGTGGTGTACACGGGACGCAGAATCGCCTCGTCGATGCGTACTTCGCCAGGGTCGGGGCACACAGTCACTCCGACACCGACGGTCGTACCGTCAGCACATGGCGCAGCTGACGTGACGACCTCGAGGTCGACAGATGAGCCGATCGCGAGGGACCAGAATTCATCCAGATCGTCGCCGAGGAACTGTCCAGCAGGACGACATTCGGGGTCGGTCACTCCAGTGCAGTCGTAGGGTGCATCTCCACCCCTTGCGAGATCGCCGAGATCACCAAATGTGTTGGGCATGACCTCCAATGGCTCTGCGACCAGGGCAACGCAGGCCTCAGCCCCTCCGGCGTAGCCGTGAGTGAAGGCACCGATTCGGTCGAATGCGGTGCCATGGCCGCCCGGTGAGTACGGGTCGATGCCGACGGGGTCGCGCACCTCGATCAGCGCGACCAGTGCGGTGAGCACGGCATCTCGCCCCGGAAGCAGAGAGCGCGCGGGATCGTCCCATCCCGTCCAGGCACCGGCAAGACAGTCGGCGTGTTGTTCGAGAACGATTGTGGGCAACGGTCGGTTGAGCACGCCGATGCGTTCTTGGACGACGTGACCGTATTCGTGGGCGATAACGACGGCGGTGGCCATCGCGCCACGTTCGTTGTTGAGCGAGCTGAGGAGCCCGATATCGCTGGCGTCGTAGGCGACGAAGTCGTCCGCGGGGCAGTAGAGAGCCACATAGTCGAGCATGTCGCGATACTCGGTGGCGACGCCGCCGCAGTCGGGGGTGGGATCGCGGCGATCGGGATGCACGGCGTGGACACCTCCAGCCAGCGGACGGTGGGCGCGGCCGTAGACCTCGGTGACGGTGTAGTTGAGCCACCTTTCGATATCGACGACTGCCGCGGCAACGAGTTCGTCGCCCGGTGACGGTGCGCGGCCGCCACCGGTGATCACGGTGGTGTCGAATGTGGCTGGGGTGACGACGGTGGTGATGTCCGCCGGTGGTTCCAGCGTGAGATCGACATCACCGGGTAGCCAGGGTTCGCCGTCGGCGGCATTGTCGGGCACAGCGGTATCGACCGGTGCGGACGTATCGGAGGTGTCGGGAGCGCCGGTGGTCGCTGGAGGTACCGGTGTGGCGGCGGGCACAGTATCGGCGGTGAGGAGTTGCACCGGTGTGGGAGCGGCGCACGCCGCAGCGGCGGCCACGGCCCCGATCAGGGCGGGGATGAACCGTGCCAGTGGCGTGCCCCGACCCATGACCTTCAGTCGAGTTGGCCGAGCATCTCGGCAATTTCGCCGCGCTGGGCCGCAGCCATCGACGCCGCCATGGCACGGACTTCGTCGAGATTGGCTCGTTCGGCCGCGTAGGCAGCCATCTCGATGCCACCGAGATGGTGCTCGGTCATTAGGTCGACGAAGATCTGGTCGGCCTCGACGCCGCGGGCGTTGCCCAATTCGAGGAGCTCGTCGTCGGTGGCCATACCCGGCATATCGTCGACATCGGCCGACATGCCCATCCAGGTCATCGACACCCCGGTTTCGTTCGCTTCTGTGGCTCCCACATCGCGCAGCATCTGGATCATGCGCCCAATCTCGATGCCCTGGCCAAAGATGATCGAGCGCGCGATGGTGCGCAAGCCGGGATCGGTGTCATCAATGGTCAAATAGATGAATCCCATCTGTACGGCCTGTTCGTGGTGACCCCGCATGTCCTGGAGAAAGCCGATGTCAACCTCGTTCGGATCGGGATCGGCGGCTGCGTCACCCACCATGAAGCCCACCATTCCCGCGATCAGTGCCACGGTGATGATCAACGCGAGCGTGTTGATGGGGCGCATCCACCATGGCAACACGATGCCGTCATCGTCGCCACTGCCGTGGTCGTCGTTGTCGCCCCCGCCTCCGTCGCCAGAACCACGATCGGCGACCGGTGGGGTGTCGGCCTCTTGCAGCATGATCAACTGGTCGAGCGACAACTCTGAGATCTGTCGCTGTGTCGGGCGGTCATCGCTCGAAGAAGTCACCCCGACAGTGTGTCAGGTGGGTGTGGTGTTTGCTGGCCGTGCTTGCGCAATGGCAACGATGACGAGAGCAACCCAGACCATTGCAAAACCGACCAGGCGCGCTGGGGGGAGATCTTCGTTGTAGGCGATCCAACCGAGCCCAAAGTTGATGATGGGGATCAGCCAGCCGAGTGGTCCGAGCAGGGTGAATGGCACGCGTTGGGCTGCGTGAGCGAACAACAGCAACGGCACAGCGGTGATGGCACCGGTGCCGATCACCAATGGCCACGTCGTTGCATCTGCGATGGTGGTGACGCCCTCGCCATTGACCGCTCCCATGGCGACAACGGCCAACGCGACTGGCGCCAGAATGGTGACTTCGCCGGTGAGTGACTCCACCGGGTTCAGCGGGACCCGCCGCTTGACCCAACCGTAGAACGACCAACTGCCGGCCAACAGCACGGCGACCCACGGGAGACGGCCGTACGACACCGTCATGATGATGATGGCGGTTCCTGCGAGCAGCATGGCGGCTCGGCGGGCAGCATCGAGGTGTTCGCCAAGAGCAACGACGCCGATGGCGACGGTGAGCAGCGGTGACAAGAAGTAGCCGAGGGCGGTTTCGAGCACGCGGCCACCGGTGACTGCGATCACATACGTGGACCAGTTCACCGCCAGCAGCACAGCCGCGATAGCGAGATGTCGGCGCACACCCGGGTCGCGCAGCGTGGCGATCATCACATGGCGCCGCCGCCGCATCATCTGCGCCGCCCATAACGCGGCACAGGCCATCGCCACGCGCCATCCGACCAACTCGATGGCCGGCAGGTCCGACAGAAGTTTCCAGTAGGCCGTGAAACCACCCCACAACAAAAACGAGGCCACAGCCGAGCGCACGCCGGCCCCGAGTTCACGATCCACGCGTCGACACTACGTCCGTGACGCCCCATCGGCCGTTGATCGAGCCGTCGGGTATGCGGCCACAGCGTCGCAGTGCCGGTGGTTAGTGTCGACGCAGTGAGACGAGTTCTTGATGTGTCGCCCGCGTCCGAGCCGTTGCGGGAGTTGGTGCGCGACCCGGCACGGGTCGACGCACTGGTTGCCCAGATTGGCGACCTACGCGTCGACCTGTCACGTCAACCGATCACGGTTGACACCGCATGTGATCTGCTCGCCGCGGCTGCGACCGCAGGTGTGGGCGGCCATTTCACCCGGCTCTGGACTGGCGAGCAGGTGAACAACACCGAAGCACGCGCAGTAACGCACCCGGCACTGCGCGCGCCCAGTTCAGCGGTGATGACCGTCGACGGTGTCAACGTGGTTCCTGCGGTACATGCCGAGCTCGCTCGCTGTCGCGCCGTGGCCGAGCGCATCCGTGCGGATACGACGATCACCGATGTCGTGAACATCGGTATCGGTGGATCGGACCTTGGCCCGGCCATGGTCACGCAGGCACTCGCGGGTGTGGGGCACCCACGAATTCGCACCCATTTCGTATCGAATGTGGACCCGGCCGACATCGTGTCGACCTTGGCGGGGCTTGACCCTGCCGCCACCGTGGTGGTGGTGGTATCCAAAACGTTCACCACCCAGGAGACCCTCACCAATGCGCGGGTTGCCCGCAACTGGATCATCGATGCATTGGGGTCCGAGGCGGTGGCCGACCACTTCGTCGCCGTGTCCACAGCCACGGATCGCGTCGCCGAATTCGGTATCGCGCCCGAGGCCACTCTGGGATTCTGGGATTGGGTCGGCGGCCGGTATTCGGTGTGGTCCGCGGTGGGTATCACCCCGATGATCGCCATCGGGCCCGACGCGTTCGACGAATTCCTTGCCGGTGCGCGCCTGGTGGATGACTACATGGCGGCCACCGTGGGCTCTGATGGGGTGGGCGACAACATGATCGTGCTGGCTGCAATGGTCGCCGTGATGCACCGCGAGGTGCTCGCACGGCCGACCCGTGCTGTTGTGCCCTACAGCCATGCGCTGCGTCGATTCCCGGCATATCTGCAGCAGTTGGACATGGAGTCGAACGGCAAGTCTGTGCGCAGCGATGGAATGCCGGTCGTCGGGCCGACGGGCCCGGTCATCTGGGGAGAAGCTGGCACGAATGCCCAGCACGCCTTCTTCCAGTTGTTGCATCAGGGAACCGATGTGATTCCGGTGGACTTCATCGGTGTGGCCACCCCCACCCATGGTGAGGACGAACAACACCACCTGTTGATGGCCAATATGTTTGCTCAGGCTGCGGCGCTGGTGCAGGGCCGTGAGAGCCCCGGTGAGCCGCATCGCTCGATGCCCGGCAATCGACCCTGCACGCTGGTGACGCTGACCGAACTCACGCCGTCCACCCTCGGGCAACTCATCGCGTTCCACGAGTGGAGCGTGTTCGTCCAGGGAGCCTGGTGGGGTATCAACAGCTTCGATCAGTTCGGCGTTGAACTTGGCAAAGAACTCGCCGGATCGCTCGGGCCCGATGTGGCCGGTCAACGCCCAATCGATCCGGCCACCGATGCCGCGACGGCCGCGACGATTGCGTGGTACCGCAACATCACCTCGTGATGGGGATGTTCAGCGTGGTGGCCCGGCCGGATCGGTGCGTCGCAGCACGATCGTGGTGAATGGCGGCATCTGCAGCACCGACTCGGCACCGTAGGTGACGGCCGCGGCGGACTGGTGGTTCTCGGGCCAGCCCACAGTGCCAGCGTCGGGGTCATCGCTGTGGAGCGCAACCTCCCAGAGCCGACCCCATGTCGCCGACGGCAGCACCCAGTCCAGAGCGATTTCGCTGGCAGAAAACAGGCACAAGAAGGTGTCGTCACGGATCCGTTGACCATATGGATCGCGGCTTGCGATTGCTTCACCGTTCATGAACACGCCCACGGATCGCGCGAAGCCCTGTTCCCAGTCGGCGTCGTTCATTTCGACGCCATCAGGTCGGAACCAGGCCATGTCGTCGAGACCACGGATCGATCGGCCTTTGAACCACCGCCGGCGGCGGAACACCGCATGCCGGTGGCGCATCGTTGTCAGCCGACGCACCCACATCGACATCGTCGTGTCGACGTGTGTCCAGTCGAACCATGAGACGTCATTGTCTTGGCAGTAGGCGTTGTTGTTCCCTCGTTGAGTACGACCGATCTCATCGCCTCCCGACACCATCGGTACACCCTGGGAGAGCAGAAGGGTCGCCATCATGTTGCGTCGTTGTCGGTCGCGCACGGCGATGATCTCAGGGTTGTCGGTGGGGCCTTCCACCCCGTGGTTGACGGACCGGTTGTGGTGTTCGCCATCGTGGCCGTCTTCGCCGTTGGCGTCATTGTGGCGTTCGTTGTACGAGACCAGGTCGGCCAGGGTGAATCCGTCATGGCAGGTCACGAAGTTGATCGATGCCGATGGTCGACGGGTGTCGGCCTGGTAGAGGTCGCTGGATCCTGTGAATCGTTGCGCGAACTCGGCCAGATGTGAGGGCTCCCCACGCCAGAAATCGCGCATGGTGTCGCGATAGCGGCCATTCCATTCGGACCATTTCGGTGGGAATTTGCCCACTTGATAACCGCCTTCACCTACATCCCAGGGCTCGGCAATGAGTTTCACCTGGGAGATGACCGGGTCTTGCTGGACGATGTCGAAGAAAGCGGAGAGTCGGTCGACCTCGAAGAGTTCACGTGCGAGTGCGGAGGCGAGATCGAATCGGAACCCGTCGACGTGCATCTCGAGCACCCAGTACCGCAGGCTGTCCATGATCAGCTGCAATACGTGGGGGTGGCGCATGTTCATCGTGTTCCCACAGCCGGTGAAGTCGAGATAGTGGCGTGGGCTGTCGTCGAGAACGCGGTAGTAGGCGAGGTTGTCGATTCCGCGCCACGACAGGGTGGGCCCGAGATGGTTTCCTTCGGCGGTGTGGTTGTAGACGACATCGACGATCACTTCGATGCCGGCCGCGTGGAAGGCGCGCACCATGTCGCGAAACTCGTCGACGACACGGGTGGGGTCGGCTGCGTAGCCATTGTGCGGACTGAGGAATGACACGGTGTTGTATCCCCAGTAGTTCCGCAGGCCGTGCTGGGCGAGGTGGTGGTCGTGAACGAACTGGTGGACCGGCATGACTTCAACAGCGGTGATGCCGTGGGCAACAAGGTGGTCGATAATCACCGGCTGGGCCATACCGGCATACGTGCCCCGCAGTCCGGGATCGATACCTGGGTGCTGGTAGGTCATGCCGCGCACATGGGTTTCGTAGATCACGCTGCGGTGCATGGGTTGGTGCGGCGCGCGGTCGTCACCCCAGTCGTAGGTGGGATCGTGTACCACGCCCAGCATCACGTGCGGTGCCGAGTCGATGGTGCTCGCTCGCTCAGGGTCATCGAGGTCGTATCCGAAACAGGCCGGGTCCCAGTCGATGGTGCCATCAACGGTCTTGGCATACGGATCCATCAGTAGTTTTGCCGGGTTGCACCACATGCCGCGGTCGGGTTCCCAGGGGCCGTGGATGCGGTAGCCGTAGCGCTGACCAGGGCCAATATCGGGCAGCCGAGCGTGCCAAATGTGGCCGTCGACTTCGGAGAGCTCGATGTGGATCGCGTCGCGACGATCACTGTCGTCAAACAGGCAGAGTTCCACTCCGTCGGCCACCGAGGAGAACAACGAGAAGTTGGTCCCATCGCCATCGAAGGTCGCGCCGAGCGGATAGGCATCGCCGTTCCACACCCGCGGCGAGCCAGATCCGGTGGGCGGCGATGATGACATCGTTCGATTCTGCCCGCACAGGATCGTGACGACACCGATAGAGCGGGTGAAGTGGGTGAGCGTGGGGCACAATGGTCGTATGGATGCGAAAGCGATGTCAGGAATCGAACGTGTTGGTGTGGTGGGCTGCGGACTGATGGGCTCGGGTATCGCCGAGGTCTGCGCTCGCGCCGGACTTGATGTCCTGGTGCGCGAGGCCGGACCTGAAGCTGCCGAGGCCGGTCGCGCGCGCCTGGTGTCCTCCCTCGATCGTGGTGTGGCGGCAACCAAGCTCACCGAGGCGGAGCGCGATGCAGCGCTGGCTCGCCTGAATTTCACGACCGATCTCGCTGATTTGTCCGACCGGCAGTTGGTCATCGAAGCCGTTGTCGAAGATGAGCAGATGAAGGTGGACATCTTCTCTGAACTCGACCGTGTACTGAGCGCCGATGATGCGATCTTGGCCTCGAATACATCGTCGATTCCGATCATGAAGTTGGGTACCGCGACCGGTCGCCCGGAGCAGGTCATCGGCATCCACTTCTTCAATCCGGTGCCCGTGCTGAGGTTGGTGGAGGTCGTCACCAGCTTGATGACATCGGAAACCACGCTCGATCGCGCAGAAGCGTTCGCGACGGGCGATCTGTCCAAGCGCGTCATCAGGTCGCAGGACCGTGCCGGTTTCGTAGTGAACGCGTTGTTGGTGCCGTACCTGTTGTCGGCGATCCGCATGATGGAGTCCGGCTTTGCCTCGGCCGAAGACATCGACACCGGCATGGTGGAGGGCTGCAGCCACCCGATGGGGCCGCTGCGTCTGACCGACCTGATCGGGCTCGATACCACCCTTGCGGTGGCCGAGAGCCTCTATGAGGAGTTCAAAGAGCCCCTGTACGCACCGCCGCCGTTGCTCAGCCGCATGGTGGATGCCGGCCTGCTGGGGCGCAAGGCGGGCCGCGGTTTCTACGAGTACCGGCGCTGATGGCCGAACGCGTCGAGCGGATCACCAACCTGCTGGCGTTGTTGCTGGCGACACGCGAACCTCTCACGCTGCAGTCCATTGCGGACGAGCTTCACGGGCAGTACCCGGACGGTCATGACGCGCGTCGCGCAGCTTTCGAGCGTGACAAAGCCCTGCTGCGACAGATCGGAGTAGAGATCACCACCGTCACCCTCGGTGGCGACGATGCGGGCGCCACCGGCTACATGGTGCGCCCCGACGAGTACGAACTTCCCGATCCGGGCCTTGACAGTGATGAGGTGGCGGCGCTGCAGGTGGCCTTGGCGGCGACCCGGCCGGGTTCGTCGACGGCTACCGAAGCACTCTGGAAGGTGGGGGCACGCCGATCCACCGACCCGGTGTCGGTCGGAATTGAGGTTCCTCACCTCGACGCCTTGCCCATTGTGCGTGACGCGGTGGTGCGCCGCTGCGTGGTGCGCTTTGTCTACGCCGGTCGCGACCGCGAAGTCGAGCCCTGGGGCATGTTGTTGCGTGATGGCTTTTGGTATCTGACCGGCTACGACCGCGTGCGTTCTGATCGGCGCACGTTCCGCATCGACCGTATGGAATCTGCAGTCGACGTGGGGCCACCCGGTGAGGTGGAGATACCTGCCGATATCGACCTGACGACCTCGTTGCCCGATGACCCGATGATGCTCGGAGCAGATCACCACCGGGTGCGAACAGCCCGCGTGATTGTGTCGGCCCGCCGGGCGCGGCCTGCCATCGCAGATCTCGGCGCCGAGCGCGTCGTGCAGGTGCACGACGACGGATCGGTTGAGGTCGACGTTCCCTATGCCAACACCGCGGCGATGATGTCGTGGGTCCTCGGGCATCTTGACGACGCGGTTGTGGTCGCCCCTGAGGATCTGCGCGACGACATCGTGAGCCACTTGCGGGGGTTGTGCCGATGAGCGGGCGCACCGCGGAACAGCGTCTCCGCCGGTTATTAGTGATGCTGCCGTGGCTGATGGAGCGCGGAGAGGTTCCTGTTGGCGAGGTGGCGTCACGCTTCGAGATCGACGAAGCCGACCTCATCGCCGATCTTGAGTTGGTCGCGATGTGCGGCTTACCGCCCTACGTCGATGAGATGATCGACGTCTTCGTTGACGAGGGAACGGTGTTCGTTGGAATCCCACGATTGTTCACCCGTCCGCTGCGCCTTACCCGGGAAGAGGCCTTCGAACTTCTTGTTGCAGGGCGTGCGGCGATGCAGCTTCCCGGTGCTGACGCTGGTGGTGCGCTGAATCGCGGACTACGCAAACTCGCGGACGCGTTGGGCGAAGACGACACCGGTGTGGTCGTCATGTCGGTGACCCCTGACGAGGTGCGCTCATTGACTGCCGCAATTGAGTCGCGCCGCCGTGTGCGCATCGGCTACCGGTCGGCTGACGACGCCGACCCCTCAGATCGGGTCGTCACACCGTTCAGGGTGCGCCATATCGATGGCAATTGGTACCTGTGGGCCCACGACGAGCGTCGCGAGGCGTTGCGGACATTTCGTGTGGACCGCATCGCATCGATCAATGATGATGGAGAAGCCACGGTGGACCCACCCGAGGATCTCGACGGATCCGAGGTGGAGTGGTTCGGCGATGATGTGCCCCGGGTGTTGTTGCGTCTGGGACCGGGCGCCCGTTGGGTACTCGAGCGGTATCCGATCGATGAGGTGTCCGAGCCCGATGCCGATCAATGGTGCCTCGCACGTGTTCCAGTGACCTCTGAGCGGTGGTTGGCACGGCTTCTGATGCGTTTGGGTGAAGACGCCCAGGTGATTGAACCGGAGCGGTATGTGGGCTTGGCGTCGTCGACGGCAGCAGCAGTGTTGGCGCGTTACGACGTCCGGTGACCAAAGGGCCACAAGCTTGGATCGGCGGCAATCAGTCGGCCGAGCACTTCGGCCGTTGCGCGCGCATCGTTGAGGGCATGATGCGCACTGTGTAATTCCACTCCGTGGCGCTCAGCGATGTCGCCGAGGCGGTGCGAGAGATGTCGTTCCGGGTCGGTGCTGCGCGAGAGCACAAGGGTGCACATCTCACCGTCGGGGGTGACGGATATGCCATGGCGGTTGGCTGCGGCATCGAGAAATGACCGATCGAAGTCGAGGTTGTGCGCGACCAGGGTGCGACCCGTCACCAGATCAGCAACTCGTGACATCACGCGGCGCTCGCTGGGGGCGCGCAGGAGCGCCCATCGCCCGATGCCGTGGATGTGCTGCGCGCCGATCGGTCGCCATGGCGGGCGCAGGCTGACGAGGGATGACCACTCGTGAGTGATCGAAAGACTGCCGCTGGGGCTGATGTCGGCATGGACGACCGCTACCTGCAAGAGGGGGTCGGTGGCGGGGTCAAGGCCGCCGGTCTCGGTGTCGACAACGGCGATGGCATGCGCGGCGCGGGGCAGTGAGTTGTCGGACACGCCCCCACCATAGGGTCAGGGGTGTGACGTTCAGGCGTTGCGCGCGCGGATACCGATGGGTGCGGCGACCGTGTAGCCCATGAGGTGACGATCTTCTTCGTTCTCGCCGCCCCAGAACCCGTATTCGTGGTTCTCGCGTGCGAAGTCGCGGCACGGGATGCGTACCGGACATGCCGTACACAACATGTTGGCCTTTGCTTCGCGGCGAGCGCGCGCTTGCGGGCGTTCAGCCTTTTTGGCGAAGAAGAGTTCGAGGCGACCGGAGCACATGGCGTACTCGCGCCAGTCGACACCGCGGGGGAGGTCGGTCGCCGAACGGATCTCGAGGGTTTCTGAGATGGCCATATGTCATTTAACACTAAATGATCGAGACCTATTCCAACAACCTCGATAAGAATCGATATCTCAGAGGAGTTCGGCGGCCAGACTGGCCACGCTGGACCGCTCGCAGGCCTGCAGCGTGATGTGCCCGAAGCACCGCTGACCGGCAAATGCCCCGGTCAGCACGGCGAGGGCATTGTTGGCCTCTCCCAGATACGGCGCATCAATTTGGCTGGTGTCGCCGGTGAACACAACCTTGGTTCCCTCGCCCACCCGGGTCAAGATGGTGCGCAAGGTGGTGGGCTCCAGGTTCTGGGCTTCGTCGATGACCACAAACTGCTGCTGCAGCGACCGGCCTCGTAGGAAAGTGACCGATTCGAGCGAGAGCTTTCCGCGTTCGGTGAGCTCATCGACCATACGGCGAGCGTCGCTGGCCGAGCGGCGATCCGTGAGTGCGACCACCGCATCGTGAATGGCCGACATCCAGGGATCGAGCTTCTCGTCCAAACCCCCGGGAAGAAATCCAACATCGGCGCGACCGACCGGGACGAGTGGGCGATACACCGCCACCCGCTCATAGATCTGGGACTCCACGACCTGTTCGAGTGCCGCAGCGATGGCCAAGATGGTCTTTCCGGTGCCGGCCCGGCCATTGAGGGCCACCACGGTGACCTCGGGATCGAGGAGTAGTTCGAGCGCGAAGCGCTGCTCTTTCGAGCGCGGGTGCAGGCCCCATGGCTCTGGTGTGGCCGGCGGGAGCAGCGCGAGTTGGGCATCGCTGCGGCGAACGAGCGCGGATTGGGAGCCGGCGCGCAGGACGGCGAATTCGTTCTCGCGCAGGCGCGTTCTGTCGCGTGCGTCGCGGTCATGTCCTGCGGGCGGGGTGTCGTCGATGCCGACGGTGCCATCGGGAAGTTCGGCAACATCGATGCTGCCATCGCGATACACGGTGTCGACCACGTCTGCGGGCACATCGAGGATGCGCCAGCCACTGGGTTGGACATTACGGAGTCCACCTGATGGCCGGTGCTCGGTGGCATCAAGCCCGAGATGCGCAGCCTTGATGCGCAGCGCCGCATCATTGGACACGATTGTTGTCGGGCCGAGCGCCCGTTGGCCAAGCGCCGCCCCGATGATCCGGTTGTCGGGCTTGGACGGATCGAGGCCGTGTTCTTTGAGCAAATGTTCAAGGACACCGTTCACTTCGATGCGCAGGCTGCCCGACCCGACGTTCACGCCGTCGGCAAGGCTCCCGCCGTTCCCCACGCGAAAGTCCTCCAAGGTGCGCAGCGCAGCTCGCGCGGCCCTGCCAACATCGTCACTGCGCGACTTCAGCCCGTCGAGTTCTTCGACAACGGTTAGCGGAATGACGACATCACAGGCCCAGTCCGACCCAAGGCAATTGGGGTCGGCGACGAGCACGCTGGTGTCGAGCACGGTGATGGCGCGTGCAGTGGGGTCAGGGAGCACCCCGCGTGTGGGTGCGGTCGCCAAGTCGGTCACGTGTCCCCTTTCGGATCAACAGTGCAACGTTTCACCGATGGGTGTTGGTAGTGGCTGTGGCGGCGCTGGTGGTGGATGCTCGGCGTAGTGCGTATTCCTACGGATGTTCCGGCCGCGCATCGCAACCTCGTCACGACATCGCATTTCATTGCATATGCAACGAAAATGGTCGTTGCACGATAACGGTCATGTCATACGAACATGGGGGCATCGCGCAGCCGTGAGTTGCGTGACGAACGGTTCGCCGCACCGGTGAACCACCCGATGGAAAGAAGGATCAACATGACCAAGTCAGAACTCATCGATGCAGTCGCTGCGGCCGCCGATGTGTCCAAGTCGGATGCCGAGAAGACGATCGGCGCCTTCTTCGACACCGTGGTCGCCGAGACCAAGAAGGGCAACAAGGTCGCGTGGCCGGGCTTCGGCGCGTTCAGCACCACCAAGCGTGCTGCTCGCACGGGTCGCAACCCCCAGACCGGCGCGCCGGTGAAGATCGCCGCATCGACAGCAATGAAGTTCAGCGCCTCCTCGACGCTGAAGTCGACCCTGAACGGTAAGTGAGCTGACGATGGCTGCTGCCAAGAAGGTCGCCGCGAAGAAGCCGGCGAAGAAGGCTGCCGCGAAGAAGGCAGTGAAGAAAGCTCCGGCCAAGAAGGCTGCTGCGAAGAAGGCAGTGAAGAAGGC
>JAFMNE010000006.1:0-24320 GCA_017859395.1 Ilumatobacteraceae bacterium | reverse complement strand
GAAGAAGGCTCCGGCCAAGAAGGCTGCCGCGAAGAAGGCTCCGGCCAAGAAGGCTGCTGCGAAGAAGGCAGTGAAGAAGGCCCCAGCCAAGAAGGCTGCCGCAAAGAAGGCTCCGGCCAAGAAGGCTGCCGCGAAGAAGGCAGTGAAGAAGGCCCCAGCCAAGAAGGCTCCGGCCAAGCGTCGCTGACACCACGCGACTGTTCGACGAGGGGTGGGGCCGCTGGCCTCACCCCTTTGTCGTTCCCGAGTGCATCCGGCTCATGATTCACGTTGTGACGCGCCCTGGCAGGGCCCGCGTTGAGTCACAACCGGTCGATGCGGTGAAAGGCCTCCGCGGCAGTCATCGATAGCGCGCTCCCAATTTGCGCGCCGCGTTCTCGGACCCGTTGTCGGAACTGCTCCATGGCCGCATCGTCGGTGGCATGCATCGTGGACTCGAACTGCGACTCGTGCGCCTCCAGAGCCCACAACTTGGTGTCGAGCGATGTTGTGATGTCCTCGATGTGATCCACGTCGTCGGCCTCCCACAGAAGTAGATCCGACGGGCGATGCGGGGCGAGCCCATGCTCGCGATGAAAGTGCGGATCGCGGGCGGCGACGATGGCATCGCACACGAGTTGCCCGGCGGCCCTGTGATCTGGGTGGAGCCGATAGCGCTTCCATGGGTCATGACCCAGCACCACATCGGGTCGCACCATACGAATGACCCGAGCAACCTCGGAGCGTGTTGCAGCATCGGCGATGAGTTCGCCGTCCATGCGCCGACAAAACACCACCGCATCGGCACCCGCACCACCAAGTCGACGATGGGCTTCGATCTGTTCACGTTCGCGGATATTGACCAGAGCCGCGGTGTCGGCGTCGGGATCCCACGTGCCCTTTGAGCCGTCGGTGAGCACGAGATGGTGGATACGACAACCCGCCGCTGCCCACTTTGCCAGTGTGCCGCCGGCACCGAACTCGACATCATCGGGGTGGGCGCCCACGGCAAGGGCAACAGCCGGAATGTCGAGGTTCTGTCCGGTGACCGCCGCGGCAAGTCCAGGCTGCCCGGGGACGTTCGGATCGTGACGTTCAGTGGCCATGAGACGCTCCTTGATGTCGTGTGGTCGACGTGACGGGATGAGAGAGATCGCTGGGGTGGTCGAGGTCGAGTCCGAGTTGATGGTCGCGTATCACATCAAGCCTGAGGCCTCGATCGTGTGTCAGCGCGGTGAGAGCCCCAAGGTGCCGGCGAAATGACCCCGGGCCGTAGGACACGCAGCGGGCTTCGTCACTGGGGAGGATCAGAACGTTCGTGCCATCGAGGCGATGATCGGGCACGATCGCGAGCTGGTGACCTGCCGCGATGGAGCCCAGGGCCTCGGGACACGGAAGATCTGCATGAGCCACCATGACCCGGCCGACTCCCCGATGGTGCAGGTGCTCCATCGCCTCGGCGACTACCGCGTTGAGTCCGCGCGTCATGGTCATCATTGGCTCGCAACCACAGTGCACAGCGAGGTCGGCCACGGCGTCGTCGTCGCAGACCACGACGGTGGGCACCCCCTGCAACGCCTGCAGGACCCCGGTGGCGGTCGCAACGGCAAGGCGTTCTCGGTCGTCAGTGCTGAGCGCTGGTCGGAGGCGACCCTTTGCCTGGGTGAACGACTTGATCGGAACGACGGCCACCAGATCGGTGTCGGGTAGCTGGTGGATGGATCCCGCATCTCCCCGGCGTGGCTGCGTTGACATGAGCGCATGGTAGGTGGGGTGCAGCCGGTCCGCACCGCCGGTTGACTGGCCTCATGGTCCTTGATGACTCGCCGCCACCCTCGCGCCGTATCGGCGTCCTCGGTCGCGGTGCGACCGGCGTCGACGCAGCCGGACGGCTGATTCGTGACACGAGGTGCCTTGTGCGCTGGTGGGTGCAGGCCGAGGATCGCTTACATGATCCCGCTGAATCGCCGACGGTGCGCCAACGAGCATTGGGCGGGCTCCCCGTTATCGAGACGCGTGTCCGGGTGCCTGACGGAGACGTCGTAGCGGTGACATTTGCGACAGCCGATCGTGGTGGGGCCGATGTGGTGGCCTTCACGAACGAATCGCCACGGGCGGTTGCGATCGTGATCGATGGGCTTGATATCGACGGACTCCGTTCGGCCGCGACGGCGCCCGATGATCTTGGTCTTGGACATGCGCGTGTGATTCCGCTCGCCCATTCCGCGACGTTCAGCGTTGCAGTGGGGCACTCGGGGTCAGTCGGTGACCCGTCCACGTTGGCCGATGCGGCAACGGTTGCCGCCGGCTGGCGGTCGCTGTGCGAGGCGGCCGGGCGGATCACGCTGCCGCCGGGTCCGATTGGTCGGCGAGCGGTCGATGATCTGGCGTCACTGCGTTGTGATCTGCTCCTCGATGGGCCACCCCACCCGCTAGATGACCCGGTGGATCATCTCCTCGCCGCCGATCAACTCGTGCGGATGGGCGAATCGGCGGTGGCATTGGTTCCCGATGTGGTGACCGCCGTTGAGGCCGGTGCGCGACACCGGCGCTCGCCGGGCGAACGAAGTGTGCGCGCGGCGTGGCGTGTGCTGACGGCTGCGGGCGAGCAGCGCGCCATCGACGACCTTGCTCGGATGTGGGCCAAGGTGGCCAACCGGCGGCCTCTGGAGGGCGGTGATGTCGCAGCGGTGACCGCGCTCGAATGGCGGTTTGTTGCCCCGAGAGACGATCGGGTGGAACTGTTCGGTGCCGGTTTTGACGACGAATGGCTTGGGCAGTCTCTCGAGGCCCACGGGCTTCCAGGTGGTGGAACGGCGACGGTGTCGGTGGCTGTGCGGTGGCACGGTGCTCGGCCGGCCGTGCTGTGGGAAGTCACCGGGGAGACCCAACGTTTGACCGCGCCGGTGGTCGACCCCGACTTCGATACGACGGAGGCATCCGGTGAGGCTCTCTGGGCAGCTCCGACAGAACGAGCGACCTAGGATCTGGCCATGAGTGGCGATCTGCTGGCGGAGTTACGACTAACTGAGTGGACGTCGTGTGGTGGGTGCGCCGCCAAGTGGGGAGCGTCGCTTCTTAGCGACCTCGTGGCCGAATTTCCGCCATCGGTGGACCCATCACTGGTCGTTGGTCTCGCACCCTTCGACGATGCGGCCGTCTATCGGGTGAGTGATGACATTGCCGTGGTCTCGACAACGGATTTCTTTCCACCCCTCGTTGACGCGCCGGCCGACTTCGGAGCGATCGCCGCCGCGAATGCCTGCAGTGATGTCTTTGCCATGGGCGGCCGTGTGACGATGGCGGTCAACGTGGCGGCGTTCCCAGAGCACTTCCCGCGGGAGGCCATCGCGGCGATTTTCGCGGCAGGTGCCGCAGTGGTGGCTGAAGCCGGTGGAACGGTTGCCGGTGGCCACACCATTCGGAACCCCGAACCGATCTACGGACTCGCGGTTCAAGGCGTGGTGCACCCCGATCGTGTGCTGCGCAAAGGGGGTGGACGTCCGGGCGACGTTCTCATGCTCTCGAAGCCCGTGGGCACTGGTTTGTCACTCGCTGCCTGCACCCTTGACGAGCAGGCGGTTGCGATCGCTGGCATGCGCACTGTGAATCGTGTGGCCGCGGAAGCCTTGATGGCTGCTGGCTCAGATGTGCATGCCACCACCGACGTCACCGGATATGGGCTTGCAGGCCACACCTGGGAAGTCGCGGAACGATCCGGGGTGATCGCGGTGATCGACACATCGGGCATCGTCGCGTATCCGGGCGTGCTCGCGGTGGCTGCTGCTGGAGTTCGAACAGGTGGCGATCCGCGCAATCGTGAGTATCTGGAGGGCCACGTCGAGTCCACAGCGGCGAGCGGCCCCGAGGCTGTGTGTTACGACCCGCAGACATCCGGTGGGCTGCTGGCGGCGGTCACCGAGGATCTGGCAACCGATCTGGCTGCAGCGGGTTGGTGGCGAGTTGGCGAACTTGTTGCCCCGACCGGGTCGGGCGCCGGCGTTGTGCTGGCGTGAGCCGCCGCACACCTGTCACTGCCAGTACGTCGGTTGAGGAGCCGTTCTGGGCGCGTGGAGCGGTTGTGGTGGGTGTCGACGAAGTGGGTAAGGGGGCATGGGCTGGTCCGCTTGTGATCGGTGCGGTCATCCTCGATACATCTGGTGGCACCGCCGATGTGCCCGCTGGTGTTCGCGATTCAAAGCGGCTGTCAGCCACGGCACGTGGGCGTCTCGACATGGAGATTCGAGCGCGTGCTCGTGCCGCATCGACCGGATGGGCGACGGCGCTCGAGTGCGATCAATTGGGTATGAGTGCAGCGCAGCGTCTCGCGTGTCGACGTGCGCTCGAGGCTCTGGGCGTGCACGTCGACGTGGCGGTCACCGACGGAAAGTGGGACTTTGTCTCTCCTCATGTGGCCGAGGTGCGCACTGTGATCGGTGGAGATGATCTCAGCGCCTCGATCGCAGCGGCGTCGATCGTGGCCAAGGTCGCACGTGACACCGCGATGACCGAAGTGGCTGCCCACTATCCGCACTGGTCCTTTGAGTCGAACAAGGGGTACCCGTGTATGCGTCATCGTGCGGGGCTGGCCGCGTGGGGGCCGTCGGTCGAGCACCGGCGCAGTTGGGCATTCATGGATGACCTTGTGTGGGGTGGTGTGCGGCGCTGGCAGCGCGACGGCCAGATCAGCCTGTTGTGATGCCGAAGTGGTCAACGACGGCGCGGAGACATTCGGCCACCTCCGTGGGCGATGCCAGACGCATCCGCGCGAGAGTGTCACCGGACCCGACATGGATGCCGATGTCGGTGGGGGACATCACTGCAAAGACATCTTCGTCGGTGCGGTCATCGCCGAGATAGATCATGCATCGTGCGTCGACCTCGGATGCCAGCGCCCGCATCGCAGTTGCTTTTGATGCGTGGCGAACGGTGGCTTCCACAACGTGATGGCCGGTGGTGACCCAGATATCTGCGCGCGATGACAGGTCATCGATCAGGCGCCGCGCCACGTGCTGGGCATCAGCGGATGTGCACTCACGCCAGTGCAGGACCGCACCGTGTGGCTTGTTCTCCACCCACGCGCCGGGCCCGCACTCGGTGGCTGCGGCACCGCAGGCGGCAATGACCTGATCGCGACGCATCTGTTCGCTGGCATCGAGCTCGTGGTCGTCGTGGTGTCGCCGCTGTCCCCCGTGGGAACCAAAAACAGCGAGTGTGTCGGCGAAGCCGAACCGATCGAGGTCATCCACCGACCGACCCGACACGATGGCTACCCGACAGGTTGTGGCCAAGGCGTGCACCGTGTCCAATACCTCGGCGGGGATTGTGGCCTGGTCGGCGTGGGTGACGATGGGTGCCAGGACACCGTCAACGTCGATGCCCACCACACAGGTGTCGGTGGTGAGTGCATCGACAATGCTGGAGGTCACCGCCGAGACCGGATCGCAGCGGTCTGGGGTCATCTCGCTCCCAGGGCCTTGAGAAAGCCGTCGGCCCAGTGAGTCACGTTGTGGCGGTTGATGGTCGCTCTCATGGCACTCATCCGGGCGCGTCGATCGTGGCGGTGCATATCGACGGCAGCGGAGATGCCATCGGTGAGTGAGTGGGGGTCGTGGGGATTGACGAGAACAGCTTCGCTGAGTTGGTCGGCTGCACCGGTGAACTCCGACAGGACGAGCACGCCGTCGTCGTCGAGACGGGTGGCGACGTATTCCTTTGCCACGAGGTTCATGCCGTCGCGGAATGGGGTGACGAGCATGATGTCGCCAGCGCGGTACAACGCCACCAGTTCATCGAGGTCCAACGTCCGGTGCAGGTAGTGCACGACCGGGTAGCCGAGACGCGCATGATCACCATTGATCGCGCCGACCAGTCGTTCGATCTCATGGCGTTCCTCGGTGTAGTGGTCCACCCCATCACGGGTCGGGGTGGCCACTTGGACGAACACATGGCGGTGCGGGTCGAGGTCGCCGCTGTCGAAGAGATCACCGACCGCTCGTAGTCGTGAGCCGATGCCCTTGGTGTAGTCGAGACGGTCGATTCCCAGTAGCACAACCTCGGGATCACCAAGTCGGGCGCGGATGGCGGCGGCGCGACGTCGTGTCTCGCGTCCGGCGGCGCGCTCTTCGAACTCCTCGACGTCGATGGAAATGGGGAAGGCACCCACCATCGTGGAATGGCCATCATGATGTAGCCAGTGATCGTCGGCGTCGCCGACGACGTTCACCAACTGGTGTGCCGCCGCAACGAAGTTCCGCGCACCGAGGTCGCGCTGGAAACCCACCAGGTCGGCCCCGAGTAGGCCTTCGATGATCTCTGAGCGCCAGGGCAGGCGCTGGAACAGTTCGAGTGGCGGAAAGGGAATGTGATTGAACCAGCCGATTGCGACATCAGGTCGCAGGCGTCGGAGGATGCCGGGCACCAACTGCAGGTGGTAGTCGTGCACCCAAACCACAGCATTGTTCGGCGCCACATTGGCCAACGTGACCGCGAATCGCTCGTTGACATCGCGGTATCGCTGCCAATGTGCTCCATCGAAGGTCGAGTCGCGGATGGCATCGTGGTAGAGAGGCCAGAGCGTGTTGTTGGCAAACCCCTCGTAGTAGCGGCTCACATCATCGGCGTCGAGGGCGATGGGGTGCATCGACACACCCTCGACCTCAAAGGGGTCGACGTGCCCACCGACGGTGCCATTCCACCCGACCCATGTGCCGCCAGATTCACGCAGGAACGGGATGAGGGCGCGCACCAAACCCCCGGGGCTTGTCTCCCAGCCGTCGTCGGTCCATCGCACCGGCAGCCGATTCGCAGCCACGATGAGGGGGCGCGTGCCGATGTCCATCCTCACCGGAGGGTACCGCGTGGGCTCAGGTCGAACTTTGTCGAGATCGCAGGTTGTGGATCGCCAACCCGATGGCGAACAGCGACACGCTGACCAGCGACATCGTTGCCCCGGCGGCGGTGCGATGGTGGTAACTGATCAGCAGGCCGACGATTGCTGCCACACAGCCAAGGCCGACCGCGGTGACCATGATGCGCGCCACCGTGCCGGCGAGTAGTGATGCGGTGGCAGGCGGCGCGATCAAGAAGGCGAACACCAACAGCGAACCCACCGTCTCGAACGAGGCCACCACGGCCAGCGCGGTCATCACCAGAAGTGCGAGGTGGGTGATGCGCGGGGAGAACCCGGCGATGCGTGCCTGTGCCGGGTCGAAGGTGGTCATCACCATGGCCCGGTGCCCGATGACGGCCGCGATGATGGTGACCCCGGCCACGATTGCAGACCTGGTGAGACCGGGCGCGTCGACACCGGTAATCGACCCGAATAGGAAACGATTTAGATCACCAGCTCCACCGCGTGCCGACATGATCACGACCGCCAGCGCGAGAAAGCCAACGAAGAGCACGCCGATCGATGCATCGTCGGGTAACGGTGATGACGACCGGATCAGGTTCACCCCAGCCACCATGGCAATGGCAGCGATGAGGGCGCCGACGGCGGTGCTCTGGCCCATTGCCCACGCGATCGCGATGCCCGGGAGGACACCGTGCGCGAGGGCATCGCCCAAGAATGAGAGGCCACGAAGCACCACCCAGGTGCCCACGATGGAGGTGCACACCACCGTGAGCAGAGCCGCCACGGCGGCGTCGCGCATGAAGGGATTATCCGTGAACGGTGTTACCCACCAGTCGCCGGGGTCGGTGAGCCATCGCACGGGCGGAGCCTACGTGGCGCGTCAGTTGCCGAGGGCGTCCACGATGCGGCCGGTGTTGGTGCGCATCATCGTGAGGTAGTCGCGTCCGCCGTCGGTTCCCGATGTCAACGAACCGGTGAGCAACGTCACGACCTCCACGCCGTCGAGTCGGCGGGCGAGAGCCTTGGCATCGGTGTCGCTGGACTGGGCGTCGACGAAGATGGCAGTGACCCCGGTGGTGGTGATCGTTGTTGCGAGTTCGGCCAGGTCGGCGGGGTTTGCCTCGGCGAGAGTGCTGAGTGACGGCAGGACACTCCCGAGCACCTCGAAGTCGTATCGGTCGGCGAAACGCCCGAGTGCGTCGTGGTTGGTGACGAGGATGCGTGCGTCGGAGTCGAGGGTGGCGACGGCGTCGGCGATCTCGGCATCGAGAGCGAGAAGCTCCTCGCTGTAGGTGGCCGCGCAGTCGATGACCGTGGTCGGCCACCCAGCAGCGACGGCGGCTGACGCAATGCCGTCGACGAGATCGGCAACGAGGACGGGGTCGAGCCAAAGATGGGGGTCTGGCCCGCTGTGGTCGTGGTCGCTGTGGTCGTGGTCGCTGTGGTCGTCGTCGGTGGACTCGTCGTGGTCGCTGTGGTCGTCGTCGGCATCGGAGATGAGGCCGGACAGCGTCACCACGGTGGTCCGAGAGGTATCGACGGTGTCGAGCGCGCCCAGGAGACCTTCTTCGAGGTCAAGCCCGTTGCGAATCAGCAGGTCGGCGGCAGCGAGATCGGCGGTGACGCGGATCGACGGCTCCCATGAGTGCGGGTCGGCGCCAATGGGGATCACGCTGTCCACAGGTGCCTCGCAGAGAGCACGTGATGTGACGTCGGCCCAGATCGATGTGGTGGCCAACGCAACCAGGTCCTGCGCAGGTGGGGTGTCGGTCGACGGTGTCGATTCCGAGGTCGATTCCATCGTGGAGGCAGCGGTCGCTGCCGGCGCGGAGACTGACGAGGTATCGCTGCAGGCCGCTGTGATGAGCGTGAGCGCCGTGAGTGCCGCGATGGTGGGTGTCCGGCGCGCTGAGGGGGGGCAACAAGTGATACTGGGAATCATTCTCACAACTTCACGCTACACTCACGCGGCAATGGAAGCAACTGCTGTGACGCCGACCACCGATGGGTCGTCCGCGGTGTCGTTGGACGGGGTGTGCGTGCATCGTGGTGCCACGGTGGCACTGGCGCCGACCACGCTGGCGGTGGCACTCGGTTCATCGGTGGCGCTGGTTGGCCCGAACGGCAGCGGGAAAACCACCTTGTTACACCTCATGGGCCGCCTGCTGGCGCCAACCGATGGTGCGATCACTGGTGCACCACGGGTAGCGCTTGTCGCGCAACACCAGGACCACCACCCGTGGATGCCGTTGTCGGTAGACGAGGTGCTGCGGATGGGGCGGTATCGCGGGATGCTCCACCGGCTTCACGGTGATGATCGGGTGGCGATCGATGCCGCCGCACATCGGCTCGAAATCGATGCGTTGCGTACACGTCGATTCGGTGAACTCTCCGGTGGTGAGCGTCAGCGGGTGATGGTTGCCCGAGCAGTCGCGGCGCAGGCCGACCTCGTGCTTCTCGATGAACCCATTACGGGGCTGGATCTTCCGAGCCAGGAGATCATCCTCGAGGTCATTGCCGGCGAGGCATCGCGAGGTGCGGCGGTGGTGTTCTCCACCCATCACCTCGGTGAGGCACGGCGTGCCGATCGGGTCATTCTGTTGGCCGGCTGCGTTCTGGCGGACGGGACGCCCGACGATGTGCTGACACCGGCCTTGCTCGCCGAAGCATTCGGCGGTCGAATGCTCCATGCCGAGTCGGCCACCATCGTGGTCGACGAGCATCACCATGGCCATGGGGCACACACCGATAGTGCACTGTCAGGACATCTGGATCATCACGACCACGCACATCACGATCATGCCCACCATCACGACGAGCACGGTGGCCATAGCCACCATCTCGGTGACGGTACTGAGCCCACCGGGTCGGCAACGGCACAGGGTCATCAGCCGTGAGCGATGATGACTTCGGTGGCCTTCACCGTCTCGTGGCTGCTCGGCTGGGGGAGGCTGGCCAGCTCTACACCGGCAACCGTCGTCGTTTGATCGAACTGCTCGCCGATGCTGGCCCATCGACCTTGCCCGAGTTGCTCACTGCTGGCGATGGGCTCGCACAGAGTTCGGCCTACCGCAACCTGACCATCCTCGCCGAGGTCGGCGTGGTGCGACGCCTCGTTCATGGCGGTGATCATGCGCGCTGGGAGCTCGCGGAGGAACTCACCGGACACCATCACCATCTCGTCTGTGACCTCTGCGGCACGGTCGTTGACGTCGAACTGCCAGTGGAGGTTGAATCGCTGATGGATCGTGCATTCGATGCTGTAGCCGCTGCCGCAGGATTCGAGGTCGACCATCACAATGTCGACATTCTCGGGCGCTGTGCGGATTGCCGGGTCACCGGCAACTGAACTACTTCGGCAGGAGATGGGGCGCGGCGCGCTCAATGAGTTCGGCCACCTCGCGCGCCGACGGGTTCACCAGGCCGGTGTCGCCAACGACCACGGTGGGAACGGTCTCGTTACCGCCCGCGAATGAGCGCACCACCGCTGCAGCAGTCGGGTCTTGCCAGATGTCGTGATCGACTGTGGTGATACCACGACGATCGAGGCCGCGCCGCAGCATCGAACAGAACGGGCAGCCAGGCCGCCAGTAGAAATGAACGGCGTCGGCGCTCATGTTGCGGAGTACAACTCCACCAGTCGGTCGAGGGTGCGCTCGATCGCGGCCAGATTCTTCTTCGGGTAGCCGGCACGCTCGATGAACGGCGGGAACTTCGCGGTGGACCAGTCGAAGGTCTCGGTCACCTGGGTGCCGCCGTCAACGGGTTCGAGTTCATAACGCCAGCGGTGACCACCCAAATGGGCCCATGCGATGAGGCGGTCCTGTTCGAACTCCATCACGGTGTTGTTGATCCGGTAGGGAAGCCGACCGAGTTTCATGTCCATGCCGAACTTGGTGCCGAGCGTCAGCGTGCTGGACCCTCCGCGGGCGCGCTGCACCATGCCGGAGCCGTCGATGTCGCCGTGACGGCTCGGATCACTCAGTAGGGCGAAAATGTCAGACGGGGATGCCGCCACGACGCGAGATGCAGAGACGAAGCGCGGACTGTCAGTTGCCATGGCATCACGGTACCGACCTGCAGGTTGTGCGCATCACCGTGCTCTCTAATGATGAGGAGATGTGCGGCGTCATCGCCGCATCATCGTGGGTCGCAGATGTCAGCGCACCCCGGCAAAACGCTCGACATCGGCTGGGTGCCCCGCCACCACGATGTGGTCTTCTGGGCCGAGAATGGTGCCGGCCTCGGCGTAGGTGAACCGGCCGCCCTTGGGGCGCACGCACACAACGGTCACGCGATGTTCGGCACGGATACCGGCCTTGCCGAGTTCACTGCCTGCAAACTGTGCCGGCACCAGCATCTGGCTGATCACGAACTCGTCGTCATCGGTTTGGTCGGTGTCGGAGAGTTCGGGAACGTGCAGCGTCATGTAGTCCTCGAGTTTCCCGGTGACCAGGTGCGCCACGCGGACACCCATCTGCCCCTCGGGGAACACCACGTGATGGGCGCCGACCGCTTTCAGGATCTCACCGTGTTGGTCGGTGATCGCCTTGGCCCAGATATTTCTAATGCCGAGACCAACGAGGTTCAGCGTGGTCAGCACACTCGATTCGAGGTGGTTGCCGATGCAGACCGCGGCGGTCATCGCATCGCCGACGCCTAACTGTTCGAGGGCGTCTTTTTGGGTGGTGTCGGCACGCACCACTTGGTAGTACGCATCCCGCTTTTGTTCAACGAGGTCCTTGTCATTGTCGATGGCCAGAACTTTGTGGCCATGGCGGGTGAGTTCATCGGCAAGTGCGGTGCCGAATCGGCCAAGTCCGACCACCACAATTTCGCCATGGTGTTCGAATGGAGACCCTTTCGAGAAAAAGGTCTTACTGTGAATGATGCGTTCAGCCAATGATCGGTCGCTCCTCGGGATAAGAGTAGGGCAGGTCGCGGTTGCGCATGGCGAGTGCGGCCACGAACGTCATGGGGCCGATACGGCCCGCGAGCATGACCAACACCAGCACGACGTGCGCAAGTGCTGGTAAGTCGGCGGTGATACCGGTGGACAAACCCACCGTGCCGAAGGCCGATGTGGCCTCGAATAATGCGGGTGACAGCGTGAGGTCGGTCATGGCGATCAACATCAAGGCGGTGCCGATGACCAGGCCCACCGACAACAGAGCAACAGTGATCGCGGTGCGGATTACCCGGCGGGGAAGTCGCCGTTGGAACACGTTCACATCAGTCCGCCCGCGAACTTCTGACCAGATGACAAAACCGAGCACAGCGAAGGTGGTGACTTTGATGCCGCCACTGGTTGACGCGGGTCCGGCCCCGATGAACATCAGCGTCGACACGAACAGCATCGTGGGCTCATTGAGCGCGCCGATATCGAGGGTGGAGAAACCGGCGGTGCGTGGGCTGGTGCCCTGAAACCACGACGCCAGTAGTCGTTCGACGATGCCGCGGCCACCAAGCGTGTCGGGGTTGGTCCACTCGAAGAGGGCGAATACCACCGGCCCGACCACTAACAGCACCGCGGTGGCCATGATCGTGATCCGGGCATGCAGCGACCATGCGGACCATCGCGGGCGCCGCAGAATACGAGGCCCGTGGCTGCCGTTCTCGCGAGGGAGCACCTGTCGCGCAATGGCTAAATACACCGGGAAACCAAGGCCCCCAATGATGAATGCGGCCGACACCACCATCATCACCAGTGGATCGGCGACATAGCGTTCGAGCGAATCCGAATACAGCGAGATACCGGCATTGTTGAATGCCGAGACGCCGTGGAACACCGCTGAATAGAACGAGCGAACCAGTGACTGTGAATCGAAGAGGAAGCGCGCGAACAGCATGGCGGCCACGCCTCCTTCGACGATCACCGTCATCTGGAGAATTCGCAGCAGGAGGTTTCTGACATCGCCGGGTGCCACACCGAATTCGGTTGCCGCCCGGAGGCGCGCCCCGAGATCCATGCGGTGCGACGCGGCAAAGGCGGTGATGGCCCCGAGTGCCATCACGCCGAAACCCCCCACTTGGATGAGAGACAAGATGACCAACTCGCCAAACAGTGAGAATCCTGAGATGTCGACCGTGGCTAAACCGGTCACCGTGGATGCCGACGCCGATGTGAACAGCGCATCGATGAAGCCGGGATGATCGCCGTCGACGGCGATGGGGAGCCAAAGCAACGCTGTACCAATAGAGATGAGTGACGCGAACGCCACCAGCACTGAACGTGCGGGATTCGTCGCCACAGCGGGGCGCATCAGTGAGCCCCCCTCGGTGTGCGCCCTCTCACGGCTGCGACGCTATCCGCGCGTGATCATGCGACGACGTTCTTCGCTCCCGCTGTCGCCGGTGGTCGCGGTGACGACCCGGTGGAGAGGTGCGGCACTGCGCTAGATTCAGCGTCATATGGGTCAGTTGGTCGGCGTTGCTCGCAGGCCCGGTGCAGCACCGGGAATCGTCAGGTTTGAACTGAATCGCACCCTGTCGGGTCAGGGTCACGAACGTTTCGTCTCGGTTGACGATGCCGACGGCGAGCGGCCGAGTGCGGTCCTAGCGCGCCGCCTGCTCGGCACCGGCCAAGTCGATTCGGTGCACATTTACGCGAACATCGTCACCATCGATGTGTCCAAGGGTGCCGATGACGCGGGTCTCGATGAAGTGATTGCCGAGATGTACCGCTACTGGTTGCCCGGTGTGGAACCGCCGACCTTCGAAGATCTCGAACCCGAAGCAGCTGCGCCCGCGGCCACCGGTGATGCAGCCGATGGCGACCCATGGGCGGCAGCAGCAGCGCTGGTGCCGGTGCATCTGCTCGAGCGCTCCAAGGCCGCGCGCGAGCGTTGGGCGGCCAAGGCCGGCTGAGTTACACCGCCATCGGGCACGGTCATGCGTGCCGGAGATGGCACGCCTACCATCGCAACGTGCCATCCGAGTCCGTCACTTTGCAACAGGCCGCCGAGGAACTCGGCGTGCACTACATGACGGCCTATCGCTATGTGCGCCACGGCCAGTTGACGGCGACGAAGCGCGATGGAATCTGGCAGGTCGAACGCACTGATCTCGATGCGTTCAGGTCGGGCAGCACACCGGCCGCGCGTCGAGGTGCCGGCCGTGCAGTGGAGGCACCCTGGGCCGATCGGATGTATGCCCGATTGGTAGTTGGTGACGCGAATGGTGCCTGGGGTGTGGTGGAGGGCGCGATGGCTGCCGGTGCCACCCCTCAGAAGATTTACACCGAGGTCGTCTCCCCAGCTCTGGTCACGATCGGTGAGCGATGGGCGGCGGGCGAACTCGATATTTCGGTGGAACATCGCGCGACCGGCATCGTGCAGCGGCTGATTGGCCGTTTGGGGCCGCAATTCGTGCGCCGGGGTCGCTCGCGAGGCACCGTCGTCGTAGGTGCGCCACGCGGTGAAACCCATTCGCTCGTGGTCTCGATGGTGGCAGACCTGTTGCGTGCGGCGGGGTGGGATGTGTCGGACCTCGGTGCCGACACCCCGGCAGCATCATTCCTCGCTGCGGTCACCGAGGTTGATCCGGTTGCGGTGGTGGTGTCGGTGACCAATGTCGACAATCTTCCCGCGGCCCGGGAACTATGCGCTCAACTCGGCCCGGCGCTGAGCGGCCAGTCGCTGCTGGTCGGCGGCCACGCAGTCGACTCGGCTGAGGTGGCAGCATCAATCGGTGATGTGCGCTGGGTGCCTGACGTCGATTCACTCGTCGGCGAACTCGCCGTGGTGGCAGCCAGCAGTCGCACGGCCTGAGAGGCGCCCGCTCAGTCGGCGATCTCCCACACTGCACCCTCGGCGGTGTCGTTCACGGTGATGCCAGCCGCGGCGAGACGATCGCGCACGAGGTCGGACAACTCGTACTGCTTGTCGGCGCGCGCACCTGCGCGGATGTCGAGCAGGATGTCGACCAGTGGGCCGCGGATGGTGCGCGGGTCGACCAGTCCGTCGCGGGCAGCTGCACCCAGGCGGGTGATCATGGCGCGCAGGGTGCTGCGCGCATGATCGGCATCGTCGCCCTGGAGGGTGTCGGCCGACCACGCGTGGATAGCCGCTTCGGCGCGCAGCACAGCACGGACTGCTCCGTCCGCGTTGCCGGCGTCGATCGCGGCGTCGAACTCGGCCGCGGCCTCGGCGATATCGGTGCTCAGCGATGTGGCGGTCGGTGGTGTGGAGGTGGGCTCGGATGCGGTGGTGGTGACTGCGGTGGGCGTGGATGCTGCTGCGGTGGCGCTCGGCTCGACCAGATGTTCCAGTGCAATGGTGCTCCCGCTCGGGTGTACCTGTGAGGCGCCATCGACTCGAATGGTGACGGTCCCGTTGCCAACCACATCGGCCCGGCCGGCATCGAGGTCGATCACCAAGCCGGTGTGTTCATCCACTCCGAGTACCCAGGTATCGGTGGGCAAGAGGGCTTCCATCTGCACGAGCCGTCGCTCACCGAGATAGCAAAAGCGCGTGTCGTGATGCCCGCCTTCGGCATTGTCGTAATGGGGAATCACCACAGCGTTGATACCGATATGGCCGAGAATGCCGAGCCCATCGACCCAGTGAGGTTCCATACCGCACTTGTAGATCTCGTAGACGGGCACCGTGTGGCTGCCCATGGTGAGCGCTGCTGCGGAGGCGAACACGACGATGCCGCCGGTGTCGAGCTTGGTCGTGAGGAGTTCGGGCACCACAGTGCCGTGCCACTGGTCGACGGCGTAGGTCGGTGAGCCAGGTCCGGCGAAGACGTAATCGCTGGATCGGATGGCAGCGAGTCCCTGCTCGATGACGAGCGGATCAGCGTCGCGCATCCGGATCAGTCCGGCCACCGCGAGATCGACGTCGATGGATTCGGAGAAATAGGCGACGGCGCGTTCGGCGAGTTCGGGGGCGTTTTCCTGGAAGCCGTACGGGGTGTCGAGTACCACTGCGCGAACTCCTGCCCGTACCGCAGCCGGCCCGTCCACCAATCGGCCGGCCAGGCGGCGGTGAGTGGTCACCATCGTCGGCGCAGTCTCACCCGATCCCATGAGGGTAAGGACGCGAGGGGTCGTCATATCGGCCATCGACCCAGTCTGGCGTGGATGTTGCGCTCTTGCCATCGCTGGGGTCGCCTGCGACCTAGCCCCAATTCGAATCGAACACCCGTTCGATAGTATTCGCAGTGATGGGTTCAGACGCAGTTCTCGCAGCATTGGCGGGCACCGCCGGGGTCGGCCGCGCCGGCGATTTGGTGGCTCCCGAGATTGTCCGCGTGCCGTCGTCGGTGGGCGCGTTGTTCCCCCACGGTGGCCCGCTGGCGGGGTCGGTACTGGCATGCGAGGGCCCTGCGGCGTGGTCACTCGCTGCTGCTGTGGTCGCCCCGAGCGTGGCCGCAGGAACCTGGATGCTCATCATCGATGTCGCCACAGCCCATGCATGCACCGTTGAACCTGAGGCATTGTCCGAGGCCGGGGTGCCCCTCGAACGGGTGGTGCGCGTCACCGCCGATACCGCTGGGTCGGTCCATGTCATCGATCTCGTCATTGCTGGTCTTGAGGGCTTCGGTGTGGTGCTCCTCGTCGACCCCGGGTCGCTGACGGGCGCAGCAGAGCGTCGCCTACGTCGTCGTCTCGTCGACCGTGGCGCGATGGTGGTCGTCGTGCGACCTCACCAACTCGGCCGGCGTGTGACCCGCGGTGCCGCCGCAGATGCCGTCATGTCCACATCTGTCATCGGCGTCGACGGCATCGGTGAGGGCTGGGGACGTCTCATGTCTCGGCGGGTCATGGTGTCGGCCAGTGGTCGGCGAATGCACGGCGGGCGGCACGTCGAGATATCCCTGCCCGACGAGAGCACTGGCGGTGTCTCGGCACCGGACACCTGGCCATGACGCCACCCGCGACGTCGCCATCGTGTCGGCTACTCACCGTATGGTTTCCCGACTGGGCGGCGGAGTGTCTCGCAGGTAACGACCCCGCGATCGTGTTCCATCGCGATCGAGTCATCGCCGCCACCGCGCCAGCACGTGCCGCCGGGGTCGTCGTCGGCCAACGACGACGTATGGCCACCGCCCGCTGCCCCAGTGCGCTCACCCCGTCACGTGACATCGATACAGAGCACCGCTGCTTTGCTGCCGTAATCGATGCTCTATGCGATTTGGTGCCCGGGGTCGACGTGATCGATGCAGGTCATGTCGTGCTCGATGTGAAGGGCCCGGCTCAGTATTTCGGTGGCGAAGCCAGGGTGATCACCCGGCTTGTGGAGCAGGTGCTCCCGGGAGTGGTGCCCGCAGGCGTGTCACCTCCAGCTGTTGGTGTGGGCACATCGTTGGCCACATCGGCGGTTGCAGCGTTGAGGTCGCATCGCGCCGGCCATCCGGTGGTTGAACCGCCCGGCGACACGCGTTGGCGCGACGGGGTGCAACTCATCGAGTTGGTGGCCACTGGAGACGTCGATGCCGATACTGCCGACGTGCTCTCACGCGTGGGGGTGCGTGCCCTCGGCGACGTGAGCGCACTTGGCGCAGCCGCCATGTCAGATCGTTTCGGCCATATCGGGGCGCGCCTGTATCGGTTGTCGGTTGGTGACGACCCGCGCCGCCCAGTGATTCACGTGCCTGCTGACGCCCCAGCCGTTCACAGGTCCTTCGAGCCGCCACTGGCCGATACGACCCCGGTGATCTTCGCGGCCCGTGAAGCGGTGATCGACCTGCTGGCATCGCCGGCCATGCACGGTCGCATCTGCACGGGTGCACTCATCGAATTCGGCACCGAGCACGCCGAGAGCAATCGCCGTGGATGGTTCCGCAATGAGGGCCTCACATCCACAGCACTCGTCGACCGAGTGCGCTGGCAACTCGATGCATGGGTGCGTCGGCCCGGTGCCATCACAGCAGCGATCACCACGGTGTCGGTGATCATCACCGACACCGCCGACGATGTGGGTGCATCACAGCGGCTATGGGGAGGGCGCGGCACCACCGACGATGCGGCCCAGCGCGCAGCCGCTCGCCTCGGTGCCCTGGTGGGACCTGACAGGGTCACCGTGCCCGAGTGGTGCGGTGGCCGACTCACCGGGCAGAGGTTCGCCTGGGTGCCCGCTGCTGCTGCCATGCACGCCGACCCCGATCTGGATCGTGCACGGGTCACCCCCGGCGGCGGCCTCTGGCCCGGTGCGGTGGTGCGCCCTGCCCCGAATTCGGTGCCGGTGCATCCGGTTGCGGTTGAGGTCTGCGGAGCCGACGGTACGCCGGTGATCGTTGGAGGTCGTGGCGATCTCAACACCACTCCGGCCACGGTCCGGTTGGCTGGCAGTGAACATGTGGTGGTGTGGTGGGCGGGGCCGTGGCCGGTGACCGAACGCTGGTGGGAGCCGCGCCGCCGCCGGCTGGCACGACTGCAAGTGGTATTCGACGACGGCACGGCACATCTACTCGCGGTTGAGCGTCGGCGATGGTCGATTGTGGGGAGTTATGCATGATGGGCAACGGTGTCCCCGGGCCGGTCGCGTCCCGGTCCGGTACGGTGCGACGATGAGCTCATTGCTCGACGATGTTCTCGCTGCTCTGGCGGCACACCAGCCGCTCGACAGTGCTGAGGCCGCCTCAATTGAGGCATTTACGCAGCACGTGGCCGACGTGATCGCACGTGGCGCCGACCCGTTCGATCAGGCCACCGATCCGGTGCACATCACTGGGTCAGCCATTGTCGTGGGGAGTCGCGGCACGGTGCTGCTGCACCATCGACGCCTCGACATGTGGCTGCAGCCCGGCGGACATATCGATCCCGGTGAGACGCCGTGGGCGGCAGCCCGCCGTGAGGCGATTGAGGAGACGGGCCTCGACCTAGGCCTGCACGAGGGCAGGGTCGAGTTGGTCCATGTCGATGTGCATCCCGGTGGCCGCGGCCATACCCATCTCGACCTGCGGTATCTGATGTCGGGCGATGACGCCGATCCCTCCCCGCCCGAGGGCGAGAGTCAGCAGGTGCACTGGTTCGACTGGCCGTCGGCGATCGAGCGCGCAGGTGATCCACGTCTGGCCGCTCTTCTTGGGCACCTCGCCACCCGTTTCGATCGGTGAACAGGGCCTTGACCAGTATCGAACATATGTTCGATACTGGCGGCTATGGGATTCACCAATCCCCCCTGGAGCTGGCACGAGCTCGAGTCGACTCTGTCGGGCAGATCCCGGGTGGGTTCCAATGGCCGTACTCCCGGGTCGCCGGCGTGGAATGCCGGTGGTGACGCACCGGCGTGGAGTCGTCGTCGGCAGCCCTATACGACGACATCAGTGCCCACTGCCGGCGGCCCGGGCGTGCCGTATGCGGAACTGCATTGCCGTTCCAACTTCTCATTTCTCGAAGGGGCATCACACCCTGAGGCACTAGCCGCCGAGGCCGCGCGTCTGGGCCTCGACGCGCTTGCTCTCACCGACCGCGATGGTCTCTACGGCGTGGTCCGATTCGCCGAGGCCGCTCGTGCACATGATCTGCCAACCGTGTTGGGAGTGGAGTTCACCAGGGTCGCCCCGACCGGGATGCATCCCGGTCGAGTGGTGGTGATCGCCGAGGGGCACGAGGGGTACCGGGGGTTGGCCCGTGCGGTGTCGTACGGACAACTCGCGGGGGCAAAAGGTGCACCACGACACGACCTGTCCACGATCGCTGACCAGATTGCTCACCGCGGATGGGTGCTCACCGGTGACAGCGCTGGGGTGGTGCCGATGGCGCTGATGCGCGACGGCCCGAGCGCGGCCGTGGCCGAGGTGGGTGCATTGGTCGAGCATTTCGGTCGTGACCGGGTACTGGTCGAACTCTGGGATCACGGCGAACCCGACGATCACCACCGCAACGATGCCCTTGTGGAGGTGGCACGTCGGTCGGGGGTGGAGTGCGTGATGACGAACGCTGTCACACATGCCACGCCAGCTGAGGCCGATCTTGCTGCTGTAGCCGCGGCACTTGGGCGGCGGCGCAGCCTCGCCGATGACGATCCGTGGATTCGCGCATCAGGTGCGGCACATCTGCGCTCGGGGGCCGAGCAAGCCCGTCGTGCCGCGCGATATCCCGGAACGGTTGATCTGGCTGTTGAGGTTGCGCTGGCGGCCGCATTCGACCTGTCACTCGTCGCCCCTGCATTGCCGCCGTTCCCATGTCCAGGTGGTGTGGACGAGATGGCCCATCTGCGTCAAGTGACCGCAGAGGGGGCTCGGCGCCGGTACGGCGAACGACCACACGCCGGCGAAGACCTCAGCCGCCGGGCGCAGGCATGGGCCACGATCGACCGCGAACTCGATCTCATCGCCGAGCTGGGCTTCGCCGGATATTTCCTGGTGGTGCACGACATCGTTGAGTTCTGCCGCCGTCACGACATCTACTGCCAAGGCCGGGGGAGTGCGGCGAACTCTGCGGTGTGTTACGCGCTGGGTATCACCGCCGCCGATGCGGTGTCGCTCGGGCTGCTCTTCGAGCGATTTCTCTCACCGCATCGCGACGGCCCACCCGATATCGACCTCGATATCGAATCCGGTCGTCGCGAAGAGGTCATCCAGTACGTGTATAGCCGGTACGGCCGTCATCACACCGCTCAGGTGGCGAACGTCATCACCTACCGGATGCGGTCTGCGGTGCGCGACACCGCGAGAGCCCTTGGCCATACTCCGGGCCAGGCCGATGCCTGGTCACGACATGTCGACAGATGGTCTCGTGACACCCCCGTCGACGGGGTGCCCGAACCGGTGCTGTCCACCGCGGCGCGTCTGTTGGATGCGCCTCGGCATCTGGGGGTGCACTCCGGGGGCATGGTGATCTGCGATCGGCCGGTCATCGACGTGTGCCCGGTGGAGTGGGCGCGCGCCGAGGGGCGGTCGGTACTCCAATGGGACAAAGACGACTGTGCTGCTGCGGGGCTGGTCAAGTTCGATCTGCTGGGCCTCGGCATGTTGTCGGCGCTGCATCTTGCGGTCGACCTCATCACTGAGTTCCGGGGGTACACGATCGATATCGCTCACCTTCCTCAAGAAGATGAGGTGTACGCGATGCTGTGTCGTGCCGACACGATCGGCGTGTTCCAAATCGAGTCCCGTGCGCAGATGGCCACCCTGCCCAGGCTGCGCCCGCGCCGGTTCTACGACTTGGTGGTGGAGGTGGCACTGATTCGCCCCGGCCCAATTCAGGGCGGTTCGGTCCATCCGTACATTCGGCGGCGCAATGGCCAAGAACCGGTCACCTATCTCCATCCACTGCTTGAGAACTCTCTCGGCAAGACCCTCGGAGTGCCGTTGTTCCAGGAGCAGCTGATGCAGATGGCTATCGACGTGGCCGGCTTCAGCGCGGCCGAGGCTGACGAACTGCGCCAGGCGATGGGGTCAAAGCGATCGGCAGCACGGATGGAGCGTCTGCGTCGCCGCCTCTACGACGGAATGGCCGAACGGGGAATCACCGGCGAGGTGGCCGATGAGATCTTCACCAAGATGGCAGCCTTTGCGAACTACGGCTTTCCGGAATCGCATGCGGTGTCGTTCGCCTATCTGGTCTATGCCTCGGCGTGGATCAAGTATCACGAACCGGCGGCATTCTGCGCGGCGTTACTGAATGCTCAACCTATGGGTTTCTGGTCACCGCACACGTTGGTGCGCGATGCCCGACGCCACGGCGTTGAGGTGGCCACCGTCGATCTCCATGCATCACAGGTTGGTGCGACCCTCACCGATGCCGGCAATGGGGTGCGTCTGGGATTGGCATCGGTGCGGGGTGTGGGCAGTGATCTGGCCACCGAGATAGTCGCTCAGCGCAATATCGATGGGCCGTTTGCCTCAATGGAGGACCTGGTGCGTCGGGTCCCGGCGCTCACGACAGCGCATCTCGAGGCACTCGCCACCGCGGGCGCGTTCACGGCATCACTTGGTCTGGAACGGCGCGCGGCGATCTGGGCAGCAGGAGCAGCAGCCAGGGCCCGCCCGGGCACCATCGCCGGTGTGGTCACTGGAACATCGGCGCCGCACCTGCCGGGTATGGAACCGGTGGAGGTCGCGGTGGCCGACCTGTGGGCCACCGGCGTGTCACCCGACGGCCACCCGACCACGTTTCTCCGCAACGAACTGAACCGCCTCGGTGTGGTGCCAGCGACCGACCTCGATCACCACGAACCGGATCGGACTGTTGTGGTGGCTGGGGTAGTGACCCATCGCCAACGTCCGATGACCGCGCGTGGGGTCACCTTCATCAGCCTTGAAGACGAGACAGGGCTCATCAACGTCATCGTCTCTCGTGGATGTTGGCGGCGTTTCGCTGCGGTGGCTCGTGATGCTGCGGCGCTGGTGGTGCGGGGGCGCCTCGAACGAGCCGAGGGCGTGGTCAACATCGTGGCCGAGCATCTCCGACCGCTGGCCGCGGTCGCCCCGGCACGTAGCCGCGACTTCCGTTGAATCGCGAGGTGAATCAGCCGATGACGGGTACCTCGGCCATCGCTGCGGCGATCGCCTCATCGCTCAGGTCATGATCCACCATCTCGCCCGCCAGGAACTTCTCGTAGGCCGCTAGGTCGAGATGACCGTGACCGCACAGCGCGGTGAGAATCACCTTCTCCTCGCCCGATTCGCGGCAGGCCATGGCCTCGCGCACCGCAGCGGCGATGGCATGGGTGGGTTCTGGCGCGGGCACGATGCCCTCGGTGCGAGCGAACTGCAAGGCGGCGGTGAAGCATTCGATCTGCGGGATGGAGATGGCCTCGACGAGACCCTGCTCGTAGACGTGGCTGACCAGTGGCGACATGCCGTGATACCGCAGCCCACCAGCGTGGATCGGGTCGGGCACGAACGAGTGGCCGAGGGTGTGCATCTTCATCAGCGGTGTCATACCGGCCGTGTCGCCGAAGTCGTAGCGGTACTCGCCCTTGGTGAGGCTGGGGCAGGCCGCTGGTTCCACACAGCGGATGGTGGGGTTCATACGCCCGGCCATCTTCTCGCGCAGGAACGGGAACGACAGGCCACCGAAGTTCGATCCGCCACCGGTGCAGCCGACGAGAACATCGGGGGTTTCGCCCACCTTGGCGAGCTGCAATAGGGCTTCCTCGCCGATGATCGTTTGGTGCATCAACACATGGTTGAGCACGCTGCCGAGGGCGTAGCGCGTGTTCGGGTCCGCAACGGCCATCGACACGGCTTCGGAGATCGCGATGCCGAGGCTGCCGGGATGGTCGGGATCGGCGGCGAGCAGCGACCGTCCGTACTCGGTGACCTCCGACGGGCTCGGGTGCACGGTGGCGCCCCAGGTCTGCATCATCGTGCGGCGGTACGGCTTGGCGCGGTAGGAGGCAGCCACCTGCCACACCTCGCACTCCATGCCGTATTGGGCGGTGGCGAACGCAAGCGACGATCCCCACTGCCCCGCACCGGTTTCGGTGGTCAACTTCGTGACGCCTTCAGCGTTGTTGTAGTAGGCCTGAGGCACCGCGGTGTTGGGCTTGTGCGAGCCGGCAGGGCTCACACCTTCGTACTTGTAATAGATACGCGCCGGGGTGTCGAGCAGTTGCTCGAGCCGATGCGCACGGAACAATGGACTGGGTCGCCACAGCCGGTAGATGTCGAGGACGCCACCGGGAATGTCGATGTACCGATCGGTGGTGACTTCCTGCTCGATCAGCGCCATCGGGAACAGGGGAGCGAAGTCGTCCGGGCCGGCCGGCTCGAGCGTTCCGGGATGCAGCGGAGGCGGAGGCGGCTCGGGCAAATCGGCGATGACGTTGTACCACTGGGTGGGCATTTCATCTTCGCTCAACAGGATTTTGTTTGGAATGCGCTCGGCCATGTCGAGGCAGTACGCCATGTCACCGGTGACACCGCAAGGCCTGCTGCGGCACCGCTAGCGTGATCTCATGAGCAACGCCGGACGTGACAGCGCCGCATGTCTGAGCGTCGTTATGCCGGTGTTCAATGAAGAAGCCACGGTGCGCGACTGTGTGGCGGCGGTGCTGGCTCGGCCCGAGGTTGCCGAGGTGGTGATCGTCGACGATGCATCCACCGATGGCACCCGCGACATTCTCGCCACGGTGAACGACCCTCGGGTGCGGGTGTTCCATCAGGGGCACAATCAGGGCAAGGGAGCAGCGTTGCGGCGAGGTTTCGCCGAGGCCACCGCCGACTTCGTCATCGTGCAGGACGCCGACCTTGAATACGACCCCGCGGAGTACCCGCGCGTGCTCGGCCCGCTTCTTGCAGGGCGCGCCGATGTGGTCTACGGCAGCCGTTTCGCCGGTGGTGAGGCACACCGCGTGCTGTTTTTCTGGCATTCGCTCGGCAACCGGGTACTCACATTGGCCTCAAATGCCTTCACCGATTTGAACCTGACCGATATGGAGACCTGTTACAAGGCATTCCGACGTGAGGTCATTCAGTCGATAGAGATCGAAGAGAACCGCTTCGGTGTCGAACCGGAGGTGACGGCGAAGGTGGCTGCTGCGGGGTGGCGCGTGTACGAGGTGGGAATCTCGTACAACGGCCGCAC
>JAFMNE010000076.1 GCA_017859395.1 Ilumatobacteraceae bacterium | reverse complement strand
ATGGGTCTGCACGATTGGGGTGCCAGCGCAGCCGAGATTGCAGCTCCAATGGTCGGCGACGAGCTCATTGCCGACCCACACACCGTCGCCACGCGTTCAATCGACCTCGAGTCACCACCGCATGAGGTGTTTCCGTGGCTCCGGCAGATGGGTTTCGGTCGCGCCGGTTGGTACAGCTACGACTGGATCGACAACTTTGGACGAGCCAGTGCCCGCGACATTCGACCAGAACTCCAACAGGTCGTCGCGGGCGATCGGATTCCGGGTGCACCGCGGTCGATGGCCGACTTCACCGCAGCGGTCGTGGACGAACCACATGCATTCGTATTGGCCGTGTCCAGCACGGGCCGTGTGGGGCGGCGCATCGGGTTCACCCTCGCCTACGAGTTGCACCCCGTCAGCACCGGCACGCGACTCGTGACCAGAATGCGCGCCCGACTCGATCTGCCCGGTGGGCGAATCCTGGCGCGTCGACTCCTGGGGCCAGGTGACGGGATCATGGTGCGACGACAACTTCTGAACCTCGCCGATCGCACCCGCACATCCGCCTGAACGATCGACCGGCCTCGCCCAACGCATCCGATCTCGGCCAGACTGCACCCATGGCACGACCGAATGAAGACATGGGACGCGTAGGGCTCTGGTACGGAGGTATCGACGCCTTGGCATCGCCGCAGGCTCGCGAAGCAGCCCAAGAGGCCGAGGAACTGGGCTACGGGGCGCTGTGGCTGGCCGAGGCCGTGGGCCGTGACCCCTTCGCCCATGCCGGCATCTTGCTCAGCGCCACCGAACGCATCGTGTTGGCCACCGGCATCGCGAACATCTACGCCCGCGATCCGATGACGATGGTGGCCGGCCAGCGCACGCTCGCCGAGGCATTCCCCGGCCGGTTCATGCTGGGGCTCGGGGTCAGCCACGCTCACCTCGTTGCCGGGGTGCGTAAGCACGACTACTCCAAGCCGTACTCGTACATGGTGGAGTACCTCGAGAAGATGGCCAAGGCCCGCTTCATGGCGGCTCAGCCGTCGGTCGAGCCCGGTGTTCTGCTCGCCGCGCTCGGCCCGAAGATGCTGGAGTTGTCAGCCAACGTGGCCAACGGTGCGCATCCGTATTTCACGACGCCCGAGCACACCGCCATCGCCCGCGAAACGATGGGACCCGACGCCCTGCTGGCCCCAGAACAGATGGTGGTGCTCACCACCAATGCCGACGAGGCTCGCGCCATCGGTCGCGCGGGGATGGCGATCTATCTGGGTCTGCCGAACTACTACAACAACCTCGCACGACTCGGCTTTGATGAGACCGACTGGACCGACGGCGGCAGCGACCGCCTCGTGGACGCCATCGTGGCCTGGGGAACCGAAGAACAGATCGCTGCTCGCGTGGCCGAACATCACGCCGCAGGCGCCGACCACGTCTGTGTGCAGGTGTTCACCGCCGACCCCACGACCGCTCCCATCGAGCAGTGGCGTCGCCTGGCACCGGCTCTGCTCGGATAGGCCGTCACAGCGTTCACCCATCGGCGCTCAGGCCGTTCGCTGGGCGCGTGTGTGTGACCACCCTGTGCGTCGCAGCGACGAATATTTTCTGAGATTTTTTACCCCTACGGGGTAACCGGCGTAGTGGCCGTTGCAGGCCTTGACAGACGCCCTCGGTGACGGGCATCGCTGGAATATATGAACCAGCGACAGACCCGTTCCTCCACCACATCTGCGACCACATCAACCAGCACGTCACGGTCGGCATCGGGCCGCCGAGCGACACGCCCGGCGCCGGGACTGGGACGTCCTCCATTTCGTTGGACCTGTCCGGCGTGCGGATTGTTTGTCGACTCCCTGGTGCGAGTGAGCGCTGCACCGACGTGTTCGAACCACTCCGGCGGCGGCCGCGTGATGGTGCCCACCCGGATCCGATTTCGCGATATCGGCCGTGACGCGGCAACACCTGATGCGGCGCACGGCATCGACGATGCGTGACCCCGTCCCTAGAGCAACCGCTACGGTCGCTGCCATGAGCGCAGTTGATCAATGGGCCGCTTCTCTTGCCGAGTGGGGCATCCCCGACGAGATTCTCGCCGCGGCCCCTCAGTCGCCGTGGATCCATCCGGTCTCCACATTCACCCCCTCGGGTGATCTCTTCGTGGACACACCATCGCGTCATCTCGCCCTCGACGCCCTGTCGCCCGGTGACTCGGTGCTGGATGTGGGCTGTGGTGGGGGACGCGCCGCCTTTGGCCTCACGCCACCCGCCACCGAGGTAGTCGGCGTGGATCACCAGGCCGGCATGCTCGAGGTGTTCGCAGCCCAAGCCGCCGAGCGCGGTGTGACGTGCACAACGGTGCTGGGCGACTGGCCCGATATGGCGCCGCATGCTCCGGTGTGTGACGTGGTCGTGTGCCACCACGTGTTCTACAACGTGGCCGACCTCGGGCCCTTCGCACAGGCCCTCGCTGCGCGTGCTCGACGACGGGTTGTCGTGGAGTTGCCGCAACGACATCCCCTGTCGCGTCTGTCCCCCGCATGGGAGCACTTCTGGGGTCTGCAACGGCCACAGCATCCCACCGCGCACGATGCCGTGGCGGTTCTCGCCGAGATCGGTATCGATGCGGCGATCACTACTTGGGAAGAGGACGCTCCCCCTGCACGGCCGGTGACCGATGTCGACGTGGAGCACACCCGGATCCGACTCTGTCTCACCGCGGATCGTGACGATGAGGTACGTGAGTTCCTCACGGCGGAGACGCCAACGGGTCGATCACTCGCAACGATCCACTGGGATGTGTAGTACCGATCACCTGACTCTCACCCGATTCCGTCGTCGCAGGTGCCAATTGTCCGTACATTTGCTACGGTGTGGGTATGTGCCGCCGAACAACATGCCGTACCTGCATTAAGCCGTCCTGGGCCGGATGTGGCCTCCACGTCGAGCAAGTGCTCGCCGACGTTGCGCCCAGCGACCGCTGCGCCTGCGCCGCCACCGGGTCGGCCAACCGACCCTCGGCGCTGAAGCGCCTCTTCGGGCGACGCTGACACCACACCCCCATCTGCGCACCGGTCACCGATTCCCGCCACAGGCTCGTCACATGACAGCCTGACCCCGTGCCCATCATCGTGACCGACACCGCAGATATCCGCACGCTCACCCTCGATCGCTCCGAGGCCCTGAACGCGCTCACTCCCGCCCTGCTCACCGAACTCGCCGACGCTCTCGATACCGCAGCAGCCGACGATGCCGTTCGCGTTGTCGTCCTCACCGGCACAGGGCGCGCCTTCTCCGCTGGCGTCGACCTGAAAGCCCTCGCGGCAGAACCCCCTGCTGACGGCGACGTGTCCGGGGCGTTGAACACCCCCGCGCGACGGGCCTGTGACTTGCTGTCACAGATGCCGAAGGTGACGATCGCCAAGGTCAACGGACACTGTTACACCGGCGCACTCGAACTGGCACTGGCGTGTGACCTCATGATTGTCAGCGATGCCGCCAAGCTCGGCGACACGCACGCCAAATGGGGTCTGCGTCCCACGTGGGGAATGAGCGCCCGACTGATCCGAGCCGTCGGAGTGACCCGTGCCCGCGACCTGTCCTACACCGCGCGTACCTTCACCGGAGCGGAGGCGCACGCCTGGGGTATGGCCAGCCAGTGCGTTCCCGCCGACGAACTCGATGCAACCGTTGACGGCCTCGCTGCACAGATCGCCGCCAACGACCCGGCATCGATCGCTGCCTACAAGGACCTGTACCGCAGCCAGCAGGACCACGGGCTGAGCGACGGGCTCGGTTACGAGTACACCACGATGTACGACATGGGCGACGCCGCCGATCGACTCGGCACCTTCGGGAACTGATCCAGATGGGCGATCATGTCGAACGCCACGGTCTGCGGATCGGGGTCGAGCTTGCAGATTTCGTTGAAACCGAGGCCGTCACCGGTACCGGTATCTCAGCCGACACGGTATGGGCGACCTTGGCCGACCTCGTCGCCACCCACGGCCCCCGCATCGCCGACCTGCTGGATGAGCGCACCCGACTGCAATCCGCGATCGACGCGTGGCACCGGGAGCATCCGGGCCCGATCACCGACATCGACGCCTACCGCGCAATGCTTATCGACATCGGCTACCTCCAACCCGTCGATGATGACACTCACATCGATACTGCAGGTGTCGATGACGAGATCGCACACATCGCCGGGCCGCAGTTGGTCGTACCCGTCACCAATGCGCGATACGCCATCAACGCGGTGAATGCCCGATGGGGTTCGCTCTACGACGCCCTCTACGGCACCGATGCCCTCGGCGACTCACCACCATCAGGCCCCTACGACCCGGTGCGCGGGGCACGCGTCATTACCCAAGCCCGCACAATCCTGGACGAGGTTGCCCCACTCGATGGCGCAAGCCACACAACCAGCACCGCGTACCGCATCGTCGACGGCACTCTGCAGGTCACCCTCGACGACGGGCGCACGGTCGGCCTGGCCGACACGGTGACCACCGTTGGCTGGGCAGGGCCGGTGTCAACGCCCTCGAGGGTGGTGCTGCGCCACCACGGTCTGCACGCCATCATCGAGATCGATCCGACCCATTCGGTGGGCGCGGTCGATGCGGCCGGTGTCGCCGACGTGATCTTGGAAGCCGCAGTGTCGACCATCGTCGACTGTGAAGACTCCGTGGCCTGCGTGGATGCCGCCGACAAGGCCGCCGCCTACCGCAACTGGTTCGGCCTACAACGCGGCACCCTCACCTGTGACGTCACCAAGGGCACGACGACGTTCACACGCCAACTTGCTGACGACATCACTGTGGACACGGTGAACGGAGCCATCACCTTGCCCGGCCGGTCGATGATGCTGGTGCGCAATGTGGGCCACCTGATGACGACGCCCGCAGTTCTTGATACCAACGGCGCTGAAGTGTCCGAAGGCATCGTCGACGCGCTGGTCACCGTGCTGTGCGCGCACCCTGCGACATCGTTCAACAGCCGACATGGGTCGATCTATGTGGTCAAACCCAAGATGCATGGGCCTGATGAGGTCGCCGGCTTCGATGCGATTTTGACCGATATCGAAGACGCTCTCGGCCTGCCCCGTTACACGGTGAAGGTCGGCATCATGGACGAAGAGCGCCGTACCACCGTGAATCTCGCGGCCTGCATCCGCGTGGCGCGGCATCGCGTGGCATTCATCAACACCGGTTTTCTTGACCGCACTGGCGACGAGATCCACACCGCGATGCACGCCGGCCCAATGGTCCGCAAAGCCGATATGCGCAACGAGGCATGGATTGCTGCGTACGAAGACCACAACGTGGACACCGGCCTGCAGTGCGGTCTCATCGGCCATGCCCAGATCGG
>JAFMNE010000033.1 GCA_017859395.1 Ilumatobacteraceae bacterium | reverse complement strand
CGCCCACGAAGCTGCCATGATCGCGGCGGGGCTCATTGCGATGGCCATCGCGCTTCCGCGGATGCTGCTGCGCAGGTGATGATCTTCGGAAGATCAGTTGTTGGTTATAACCGCGCGCACATGGTCCACGACGGCGTCAATGTCCACGTCGATGCGCTCGCCGGAACGACGGTCTTTCACCTCGACAAGACCATCATCGATCCCGCGCCCAGCAACAACGATCGTGGGCACTCCAATCAGCTCAGCATCTTTGAAACGAACCCCGGGTGATACGCCCTCGCGGTCATCGAACAGCACCCTCAACCCGGCCGCGCTGAACTTTGTCGCGAGCCGCTCGGCAACTGGTCGCTGCGGCCCATCGTCGCGTCCAGCGATGATCAGGTGAACATCGGCGGGAGCGATCTCGCGCGGCCAACACAAACCGAACTCATCGTGATGGGTTTCGGCAATGGCGGCAACGGCCCGTGATACGCCGATGCCGTATGAACCCATCGTGGGTGTGACCAACTCGCCGGACTCGGCGGGGATGCGCAGTTCGAGTGCCGTGGCGTATTTGCGACCCAACTGGAAGATGTGGCCGATTTCAATACCGCGAGCGATGGTGAGCGATCCGTCGCACTGCGGGCACGGATCGCCCTCGCGAACCTCGGCAACGTCGATGGTCCCATCGGCTATGAAGTCGCGACCGGACACCAGACCGATCACGTGCTGCCCGGTCTGGTCGGCCCCGGTGACCCATGCGCTGCCATCGACGACGCGTGGATCGACGAGGTAGCGGATACCCGATGTTGATGCGGCCCCCAGTACTCCCGGCCCGATATAGCCCTTCATGAGCGCCGGATGGGCGGCAAAGTCGTTCTCGTCGAAGGCTGCAACCTCGGCAGGAGCCACTGCGGCCTCCAATCGCTTCATATCGACGTCGCGATTGCCGGGCACACCGATTGCAAGCGGTTCGGTGTTGCCGTCGGGTTGGTGCAACATGACGACCACGTTCTTCAGCGTGTCGGCGGCGACCCATTCTCGGTCGTCGCGTGGAAGGTGGGCGTTGAGATGGTCGACCAACGTGGCAATGGTGGGAGTGCCCGGAGTGTCGACGACTGATGCTGGTGGTGTAGGTGTCGTGGCGTCGGGCACGGCCACGATCGCGGACTCGACCGCTTCGGTGTTTGCGGCGTAGCCGCAGCTGGTGCACCGCACGAATGTGTCCTCGCCAACGTCGATGGGGGCGAGAAACTCCTCAGACGCGGACCCGCCCATCGCGCCGGACGTGGCCGACACGATCACAAACGGCAATCCAAGACGTTCAAAAGTGGAGATATACGCATCACGATGTCGTTGGTAAGAGCGCGCGAGGCCGTCATCGTCAATATCGAACGAGTACGAGTCCTTCATGACGAACTCGCGTCCACGTAACAGCCCGGCGCGAGGTCGCGCCTCATCGCGGTATTTGGTCTGAATCTGGTAGATCGACAATGGCAGGTCGCGGTAGGAGGTGGCGATATCGCGCACCAACAGAGTGAACATCTCCTCGTGGGTGGGAGCGAGCAGGTGATCGTTGCCGCGACGGTCCTGCAAGCGGAACAGATTCGGGCCGTAGTCGGTCCATCGCCCGGTGGCTTCGTAGGGCTCCGATGGCAGTAGGGCGGGGAAGTGCACCTCTTGGAATCCAGCGGCGTCCATCTCTTCACGAATGATGCGCTCGACGTTGCGGTACACGATCCAACCGAGCGGAAGCCATGTGAAGCCACCGGGAGCTGCGCGGCGAATGAAACCGCCTCTCACCAGGAGTCGATGCGAGGCCACTTCGGCGTCAGCCGGATCCTCGCGGAGCGTCTTCAAGAACAGCGTTGACAGGCGAAGCACTCCGGCACGATACCTCTGGCAGCCGGTATACTCCGGTGAGCTGTTTGGTTGATGCGACCGAAAGGCGTGGGGCTTGCCCCACGCCTTGTTTATTGGGAGCACACAACTGAAGGCGCGAACAGGAGTGGGTGACGATGGCGACAACGCAGGACCGAGGCGCGGGCAACGGCTCCGTGGCGACGCCCGTGCTCAGCCGTGTTCGCGCACTCGTCGAACCCCTTGTGGTGGACCTCGGGCTTGAGCTGTACGACCTGGAGCAACGCGGCGGCACGCTGCGTGTCACCATCGACACTCCGCCGGGTTCCTCTGGCAGTGTGAACCTTGATGCGCTCGCAACAGCCACGCGCCTTATCTCTCGTGAGCTGGATCACAGCGACCCAATCCCGGGGCGATACACGCTTGAAGTGACCAGTCCCGGTGTGGAACGTCCGTTGCGCCTCCCGGAGCATTTCGCACGCGAAATCGGCAAGGATGTCGCTCTTCGCCTGCGCCCCGGCGATGACGGTCGTCGTCGAATTCGTGGTCTATTGGTGGCATCGACAGCCGACACCATCACCGTGCGCACCGGTGTCAACGACGATGCAACACCGATTGAGGAGACCGTTGCGGTCGACCAGATCGAGAAGGCGCACACGATCTTCGAATGGGGACCCACCCCGAAACCGACCGGCCCGGCACGCAAACAGCGTGACCGGAGCACCGCACCGACCCCGCACGACGCCGGTACCGTCGGGGACAGCGCATCCGATATGACGTCGGAGGCCGATGAACAGGAGTTGGAGGAGCGAGCGTGAGCAATCTGGACATGAGCGAAGCCATCCGGATGCTGGCCCAAGAAAAGGGCCTGTCGGTAGAGGCGCTGCTGCAGGTTCTTGTCGAGGCGATGGCAAGCGCCTACAAGCGTCGTCCTGATGCCGCCGATGAGGTTGTTGTTGGCGTCGATCCCGACACCATGGACTTCAGCTTCACCGCCTACGACCTCGATGAAGAAGGCAACTGGGTCAACCCGCGCGACGACACACCTGATCGGGCCGAAATGGGTCGTATCGCCGCCCAGACGGTGCGGCAGGTCATGTCGCAGCGCATCCGCGAAGTGGAGCGCGACCGCAAGTTCGAGGAGTACGCCAACCGCGAGGGCGACCTCGTCACGGGCATCGTGCAGCGCACCGAAGCGCGATACGCCCTGTTGGACCTCGGTCGGGTGGAAGCGCTTCTGCCCCAAGCCGAGCAGGTGCCCTACGAGCGTCCAAACCAGGGCGATCGGTCAAAGGCCTACATCGTTGAGGTCCGCAAGACCTCCAAGGGGCCCCAGATCGTGGTGTCGCGGACTCACCCGGGTCTGATCAAGCGCCTTTTCGAATTAGAAGTTCCCGAGATTGCTGACGGCATCGTGGAAATTCGCGCGTGCGCGCGCGAACCGGGTCACCGCACCAAGATTGCGGTGTGGTCGAACGACCACAACATCGACCCGGTCGGCGCGTGTGTGGGTGCCCGTGGTGCGCGGGTGCGCATGGTTGTGAACGAACTGCGTGGCGAGAAAATCGATATTGTGCCATTCAGCGAGGATCTTGCTGACTTTGTGTCGAAGGCCCTGTCGCCGGCGAAGGTCACCCAGGTGTTGATCTCCGAGGACGCAACGCAAGCCGATGTGATCGTGCCTGATCATCAGTTGTCGCTCGCGATCGGTCGTGAGGGACAAAATGCGCGTCTTGCAGCACGCCTGACCGGTGTGCGCATCGATATTCGTTCCGAGAGCCAGTTGGCTGATGGCGTGCCTGCTGGGGCATACCTGACCGCGGGTGAGCCGGCGGTCGAGTACGCCGAGGGCGAATGGGTGACCAACCCGGATACTGGTGAGATGGAATGGCATGCGGCCGATGGCACTGTGGTGAGTCAGTCCGAGTGGGCCGAGTCGAGCGGCGTTGAATTGGAATCGGATGCCTCGGCAGACGATGGCACCGCAGGAGACTCCGATGATGCGGTTGCCGAAGGTGCTGCCCCTGCAGAGGCCGACGCTGACACCACCGGAGGTGGTGACGACGAGCAGTGACCCTCATGTTCCGATCCGTACCTGTGTTGGCTGTCGCCGGCGTGCATCGCGTAGCGACCTGCGTCGCGTCGTACTCGATGACGCTGGTCGACCAATTGAATCGAGCACCGCGCCGGGACGTGGTGCGTGGGTGTGCGGCGCGGTGTGTATTGCCGCGGGAATTCGTAACGGCGGGTTCGAGCGAGCATGGCGACGCAGGGTTGCGGCAGATGTGCTGGCAGGATGGGGTGAAGGTGCCCACGATGACGACGAGGCGAAAGGGTTGACCTGACGGTGGCGAAGAAGATCAAACTGAACGAACTGGCAAAGGAACTCGGCATGACGAATGCCGAGACGTTGGCGCTATGCGACGCACTGGGTGTAGCTGCCAAAGGCCCGCAGACCGGCCTCGAGGAGGCCTATGCCGACATGTTGCGACGGCGTGCCGAGCGTGACGGATTGACCCGCGACGAACAACCGCCGGAGCCAGAAAAGAAGGCCGCCGCGAAGAAGACTGCAGCAAAGAAGACCGCAGCGAAGACCGCCGCGAAGAAGACTGCAGCAAAGAAGACCGCAGCAAAGAAGACCGCAGCGAAGACCACCGCCGCGAAGAAAACCACCGCCAAGAAGGTCGCGGCGACGACAACCGCTGCTGCCGATGATGCCCCGTCGATCGCAGCAGAACCAGACTCGGAAACAGAGTCTCCTGGCGACGCCTCAGCAGCCGCAGCGCCGGTTCCCGAGGTCGCCGAGACCGTCGTGGTTGGTGCGCCCGCCGACGCGCCCGAGGCTGCAGAGACATCGGCCGAGTCGAGCGATGCTCTCCCCGCCGATACGGCGCCACCCGAGCTGGCGTCCGAACCAGTTGCCGACGCCGCTGACATTGTGGCGCCCGCCCCGGCGCCGGAGATACCGAGCAGGGTGATCTCGTCTCCAGGGCCCGAAGCTGCAGCGGCACCCGTTGTCGAACCTGCTGCACCGCCAGCGGCCGCGCCACCGTCACCGGCGACGCCGCCACCAGCGGCCCCTCCGTCACGACCGATGCCGCCGACGTCAGCGTCAGGGCGACCGATTCCGCCGCCTCCTGGGCGTCCGGTCTCGGCGTCAGGCAAGCTCATTCCGCCGCCGCCTGGCCAGGCAGCGCCAGCTGGACGTGGTGGCGGACGCCCCGGTGGCGGCCCCCGCCCAGGTGGGTACGCGCCGCGTCCCGGTGGTGGCCCACGTCCCGGTGGGTTCGGCGGTCCGCGCCCCGGTGGCGGCCCTGGTGGGCCCGGTGGCCCTCCTGGTGGTCGCCCGGGTGGGGGTCCCCGTCCTAGCGGGCAGCGTCGGCCGCCTCGCCGATCAAAGCGGCGTCGTCGTCGCGATCAAGACGAGCTTCAGCCACAGCATCTGACGCTGACCGATCGCTCGGCACCGGTGCCCGAGGGCATCATCGTCATCGAGCGTGGTGTGTCGGCCCAAGAGTTTGCTCCGAAGTTGAGCCGAACGGCCGCCGACGTCGTGAAGTTCCTGCTGAACAACGGTGAGATGATCACCGCCACGCAGGCACTGTCCGACGACCACATGGAACTGTTCGCTCTCGATGTCGGTGCCGAGTTGTTGCTTGTCGATCCCGGCCAGCAGCAAGAGGTCGAGCTGCAGGCGCTGTTCGACGACAGCGACGATGATGACGAAGAGGCCTTGCGTCAACGCGCACCGGTGATCACCGTGATGGGCCATGTCGACCATGGCAAGACGACAGTCTTGGACAAGATCCGCTCCGCGAATGTTGTCGACGGTGAGGCTGGTGGCATCACTCAGCACATCGGTGCCTACCAGGTGGAGCGCAATGGCGCTCAGATCACCTTCATCGACACCCCGGGCCATGCCGCGTTCACCCAGATGCGCGCCCGTGGTGCACAGGTGACCGACATCGTCGTTCTCGTGGTGGCCGCTGACGACGGTGTGATGCCTCAAACCATCGAGGCGATCAACCATGCACGTGCTGCCGAGGTTCCGATCATCGTCGCGGTGAACAAGGTCGACAAAGACAATGCCGACCCGCAGCGCGTGCTGACTCAGTTGGCTGAATACGAACTCGTCCCCGAGGCATGGGGTGGCGACACGATCGTCGTTGAAATGGCCGCACTGGTCGATCTCGGTATCGACGACCTTCTCGACCAGTTGCTGGTCGTCGCAGAGCTCGAAGAACTGCAGGCGAACCCGACGGGACGCGCCAAGGGCGTTGTGCTCGAAGCCAACCTCGACAAGGGACGTGGCCCGGTGGCCACGGTGCTGGTCGATAAGGGAGAGCTCAAGGTCGGCGACCCGATCGTGGCAGGTGCCTCATGGGGCCGTGTGCGCGCCATGGTGAACGATCGTGGAGAGCAGATCAAAGTGGCGGGCCCGTCAACCCCGGTTGAGGTGCTTGGTCTGTCGTCGGTGCCCGCTGCCGGTGATGAGTTCCGCGCTGCCCCTGACGAGAAGATTGCACGCACTGTGGGTGAAGCCCGCGAGCACCATCGCAAGATCCGCGATCAACGTGCTGATGCGCGGGTGAAGACCGGAACGAAACTCGAAGACATCTTCGCGCATATCCAGTCCGGCGAGTCGGCAACGCTCAACCTGATTTTGAAAGCAGATGTGCAGGGGTCGCTTGAGGCGGTCACCGAGAGCCTCCGAAAACTCGGCAGCAATGAAGTCGATGTCACCTTCGTCCACAGAGGCGTCGGCGGCATCACTGCGAACGACATCAGCTTGGCCGAGACCACCAATGCGACCATTTTGGGCTTCAACGTCCGTCCCGACCGCAAGTCGCGGGAACTCGCCGATGCGCAGAACGTGGAGATCCGAACCTACGAGATCATCTACAAACTGCTCGAGGACATCGAACAGGCGATGGTCGGCATGCTCGCCCCTGAGTACGAAGAAGTCGTCACAGGCGATGCTGAGGTGCGAGAAATCTTCCGGGTGCCCAAGATCGGTGCAATCGCTGGCTGCTACGTGCAGAACGGCACGATCTCCCGTGGTTCCAAGGTGCGCTTTTTGCGCGACGGGGCCATCATCTGGAAGGGCGAGATCTCGTCGCTCAGGCGCTTCAAGGATGATGTCCGAGAGGTGCGTGAAGGGTTTGAGTGCGGCATCGGGCTCAGCGACTTCCAGGATCTGAAGCCTGGCGACATCATCGAGACCTTCGACGAGCGCGAGATCGAGCGCACGCTCACCTGATATGTCACGCAAGGCTCCACGTCGGGGCTCCGGTCGTGGCGGGGCCCAGCGCTACCCGCGATCGGTGCGGGTTGGACAGACGCTTCGCGAGATCATCGCCGATGAGCTTGTGCGAATCGGCGATGAACGACTTGAGTTCGTGACGGTGACCGGTATCGACGTGGACGATGAGTTGAATCGCGCGCATGTCTATTTCGACTCGCTTGAGGGCCCAGACGGGGACGACGCCATCATCGAGGCACTCGATGAACATCGTGTGCGATTGCAGTCGTCGATCGCGCGCCAGATTCGGGCAAAGAAGACGCCGATTTTGGATTTTCGAGCCGATGATGCTCTTCGTGCTGCTGAGCGCATCGATGAAATCCTGCGCGATGACCGGCGGCGGGAAACGGACTGACCTATGGCGCGACGCCGGCCTCCCACCGTGCACGGGGTCTGCGTTGTGGACAAACCGGCCGGTATCACCAGCCACGATGTGGTCGCGATGCTGCGTCGACGTCTCGGTGAACGACGTATCGGTCATGCTGGCACCCTCGACCCCGGGGCGACAGGAGTGCTGGTCGTCGGCGTCGGTCATGCCACCCGATTACTCGCGTTCACTGGTGACACGAAGACGTATACGGCGCAAGTCGTGTTCGGCGCCGAAACCGACACCCTCGATGCTGATGGCGAGATCACCGTTCGCCATGACATGGAGGCGGTCGATATCGACGAAGTCCGCCGGTGTATCGCGGAGCACCTCATCGGTTCGGTGATGCAGGTTCCGCCGATGGTGTCGGCGCGACGCGTCGATGGCCGTCGACTGCATGAAATCGCTCGAGAGGGTGGGGAGGTCGAGCGCGAGGCTCGCGCAGTCGCCGTGTCGCGTTTCGATGTTGTCCCGACACACGATCCACTCGTGATCGACATCTCGGTTGACTGCTCCACCGGCACCTATGTGCGCACGCTCGCTGCCGACCTCGGCGCGCTGATGGGAGGCGGCGCGCATCTGCGGGCTCTGCGCCGCACGGCGGTTGGAACCTTCGGCGAGCAGCGTGCCGCTCCGCCCGACGAATGCCCGCTGCTCGATATCGGCACCGCCGTTGAAGCGCTGGAACGCTGGGATGTTGACGCGTCTGTGGCGTCGCAGGTGCGTCACGGTGCGGTTCTGGCAGCCCCTGCAGACGTTGGCCCGTGGGCGGTGTTCCACGATGGCGCACTTCTCGCTGTGTACGACGCGCACGGCGCTGGGCGGGCAAAACCCAGCGTCGTTCTTCCAGTCGAGCAGGAACGATAGGTTCAGGCATCGTGCTCGTACTCGACGGTGTCGACTCGTGTCCGTGGCCCGATGACCGTGCGGTCGTCACCATCGGGGTATACGACGGTGTGCACCGTGGTCATCAAGAGGTCATTCGACGTGTTGTCGATACGGCTCATCAGCGAGGGATGCGCAGTGCCGTGGTGACCTTCGACCGGCATCCGGCCACTGTGGTGCGGCCCGAATCGGCCCCGGCTGTCATCACCGGTCGTCGACACCGGCTTGAACTTTTGGAGGCGACCGGGGTCGATGCAACGCTGGTGCTGCCCTTCGATGCGGCAGCCTCCACCGAGGATGCTCGGTCGTTTGCGCGGCGTGTGTTTGTGGATGGATTGCAGGCGGTCCGCGTCATCGTTGGGTCTGATTTCCACTTTGGTCGCGGACGGGAGGGCGATGTGGCCCTGTTGTCCGAGGTGGGCCAGGGGTCAGGATTCGAAGTGGAACCGGTCGACCTTGTGCCGCGCCATGTCGGGGGAGCGGTGATTTCTTCGACTGCTATTCGCGCGGCACTGGCGGACGGCGATATTGCACGTGCAGCCGAGATGTTGGGGCGACCCGCCGAATTGCGCGGGCGGGTGATCGACGGTGACCGCCGCGGCCGCACGATCGGTGTGCCGACCGCAAATGTCGATACCGGACCGGGTATGGCCATCCCTTCCGATGGGGTGTACGCAGCGGAGTTTGTTCGTGCGGATGGATCCGTGCATCCAGCAGTGGTCAATATCGGTCGGCGACCAACGTTCTATGCAACGGCCGAACGGTCGTTGGTCGAGGCTCACCTGCTCGGCTTCGACGGTGACCTGTATGGCGAAGAGGTTGCTGTGCGGTTCATAGAGCGGTTGCGCGACGAACAACGCTTCGACGGGCTCGACGCTCTGGTGGCCCAACTGCAGCGTGATATCTCCCGGGCTGCCGAGGTGCTCGGGGTTGTGGGCTTCGACGTCGAGTCGTAGCCTTCCGCTGTCCGTTGGGGTTCCGACTCTGCCGGATGCGGGATTCCCCGCGACCACCGACAGGTAGGCATTGAGGAGAGACACACATGGCCATTGAGCCCAAGGCAGACGTCATCGAACGTCACCGTCTGAGCGACAGCGATACCGGATCACCCGAGGTGCAGATCGCGTTGCTCACATCGCGCATTCAGCACCTCACCGATCACCTGAAGACGCATCCCAAGGACCACCACAGCCGTCGTGGCCTCCTCATGTTGGTCGGCCGTCGTCGTCGCATGCTCGACTACGTCAGGTCCCTCGACGTCGATCGATACCGCAAGATCGTCGCCGACCAGGGTCTGCGCCGCTGACGCAGTCCGCGCATATGCGCGTGATGCGCGCTAGGGTTCGTCGTGGAGTGATGGTCGCGTCCTGTTCGTGACACCTCCGGCGCCGCGTCCCCCGACGCGACGCGATAACCGAGTGACCGAGGGTCGGTTACCGGTTGCCGATTCCGCAGCGCATGGGTGCGGGGACGCCAACTGGGAACCGCCGAGCGGTTGCTCCTCACAGACGGGTCATGTACGACCCGGAAAGGAGCCCATCGTGGCTGATCCAATTCGCGTGTCCGCGCCCGTGTCGGGTACCGACCGCACCATCACGCTCGAGACCGGGCAGTTTGCCCCGCAGAGCCAAGGCGCCGTCGTCGCAGTCATCGGCGGTACCCGTGTGCTGACCACGGCCAATGCGGCCAGCGGTGTTCGTCCCGGCATCGATTTCTTCCCGCTGACCGTCGATGTCGAAGAGCGGGCGTACGCCGCCGGAAAAATTCCCGGTTCGTTCTTCCGTCGCGAAGGCCGCCCCACCGAAGAGGCGATCCTCACCTGCCGACTCACCGACCGTCCGCTGCGTCCGTCGTTCGCGGAAGGCTTCCGTAACGAGACTCAGATCGTGACCACGGTGCTCGGCGCTGATCAGGAGAATCCGCACGATGTGCTGTCGATCAACGCCGCGTCGGCGGCATTGATGATTTCGGGTATCCCGTTTGAGGGGCCGATTGGCGCGGTGCGTATCGCGTACTCCGTCGAGGGCACGTGGATCCCTCACCCCACGTATGCCGAGGGTGATGCGGGTACGTTCGAACTGGTCGTGGCCGGTCGTGAACTCGATGACGGTGATGTGGCCGTGATGATGGTTGAGGCGGGTGGAACCGAGCGCAGCTTTGAGTACTACGCAGATGGTGCCCCCAAGGTCGACGAAGGCGTGCTTGCCGGTGGGCTTGAGGCGGCGAAGGTCTGGATCAAGGAGTCGATTGCGCTGCAGCGCCAATTGGTGGCCAGTGTGATTGCGACGAACGGGCCGATTGAGCCGATGGCCTTCACACCGATTCTCGATTACACCCCCGAGGTGTACGCCGCGGTGGAGGGTGTGGTCGCCGATCAGGTGCGCGTTGCTGCCGGTCTCGCTCTGAAGTCAGAGCGCAACGCCGCTCTCGATGCTGCAGCTGATGCGGCCGTGGCTGCCCTGTGTGGCGACGGCGCCGAGTTCGCCGGCCAGGACAAGGCGGTGCGGGAGGCAGTGCGGTCGCTCACCAAGGCGGCGGTGCGTCGCCGCATCGTTGATGAGGGTGTGCGAATCGACGGCCGCGGTGTGGCCGATCTGCGCCCGATCTCGGCACAGGTCGGTGTCTTGCCGACCGCCCACGGCTCGGGCCTGTTCCAGCGTGGCGAGACCCAGGTGATGAACGTCTGCACCCTGGCCATGCCGCGTATGAATCAGATGATCGACTCGCTCAGCCCCTACAACGAGAAGCGTTATCTGCACCACTACAACATGCCGCCGTGGGCGAATGGCGAAACCGGTCGCGTTGGCTCGCCGAAGCGTCGCGAGATCGGTCACGGTGCACTCGCTGCCCGCGCTGTTCTGCCCGTGGTGCCCAGCCAGGAGGACTTCTCCTACACGCTGCGCCTCGTCTCCGAGGTCATGTCGTCGAACGGTTCGACCTCGATGGGTTCGGTGTGCGCATCGAGCCTGTCGCTGATGGATGCCGGTGTGCCCACGAAGGGTGCGGTGTCGGGCATCGCAATGGGCCTGGTCAAAGACGGTGACCGGTACGTGACCTTGACCGACATCTTGGGTGCCGAAGATGCCTTCGGCGATATGGACTTCAAGGTGGCCGGTACCGAAGATGCCATCACCGCATTGCAGCTCGACACGAAGATTGATGGCATTCCCGCTCAGGTGTTGGCCGATGCTCTGCAGCAGGCGCGCGACGCGCGGATGCAGATCCTCGAGGTTATGAACGCCGCGATCTCGTCGGCTCGTAGCGAGGTTGCCGATACGGCACCGAAGATCGTCACCATCACCATTCCGATCGACAAGGTCGGCGAGGTCATCGGTCCCAAGGGCAAGATCATCAACACGATCCAGGCCGAGACGGGCGCAGACATCGGTGTCGATGATGACGGGGCCGTTGGCATCGTGACCATTGGCGCCGTCGAGTCGTGGCGCATGGAAGAGGCTCGCGCTGCCATCTTGGCGATTGTCGATCCGCCCAAGGCAGAGATCGGCAAGACCTACATGGGTCGCGTGGTGAACATCACCAAGTTTGGTGCCTTCGTGAACATTCTCCCGGGTCGTGACGGCCTCGTGCACATCTCGAAGCTGGGTCGCGGCAAGCGCATCAACGCGGTTGAAGATGTCCTCAGCCTCGGCGACGAGATCGAGGTTGTCGTCGAAGAAATCGACGACAAGGGCAAGGTCAGCCTGACCCCGACCGGCGATCTCGCCGGCGGAGATGGTGGAGGCGAATCATCGGCCCCCGCGCCGGCACCCGCTCCCGCAGGCGGATCAGACGAGGTTGAGTCGATGAGCTTCGACGACGAGTTCGATGCCGAACTCGCTGGTGAACTCGGCGATCTCGGCCCCGACTCGGGCCGTTCGCAGGGTCCGCGTGGTGGCGGCGGTGGCCGGCGCCGTCACCGCTGATCCGGACGCTGAACTCTCTGGAGGTCGCGGTCATATCGTCTGGTAATCGACGACATGACCGCGACTTTCGCGTTTCGTGACTGCATGAGCCGAGGGTGCCACGCCGGCGCCCCGCACCCATGCCCGCTAGCCTGCGAACGATGAACACCACCGGATCTACGGCATCGATACGCGTCGGCGTTGTCGGTGCTGCCGGACGGATGGGCTCGGCTGCATGCGCGGCGATCGCGGCTGCTGACGACCTAGAACTTGTGGCCGCAGTGGTGCGCGCCGAGCCAACCGATTCGATCGCCGGCGTTGCGCCGACCTCTGAATTTCGGTCGCTTGTCGATGCTGGCTGCGATGTTGTGGTTGATCTGAGCACGGTGAATACCTCGCGCACCTTGATTCCGTTCTGCGCGCTCCATGGGGTGCATCTCGTTGTAGGCACCACCGGTTTCGAACCGGGTGAAATCGACGAGATGTCGTCGCTGTTCGCCGATGCGGCGGCGCACTGTGTGTTCGCACCGAACTTCGCCATATCGGCGGTGCTCATGATGCGCTTCGCCGAGTTGGCAGCGCCCTATTTCGACACCGCCGAGATCATCGAGATTCACCACGACGCCAAGGCCGATGCTCCCTCGGGCACTGCGGTGGCAACGGCGGACATGATGCGACCGGGGTCGGCGGGCTGGGCGCAGGATCCCACGCGGCACACCACAGTCGAGGGCGCTCGCGGCGGCCGCGGCCCCAACGGCGTGCACATCCACTCAGTGCGGATGCGTGGTGCCGTCGCCCATCAAGAAGTGATCTTGGGAACGACCGGGCAGACGCTGACCATCCGCCAAGACTCCTACGACAGATCGAGTTTCATGCCCGGCGTGTTGTTGGCCTGCCGCCGCATCGCCGATCACCCAGGGGTGACGGTCGGACTTCATCGCCTACTTTGACCACGGGTGATGAACCCATTAGGGATGTTTCAGCCGAGGGTGCACGACATATCAACGCCGCAGCACAGCGGAGATTTGATCTTTCCGTGGTCGTTTGGACATTTCGAAATCTGAACTGTCGATCCGTCGTCTTTTGTCAGGACATCATTGACCAGCGGAGCGTCACAGCGACCACAGGTCGCGTTGACAGTCATTCCACATGAGCCGCATTCGTACGTGTGCATTGTTGCCCTTTCCACTCGGTGCACTGAGACTAACACCGGTGGGAATCATCGGCCGCCGCGGCGAACGTTGCGTGCATTGAGAAGAAATACGCCCACGACCGATGCGCCAACCAGCCACCACGAGTAACGCTGCACCCAGTTGAGCACCTGGTCCAATTCATCGGAGAACACGTTGGACAGCCACTGGATGAGAGCGAGCCGGGCCACGATGCCGAACGCGAGCAGCGGAATGAGTCGAGCCGGACGCATACGTTGCACCCCGGTCAGCGCAGCGACCAGGTTTGACCCAGCGAAGAACGGCACGACAATCCAGTCGGCCCTGTCGAAACCGCGCCGGAAGCCGTCGAGTCCGGCAGGGTCCACTCCGAGATAACGCGTGAACCAGGTCAGTGCCGTGGCGTGATACGCGCGGCCGATCAGGTGGCAAACGGCGTACGCCAGGCCGAGTCGCACTGGGGCGATCACCCAGTAGGCGACCGGATCGAGATCGGCACCGAGGGCAAGAGCAAGCCAGCGATTCCGCGACGACAGCACCAGCAGGGCTGCCGGCGAACCGTCGATAATTCGCGCCCAGAAGATGCCGGCCACATTCGTTGCCGCGACCAACGCCGCAAACGCTCCGAGCGACCATGGTGCCCATGCAGGTCGCGGAACCGAAGCCGATGCGGACGCCATGTGTTGCGACGCTAGCCCCGTTATGACGGCCGTCCATTGGCCGGATGGCAACCGGAGGAAACCACCTCGCTAGCGTTTTGGTCATGCAGGGACTGATGCAGAACGTGCCGATGAACATCGCCCATCTGTTCGACCGAGCGGAGCGCTATTTCGGGCACAAGGAGATCGTGACCGCTAGCGCCGGTGGGCGCCAGCGCTGTTCTTACGGCGACTGGGCTGATCGCACCCGGCGGCTGGGAGGCGTGCTCGACACATTGGACATTTCGCCAGAGGGCCGCGTGGCGACCTTTGCATGGAATTCGGCACGGCACCTTGAGTTGTATTTCGCTGCGCCGTGCTCGGGAAGGGTGCTGCACACCTTGAACATTCGGCTGTTTCCCGAACAGCTCACCTACATCGTCAACCATGCCGATGACGAAGTGATCTTCGTCGATCGTTCCCTTCTCGGTCTGCTCGCTCCGTTGTTGCCCACGTTTGAACGGGTGCGATACCTCGTGCTGATGGACGACGGTGCAGGCGACATTCCCGATGATCTCGCCGGTCACGAACTTCTGAACTACGAGGACCTGTTGGCAGATGCTCAGCCTCGAGAATGGCACGAGGTCGACGAACACCGTGCCGCCTCGATGTGCTACACGAGCGGCACCACGGGCAACCCGAAAGGCGTTGTCTATTCCCACCGTTCAACATTCCTTCACACGATGGGGGCGATGACGGTGGATTCACTCGGGGCCCGTGAATCAGATGTGATCTGCCCGGTCGTTCCCATGTTCCACGCAAATGCGTGGGGATTGGCGCATGCGGGTGTTGCCGCTGGGTCGACGTTGGTGATGCCCGGCGCTGATCTATCGGGACCTGCGATTGCCGATTTGGTGGTGAGTGAACGCGTGACCGTTGCTGCTGGCGTGCCGACAATCTGGATGCAGGTCCTGCCCGAACTGCGGGGTCGCGACACCTCAGCGTTGCGGGCCATCCCCTGCGGTGGATCGGCGGTGCCCAAGGCGCTGTCAGAGGCCTACCGTGAGCAACTGGGCCTGCCGATTCTGCAAGCGTGGGGAATGACAGAGACGTCGCCGATCTGCGCCGTCGCCAATGTTGATTCCGATGAACGTGACGCCTCAGCAGATGTGCAAGCCGATATCCGCACGATGGTGGGCCGGATCACGTTCGGCGTGGAGATGCGGGTGGTCGACCCTGACACGCAAGCGCCGGTGGCGTGGGATGGTGAGTCCAGTGGTGAACTGCAGTGCCGGGGAAACTGGATCGCGGCCACCTACTACAACGATGAGCGTGCGGGGGAGAGTTTCACCGCCGATGGCTGGCTGCGCACGGGCGATGTGGCCACCGTCGACCCGCGGGGCCGGATCCGGTTGGTGGATCGCACAAAGGACCTGATCAAGTCCGGTGGTGAGTGGATCTCGTCGGTTGAGCTGGAGAACGAATTGATGTCGCATCCCGACATCGCCGAGGCGGCGGTCGTCGGTGTGGCTCATCCGCGCTGGGGTGAGCGCCCGCTCGCCTGTGTGGTCCCTGTTGCCGGTGCGATGTTGACGGTTGACGATGTGCTGGATCACCTACGTGACAAGGTGGCGAAATGGCAGTTGCCCGAGGCGGTCGAGTTCATTGCCGAGGTTCCTAAGACGAGCGTCGGGAAGTTCTCCAAGAAGGATTTGCGTGAACAATTCTCTGGGTATTTCCTCGATGTCTGAGCGCACGACACACGACCGTTCGTTCGGTCGTCGTGTGCTGATTGCCGGTGTCGCTATCGCGGTCTCCGTGGTCGGGGTGGGGTGTAGCGACGACGGCAATGACGGATGGGTTGCCGCGGGAGAACGCGTGCAGATCGAGGCGGGCAGTGCTGATGTTGCCGCGGTGGGGGGTAGCAGCGGCGCATCTGCACACGACGAGTCAACGGGTGCAGCCGACGCGAGAGTCGATACTGATTCCGATGTCGATGCGCCAGTTGATGACGACGCGGCTCCGATCACAGTCGAGCCAACCGGTGTCGAGGTACGGGTGATCGCGATCGACAACCTGTTCCGGCCAGAGGTGATCGAGGTCAATGTCGGTGATGACGTCGTGTGGGAGAACCGCGGAATGAATGAGCACGACATCGTGTCGGTGGTCGGGCCAGCGGCGGTGGCGGGGGCCTCGGGCGGCCTGCAGTGGTCGCGTACGACAGCCGACGGGGTCGAATGGGGGGTAAGCGCCAACGGCTTCCAGCCCGGGGCAACCTTCCGCGTTCGGTTCGCGGAACCCGGGGAGTACCGGTACTACTGTTCTGTGCACGGCAATGAACGGGTCGGGATGCCCGGCATCGTGCGCGTCAGCGCCGCCAGCTAGCGCCGGCGGTTTCACTTAGGGGGGAAAATGAAACGTATTGCAGCGGTGACCTGTGTCGCCATGGTGATGGCAGCCTGTGGTTCCGATGGTGGCGACGATGCCGCATCAGAGGCGACGACTGCGGCGCCTGCGCCGCAGAGCACTGCGGCGCTGGAACCGGCTGAGGAACCGGCCACGACCGACGCGCCAGCGACGACGGCGGCGGAGACCACTACAACCGAGGCCCCAGATCCCGCAGGCGACGGCGTGTTGTCCGTCCCGGCGGAGTTCGACACCATTCAGGCGGCGGTCGACGCCGCGTCATATGGCGATCTCGTGCTGATCGCGCCAGGGGTGTATAACGAATCAGTTGATGTGGAAACCGATGGCATCACCATTCGTGGAGAAAGTCGTAACGAGGTGGTGCTCGACGGTGGGATGGAACTCGACAACGGCATCCGTGTCCTTGGTGCGTCAAATGTGGCCGTCGAGAATCTCACGGGGATGAACTACACGAACAACGCGGTGTTCTGGATTGGAAGTACCGGCTACCGCGCGTCGTACATCAACACCTATCGCACCGGTGACTACGGCATTTATGCCTTCGACTCCGTCGACGGCGTGATCGAGCATTCCTACACCGCGGGTTCGAAGGACGCCGGTGTGTACATCGGCCAGTGCTACCCCTGTGATGCGGTGGTCGACAACATCATCAGCGAGCACAACGGTCTTGGCTACTCAGGAACCAACTCCGGTGGCGAGTTGTACATCGTGAACTCGGTGTTCCGGAACAACCGTGTCGGCATCGTGCCGAACTCCGGCAGCTATGAGTTGTGTTACCCGCAGCGGGAGACAACCATCATCGGCAACCTCGTCCACGACAACAACCAGGCCGATACTCCCGCGATCGATGTGGCGCTTCTCGCCATGGGCAATGGCATCCTGGTGGCTGGTGGCATCGGCAATGTCATCGAGCGCAACCTGGTGTTTGGCCATGACCGCACCGGTATCGGCACGGTGCCGTATCTCGAGGAGACCCCGAGCGATGATCTGCCCACCCGTGACGAGTGGGAACTCGACTGTGCAACCTCGCGCACGCTCGACATCACCATTCCCGACGGCGCCATCTTGTGGGACTCCTACGAGAACGCTATTCGCGACAATGTCGTCTCCGACAGCGGCTCGGGCGACCTCGCGGTTGCCTCGGTGCTGACCGACACCTCAACCCTAGGAAACTGTTTTACCGGTAACGATGCGGCGACGACACGTCCCGCGGACCTGCAGACCATCGGTGCCTGCGGTGCTGCCGCCTCGGGTGATTGGTCCGTCGAGGCGTTGAATGTCATCGCCTGGCTGACCGAAGTCGAGTCGGCGCCACCGTCTGTCGATTGGCAGACAGCTCCGCTGCCCGACCTGGTGCCCCAGCCCGACATGCCCGATGCGGCAACTGCTCCCACCGATCCGATGACCGCATCGATGCCCGCGATGGATGCGGATGCAGTCGGACTACCGGCGGATCCACGCAGCTGAGTCGGCACGCCAGAGATGAGAGCCTGGGTTGCTGTCGCGGTCACTGCTGCTGTTGCATCAGCGGCGATCGCGACGGCGACGGTTCTCCTCGACGGCGATACGGACCCGGTGGGCGCGACGGCACCTGATCGGATCATCGCTGGGCCACAAGGGGGCCGCGGGCAGTTTGTGGTGGAGTGCGAACTCTCCCATATTGAGGCCGATGACCCGATACTGCACCCGGGAATGGCCGGCCATAGCCACCTTCACCAATTCTTTGGTGCTGTCGGCGTCACGGCATCAAGCCGGCTCAGCGAACTTCTCGCCGCAGAGACGACATGCGACCAGAAATTGGATACCGCCTCGTATTGGGCGCCACTTCTGGTGACCGCGAACGGGGATGTGGTCTCGGCAGCGCGCATGGTGGCGTACTACCGGGCAGGTCCGGGTGTGGATCCTGAGCGGGTCGTCGCGCCACCGGCCGGGCTGCAAGTCGTCGCTGGGCGCGCCGACGCAACCATCGACGACCCCCAACCCCAGACGGTCGTCTCGTGGTCGTGTGGCGATGGTGCGGCGCGCCAGGTCCATCCTCCTGACTGCCGCGACATCGGTGACCTCCGTCTCAGCGTGGTCTTCCCTGATTGTTGGGATGGGCTCAACGTGGTGCCGCTGCCGATCGGCCGTCACGTGGTGTACAGCACGGCGGGGGAGTGCCCCGCATCGCATCCGGTGTACATCACGCAGGTCGCGCTCGCCTTTGACCATCCGGCAGTCGACCCCGAGGGATTGGCGCTGTCGTCAGGGTCAATCTTCGGTGGCCACGCCGATTTCTGGAATGCATGGGATCAGCAGAAGTTGGAGCGCGAGACCCGTCAATGCATCAATCGAAATCTTGCCTGTCGACTGGCAGGGGCACGCGCCCCTTGATCTGAGACAATTCACGGCCTAATGTCTCACGTGTGACATCAGGCACCTCGACACGCGAGCCGAATTCGTTGGCATCGCTCGATGATCGGGTGCTCGATGCCGCGGCGGCGAGTGCTGTGGGTCGTGGCTTTGACGCCGTCACCATCGACGACATCGCCAGCGGCGCTGGTGTGTCACGTGCCACGGTGTACCGGCTGTTCCCGGGCGGACGCGATGTGTTGTTCGAGGCGTTGCGAGTCCGTGAGACCAGCCGACTCCTCGATGATGTCCATGCCGAGGTTGCACACATTGACGATCTCGCCGATCTGGTGGTCGGGGCCGTCGTCGCAGCCAGCGCAGCTCTGCGCAACGACGAGGCGTTGGCCGATTTGCTGGCAGCTGAGCCCGGAGCCACCCTCGGTCGACTGACCGTTGACGGGCTTCCTCGGGCAGTTGCGATGGCGTCGCGCGTGTTCGCGCCGCTACTCGCGCCGCATCTCGATTCGCATGCCGCGCTGTCACTTGTTGATGTGCTGGCGCGCCTGACTCTGTCTCACTTCCTTGCGCCGAGCGACATCGTCGATATGACCGATGCCGACTCGGTGCGCGATCACCTAACCCCATTCATCGCGGCTGCGACCGCCAACACAACTGGAGCATCATGAGCACCACCGAACACCAGTCCACACATGAGATGATCGGTCGCGATGAGGTCGACGACATCGAAGCGATCCTCTCGGTCAGCAATGTTGACGTCGATGAGGTGACTCATATCGTGCGCGACAACGCCGACGCGATCTTTACCTGGGATTATTCGCTGGCGCGGCCGCAGTTGCGGAAGCTGTACGAGAAGGCCAAGGTGGGTCAGTGGAACGGCACCACGGACCTTCCGTGGGATACCCAAGTCGAGCTCGACGAGGTTGTGACCGCCGATCAGGCCGCGTTCGCCGCTGGTCTCAGCCCCGACCATTACGCGGGCACCGTTGTCGAGAAGTGGGGCGACAAGGAATGGCTCGAATTCGGTATCGACCAACGCCGCTGGACCCTGTCGCAGTTCCTTCACGGCGAACAGGGAGCCCTGCTATGCACGGCAAAGATCACCGAGACCGTTCCCTGGTACGACGCCAAGTTGTACGCGGCCACCCAGGTGGTGGATGAGGCGCGCCATGTTGAGGTGTTCGCGCGGTACCTCGATGAGAAACTCGACGGTGGCTTCCAAGTAAATGCGCACCTTCGAATGCTCCTCGACGACATCATCGAAGACTCGCGTTGGGACATGACGTACCTCGGTATGCAGGTCATGGTCGAGGGTCTCGCTCTCGCGGCATTCGGCTTCATGCATCAGATGACGGAGGAGCCGTTGCTCAAGCAATTGCTGCGCTACGTGATGAGCGATGAGGCCCGTCACGTGGCCTTCGGCGTGCTCTCGCTGAAGGAGGTCTATTCCGAGATGACCGATGCGGAGATGCGCGACCGTCAAGAGTTCGCCTTCGAGGCTGCGGTGCGCATGCGTGACCGCTTCTTGTCCCAAGAGGTATGGGAAAAGCACGGTGTGAACCCCAAGGACGTGGTGCCGCTGGTGCTGCGCGACCCGACCCGTGAAGTGTTCCAGCAGATGCTGTTCTCCAAGATCGTCCCGAACTGCAAGAAGCTCGGCCTGCTCGATCGCAACGACGCCTGGCTGCGTCACCGGTTCGAGGAGATGGGCGTGATCCAGTTCGAGGACTGGGAGGACACCGGAACCGAGTACCTGAAGTTCGAACTCGGCGCCGACGCGTGATCACGGGGCCCGCACCGGGGCCCGGTCACGGCTAGCCTCAACGCCGATGGCAGCACAACCACGATTCGGTCGCGTGCTCACCGCCATGGTGACTCCCTTCGCATCGGATGGATCACTCAACTTGGACATGGCCGCACAAATTGCACGGCGGCTGGTGGACGAGGGCAACGACGGTCTGGTGATTGCAGGCACCACAGGTGAATCACCGACCCTGAGCGATGCGGAAAAACTGGATCTGTTCGCAGCTGTAGTCGATGCGGTAAACGTGCCGGTCATCGCGGGCACGGTGGGCTCCGACACCGCGCATTCGGTGGACCTCACCCGCCGTGCCGCCGATGTCGGCGTGCATGGCGTTCTCGCGCTGTGTCCGTACTACTCGCGTCCGTCACAGGCGGGAATCGAGGCGCATCTGCGGGCGGTTGCCGCAGCCACCGACCTGCCGTTGATCATCTACGACATCCCGGTGCGAACCGGTCGGAAGATCGACACGGCGGTGCTGTTACGCCTCGCTCACGAGGTGCCCAATGTGGTGGCGCTCAAAGATGCCGCTGGGAACCCTGCTGAGACAGCCCGTCTCATCGCCGCTGCCCCAGAGTCGTTCGAGGTGTACAGCGGCGACGACGCGCTCACGTTGCCTCTGCTGAGCGTGGGAGCAGTGGGCACGGTCGGGGTGGCAACCCACTGGACGGCTCCTGATCATGTGGAGATGTTCGACTGCGTCGCTGCTGGTGACCTGGTCGGTGCGCGCGCAGTGAATATGCGAATGTTGCCCAGTTTCGCTTTCGAGACTGGCGAACTCGCGCCCAACCCGATCCCTGCAAAGGCCATGTTGCGAACATTGGGAGTCGACGTCGGCGAGTGCCGACTGCCCATCGGGGTGGCACCGGAGTGGGTGGCCGATGATGCTCGTCGCGTGTGGGCCGAGTTGGTGGCCGCGCGTGGCTGATCCCGTTCGAATCGTCCTCCTAGGTGGTCTCGGCGAGATCGGCCGTAACTGCATGGCCATCGAACAGGGCGACGGGCCAGACCGACGCATCGTCCTCATCGACTGCGGCTTGATGTTCCCGTCGGCCGATATGCATGGCATCGATCTGGTGCTGCCCGACTTCACCTACCTGCGCGACAACGCCGAACGTATCGAGGCCCTGGTCACCACCCACGGTCACGAGGACCACATCGGTGCCATCTCGTACCTCCTGCGCGATGAGCACGGCATCGGCGATCGCCGAGCCGGGCCCCTTCCCATATTGGGGTCGCGGCTCACCCTTGGTATCGCTGCGAATCGCATCGACGAGGCAGGTCTGCGTGATCGCGTCGAGTTTCGCGCTGTCGCCGATGGCGACCGAGTGGAGGTCGGCCCGTTCACCATTGAGTTCATCGCGGTCACCCACTCGGTGCCGCATGCGCATGCAATATGTGTAGAGACCGCACAAGGGGTCGTGCTCCACTCGGGTGACTACAAGATCGACCTCACACCGGTCGACGATCGGCGCTGCGATCTCGCGCGCCTGGGCCAGATCGCTACCGAACGCGGGGTTCGTGTTCTACTCGCCGATTCCACCAATGCCGAGGAAGCCGGCCACGCTCCCAGTGAGTCATCGGTAGGGGAAGTGCTGCGCGCGTTGTTTGTTCAACAGGCCGGGCGGCGCATCATCACCGCCAGTTTTGCCAGCCATCTACATCGCATCCAGCAGATCATGGACGCTGCGGTTGCATCCGGGCGTCGGGTTGCCACCCTTGGTATGTCGATGGGGAAGAACGTCCGCCTAGCGCGTGACCTTGGGGTCATCAACATCGAGCCCTCCCATCTGATCGATATCTCCGAGATCGATCACTATGCCCCGGGTGAGGTCTGTGTCATTTCCACGGGCAGCCAAGGTGAACCAATGTCGGCGCTGGCACTTCTCGCCCGGGGTGAGAACCGATTCGTGAAGGTGGGTTCTGACGACACTGTCGTGTTGTCGAGCCATGCGATTCCAGGCAATGAGTCGAACGTCAATCGGGTGATCGACGGCCTGTTGCGCCGTGGAGCACAGGTTGTGCACTCGGGTATCGCCGATGTGCATGCCACAGGTCACGCCCAAGCCGATGACATCAAGACGTACCTCTCCATCATCGAGCCCCACTGGTACGTCCCAATTCACGGCGAGTTCCGTCATCTTGTGGCAAACGCAGCTCTGGGACGGCGAATGGGTGTACCCGATGAACGCGTGCTGGTGTGCGAAGACGGCGACGTGCTGGTGCTTGACGACGATGGCCTTCGATGGGGTGAGCGTGTCCCCGCGGGATATGTGTTCGTCGACGGCATCATCGGTGATGTCGGAAGCGGTGTGATCCGTGACCGTCGTGTGCTGGCCGAAGAGGGTGTGGTCGTGGTGGTGGCAACCGTCGATGTGCACAGCGGCGACGTCATCACCGGGCCGGAAATCATCACCCGCGGATGGGTCTATGCGCCCGAAGCCGAGGATCTTCTTGATGAGGCATGTGAGACCGTCGAGGCGTCGTTGCGTCGAGCTCTGCTCGATGGGGTGCGAGATGTGGAGGCCCTCGAGCGCGAAGTCCGTCGTGCCGCGGGCAAATTCGTTAATGAGCGGACGCGTCGCCGGCCGATGATCGTGCCCGTCGTCATGGAAACCTGATGCACCGGTGGGGTGTTGTGGCCCTGCTCGTGGCGGCATCGTGTGGGGGAGCGGACGATAGCCTGCCACGACTCGACCTGATCGGCGAGGCCGTCGCTGCGGTCGTGGCAGATACAGGTGGGGATCCCGCCCTGTTCGAAGTGTTGGCGGACCGTGAGGGTGTCACGGTGACGGTCGCCGAAACCGAGATCGATACGGACTCAGGTGACGTCACCGGCCGTTTTGCTCGTTCGTACCGTTTCGAGGGGGGCGAATTAGCCGAGCCGACGAAGCCGGTTCGGGCCGAAGGCGCAGTGTTTGCCGCATCTGCAGTGCCCTCACTCGATGCGGCAGTGGCCAGCGGTGTGCGGGATGCACTCGACGATCCCACAATTGTCGATCTTGCTCTTTCGGGTGCACCCGATGGCGCGGTCGTGATTGATCTCACAGTGATCAGTGACATGGGCGGTCGCATCTTGGTCCTTGTACGCCCGGATGGGACGGTGCTCGGCGTGCAGGCTGACTGAGGTCGACGCCCACGAGCATCGCCGGTGGGCGTTGCGCATGATTGGTACCGTGGAGGGGTCATGTCGCAGCGATCTAGCTCGAAGAAGTCCTCCTCTGGTGCCTCCTCGCGGGGGTCATC
>JAFMNE010000032.1 GCA_017859395.1 Ilumatobacteraceae bacterium | reverse complement strand
GCATCGCCGCACCCAACTAGCGACGCAGGTCCTCTGCAGACTGGCGTACCTGCCAGTCGCGATCGGTGAGGGCCGCATCGATCGCGGCGTCTACCTCGGGCCCGTCAAAGGGAGCCAGCGCCAACACGGCGCGACGCCGTACGGCTGGTTTGTCCTTGCACGCAGCGAGAATCGCAGGGAGACCGCGTTCATCGCCGATGGCACCCAGAGCGGCGGCGGCCGATTCACGCACCAGCGCATCGTCGTGGTGTTGCGCTAGGTCGATGAGGCGCTCGAGCACCTCATCAGTGACGGCCACGTGCTCTCCCGCGCACCACGCAGCCACCTCGATCACCTGCTCGGAAGGGTCGTGCAACAGGGCGATAAGGGTGTCAGAGGTATCGGAGTGGGGTGCTCGTGCCATTGCTTCGGCCACTCGACAACGCACTTCCACATCGGGGTCGGTGGCCATACGTGCCAACAGATCGGGTGCAGGGCCAGTGAGGCGAATAACGGCGCCGACGGCTGCCTCGCGCACGCTGGCATCGGCGTCGTCGAGAGCAGCGGTTGCCGCATCAAGGTCACCGCGGTGGCCGGCAATCACGGCATGACGGCGCCGGTCGGCCGTGTCGAGATCGTTGCTCATTGCGTCAACAAGTCGGTGAGTTCGACCACTGCCCACACCGCGGCGTAGCCGAGGATGATCGCGATGATGGTGCCGGTGAGCACGCTGATGCCACCGAGTGCGCCGACGGCGATGATGCGGCGCATCGGGCCGGGGGTGCGGTGCGCCGGCGCAGGTTGTTGTTCGACGGGAACACCGCCACCACGTCGTGGTTCGCGCAGCCCGCGGTGCCAACGCGTCGTCGCTCTGGCAGGCTTGGACCAGCCAGCCAGCACAGCGGCCAGCACCGCAAGGGCCGCGATGACCGCGGCCCTGGTGGTGAGGACCTCCACGGAGAGAGCAATGACCGACGACACGACGAGCACCACGGTACCGGCCGGCGATGATGCTGTGGGGGCGCCCGGGGTGATGCCACCGCGCTGGCATCGCTGGTGGGCCATTCCACTGGCGGCGCTGTCGGTTGCGGTGGTGGTGTTGGTGGCTGTTGCCGCGGTGGCGCCGGCGTCGCTGGTGGCGCGAGAACTCAACGAGCGCATCGACGAGATGCAACCCGCGCCGTATGCGCGGGTCCCCGCGGGCGCGTCGCCGATCACCGATCGCATCAGCATCTCATCGTCTGATCAGCCGGTTCCGGAGCTGTACCCGCCAGCGGCCGACCTGATGCTGGTCACCATCACCGAACCGCGACAGTCGGTGTTGTCATGGTGGGTGGGCCGTGGTGAACCGGCGGTGGTGCCGCTGACCAGAGAAGACAAGTTCGGTATCCGCACCCCGGATCAGCAACGGGTCTTCTCGTTGGAAATGATGCGGACGTCAGAAGAGGTTGCCCAATACGTGGCGTTCAGCCTGCTGGGCTACGACGCGGAAATTCTGCCCGGTGACGTGTTGATTGCCGAGATGGCCTGCATGGTGTTCAACGAGGCCGGCACCGCCTGCGAGGAGTACGCCCCGTCCGACGAGGTCCTCGACCCGGGTGATCGTCTGATCGAAGCCGATGGCGTGACCCTCAACTCGGTGGATGACCTCACCGCGGTACTCGGCGACCGCTCGCCCGGTGATGACATCGATGTGCTCGTCGAGCGTCGCGGCACGGGCGAGTTCCGGGTGCTAGTCGAGTTGACCTCGGCCCCCGGTGAGGACCGCACCATCGTCGGCTTCGTCCCCTTCGATACGCGGCGTATCTCGTTGCCCTTCGACGTCGATATCAACACCGGATCGATCGGCGGACCGTCGGCTGGGCTCGCGTTCACGCTGTCGCTCATCGATCGCCTCACCGCCGGCGAACTCACCGGCGGGTCCGATGTGGCCGTCACCGGAACGATCGGCTTGGACGGATCGGTGGGCCCGATTGGCGGTCTCCCGCAAAAGGCCTCGGCGGTGGCGCAGTGTGGAATTGATTTGTTCCTGATCCCAGCGGCTCAATCCGCAGCCGATGTGGAGGCTGCACGCACCGCAGCCCCCGGGCTGCAGATCGTTCCAGTGGCCAACATCGTCGAAGCCCTCGACGCCCTCGTTGCCGCAGGAGGAGATCCGGTGGATATCGCGGTTCGCAGCATCCGAAGTTGACACGCATGGTGCCTGGTAGGCGCCTACTGTTGTGCCATGTCCAATGCGCAGCGTCCAGATCCCTCCGATCCGACGCGGATTCCGTCGGCAACCTTCGCCACGGTGCGCCGCGGATGGGATCCCGATGGGGTGCGTGCATTCCTCACCGCGGTGGCGGCCGAGTTACAACGTGCTCACGGTCGAATCGCGGAACTGGAGGCAGCTGCGCCCGCCACGGTCGATTTGTCTGCACTGCCCGACGATGAGATCGCGCATTTGGTGGGCGAGGAAACCGCGGCCGTGCTCGCAACGGCTCGTGAGGGTGCCACCGCGTTGAGGTTGCGCGCTGAGGCCAAGGCAACCGAGTTACTCGACGAGGCCGCGGCCGAAGCAAATCGGGTCCGCGAAGCCGCATCAGAAGATGCTGCGCGACGTCGTGCCGAAGCCACCGAGGTGGCTGCCGCAGAAATCGCCGATGCCAAAGAACGTGGTCGCGAGATGGTTGCCGAGGCCAATCGGCATCGTGATCAGGTATCGGCCACACTCGAACAGCGTCGGCGTGCCGCTCGCGACTGGGCCCAAGAGGTCGAGGTGGAGCAACGGCGCCTGCTCGAGGTGTTTGAGCGAGCCCGAGCGGTCGCCGACGATGTGGTGGCGCGGCTACGACCAGTTCCGGTGTCCACCGATGAGGCCGGTCTGCCTGGTGACACGCGAGCGGTTGTGGAGTCCGCGATCACCGCTGCCGGCGATGGTGGTGCCGCGGATGTGGCTGGGGGAGCGGTGTATGACGTCGCAACCGAAGACGGCAGCGACGAGGCCACATTGCCCGATGCCGGGGCCGACATTGCAGAAGAAGTATCGGTGGCCGATGTGGTGGCGGCGGCCGAGAGCGCCGTCGACCCGAACGGTGACGATGACGGCGATGCCGATGCGGGGTCGAACGTGGTGCATCTCTTCGGTGCTGAACCCGCGCCCGAGGCTGCCACTGATGCAGCGGTGGAACCCGAACCCGATGATGCCGCCGACGGTGAGACCTCGGTTGGTGAGTTGTTCGCGAGGTTGCGCGACGAGATCGCCGATGTCGACGCAGCGGACGAGAGTTCCTCATCTGGTGGCGGGGAGATGACCAGCAGCGAGGAGTCCACAGCGGAGGATGCAGATGAGGGCCCGGTTGCGGCCCGCGATGCCGCGCTCAATTCGGTGCTCACTCAGGCGGTGCGCAAGGCCAAGCGCGTGCTGGCCGATGAACAAAACGCGGTGCTGGAGCTGCTGGCGGACGGAACCGGTGTCGGCGATATCGCTGATCTGGTGCCCGGGCCGGACGAGCACGCCGCAGGGTACATCGACGCGGTCACACCGATGTTCGACCGGGTGTGCGCGGTGGCGGCAGAACTCACCGGCGGCGAGACCCCGGTACCGAGCAGCGATGCCAGTCGGTGGGTGGTGAGCGGCCTTGTCGACCCTCTCCGCGAGCGCCTTGCGGCATCGGTCACCGCTGCTGATGGCGATGCAGCGGCGCTCACGAAACGGCTGCGTGCTCTCTATCGAGATGTGAAGACCAATGTGGTGGGCGGTGCCGTCACCGATGCGGTGCTTGCGGTGCATGCCGAGGCGGTGGTGGCCTCAAGCCCAGACGGGACAGCGTTGCAGTGGGTGGGAGACCCGCAGGCGCGGGCCTGCCCGGACTGTGAAGACAACGTGCTCGCGGGGGCGCAACCAGCCGGGACCCCGTTCCCGACGGGGCATGTGGCGGCACCAGCACATTCGGGATGTCGATGCGCGCTCATTCCGGCTGACCGGTAGTGTGATGGGGGATGCGGCCCCCCTCGGACCTTCCCCGCCGTTCTCGTCGTGTCAACCCTCGGTTGATCGTTGGGATCTTGGCAGCCCTGTTCTTCTTGGTGCTCGTCTTTGGACGTGGCATCGCCGGCTTCTACATCGATTACCTGTGGCATGACGGCCTCGGGCGCACTGATGTGTTCTGGGGCCAACTGGGCGCCAAAGTGCTGCTCTTCGCCATGTGTTTCGTGGTGTTCGTCGTCGTCGCGGGCGTGAACCTGTGGCTGGCCGACCGGTCTGCTCCGGAGGTGCCTGCTGTGGGCACGAACCCGTATGTGCAGCGTTTCCACGACCTGTTCGGTCGGCGCTTGCGCCTGGTGCGTTATGCAACTGCGGTGGTGCTCGGCATCTTGTTGTCGCTGCCGGCCACCCAGCAGTGGCAGGACTGGCTGCTGTTCCGCAATTCCCAGGACTTCGGTGTTGAGGATCCGCAATTTGGCGCCGACGTCGGCTTCTACGTGTTCCAACTGCCGTTCTTGTCGTTCGTTCTCGACTGGTTGTTTGCCGCGATGATCGTGGTGCTGTTGCTCACATTGGTGACGCATCTGCTGAACGGTGGCGTGATCATCCAGAACAATGCGTTGCCCACCGTGCTGCGCGCGACGAAAGTCCACGTGGCGGTGCTGCTCGCCCTGCTGGCGTTCCTCCGCGCTGTCGACTACTGGCTGAGCCGCTTCGACCTCACCAACGATCAACGTGGATTCGTTCAAGGTGCCACCTACACCGTGGTCAATGCGCAACTACCAGCGCTGATGCTGCTGGTCCTGGTGGCCGCACTCACCGGTGTGCTCTACCTCTCGACGGTCTGGACCAATCGCTGGCGCTTCCCTCTGTTGGCGTCGGTGCTGTGGCTGGTGGTGTCGATCGGTGGTGGAGTGGCCTATCCGTCGTTGGTGCAGTCGCTGGTGGTGCGCCCCAACCAGGAAGAGCGCGAGGCGCCGTATATTGCTCGCAACGTGGAGGCCACCCGCGCCGCGATGGGTCTCGACGCAGTAGCGACTGAGCCGGTGTCGTTCTCCTCGCTCACTACCGCTGAGGTCGAAGGCGATCTCGATGCGATCAACAACGTACGGCTGTTGACACCCGGATTGTTGCTGTCGCGTTTTGCGATCGACCGTGGCGAGGTCGCTGGTCTGCGCATCGATGACCTCGATGTCGATCGCTATGTGATCGATGGCGAGCGCGAACAGGTGCTGATGGCTGCGCGCGAACTCGACCTTGATGGCATCCCGAACAAGTCGTGGCAGGGTCTCCACCTCGTGTCGACCCGCGGTTGCGGCCTTGTGATGGCGCCGGTGAATCGGGTCACCACATCGTTGCGTCCCGACTATCGCACGCCCGAACTCACCGAACCCGCTCTGTATTTCTCGCCATCGTTGGATGGCTACGCGATTGCCAACACCGATGTTGCCGAGACAGCCTGTGAGGGCTCGTCAGCGTCGTATGAGGGAACGGCCGGCATCGAGATGTCGGGGTTCCGCCGCGCAGTCGCGGCCTTGGCGTTCCTCGACTACAACATTTTGGGATCGGGTGCGATCAACGGCGACTCGCAGCTGCTGCTGGTGCGCTCCATCGTCGACCGGGTGGACAAGCTTGCGCCGTTCCTCGACTACGACGGCGATCCGTATCCGGTTGCGGTCAACGGCGGGGTGACCTGGGTGCTCGACGCCTACACATCGACGGGTCGCTATCCCTACGCACAGTCGGTCGGCAATGTGCAGTTGACGCGCAGCACTGGCATCGATCGTGACGACAACTACATCCGCAACTCGGTGAAGGTGGCAGTTGACGCCTACACGGGCGAGGTCACCTTCTACGCGATGGATTCAGACGATCCGATCCTTGCGGCCTGGTCGTCGACCTTCGGCGATTTGTTCACGCCGGTGTCGGAGATGCCTGACGAGTTGGCGGAGCATCTGCGCTACCCCGAGGACTTGTTCCGGGTTCAGACAGATCTGTATTCGAAGTACCAAATCCCTCCGGAGGACTTCTTCCAACGCACCGGCGCGTGGTCGGTGGCGCAGGCGCCGTCGAGTCAGCCGCGTGGCGACACGTTGGCCGCCACATCGGTGGCGTCGAGTACCGAAGAGTTTGCGACTGAAACCAATACCCAGCGTTTTGTGCCGTATTACACCCTGTTCCGAAACGGGGTGACCGGCGCGGAGGAGTTCGTGTTGTTGCGGCCCTTCGTGCCGTTCTCCACCGATGATCAACGCACCGAGTTGCAGGCGTACATGACGGCGTCGAGCGATCCCGACACCTACGGACAACTCATTACCTATGAAGTGACCCAAGAGCCGCTGCCGGCAGGCCCGTTCCGAGTGGCGACACAGGCGGAATCCGAGCAACTGATCAGCCGTGAGATCACCCTGCAGGACAACGATGAGTCGGGCACCGATGTGCTCTTTGGCGATATGCAGTTGCTGCCTGTGGCTGACGGTCTCGTGTATGTCCGGCCGTTCTACGTGGCCATCGACGGCATCACCGAATACCGCTTCGTCATCGTGTCCTATGACGATCAGGCGACCTTCGCCGCCGACTTGGAGACTGCCTTCGCGGACCTCTTCCCGGGTTTTGATGCCGATATCACCGACCGGGTGGTGGCTGACGGTGAGGAGCCAGTTGACGATCCCACCCCGACGCCAACCGATCCTGATACCGAGCCTGATATCGACGACACTCCATCACTCGAGGTGCCGGCAACACCCGATGAGCGGGCCGACACGGCGGAGTTGTTGTTGCAGGCCGACGCGCTCTTCGCTGAGGCCGATCGCCTGCTGCGCGACGGCGACCTCGGTGGCTACCAGGAGACCATCCGTCTGGCGGAGACCTACATCCAGGCGGCAATCGAGTCGCTCCAGAACTAGAGCAGCCACGTTGCGCGGTCGCCCAACCGCTGGCTGAAGGAGCGGTTCAGCGGCGTAGTTGTTCGATGAGGATCGCGATGTCGGCGCGGAATGCGATGGCATGGCGAGCCTGTTCGTTGGCAAGACGTGTTTGCGCCGTGCGGACCTCGTCTAAGGCTGCGGTGATCGTTGCCGAATCGGTCGCGCCGTCGAGTTCGCGACCGAGTTCGTCGAGTTGGCGGGCGAGTTCCCCGCTCACGGAGGTGACCCGTGTATCAATCATCTCGGCACGGTCGGTGAGCGCGGCCAGTTTCTGAGCGAGATCCGCGCGTTCGGTTTCCAGCTCATCGACCCTGCTGGCCAGCCGATCTACTCGATCAACGAGCTGGGAAAGATCTTTTGTTGTGCGTGAACGGAAGCCCGCCATCTTGTCGAGATCTTTCTTGGTGCGCTTTTTGAATCCGGCCATATCGCTACCGGCACCGTACCCGATCGCCGTGATCCGGCGGTGGTGCATGTGTCGTAGCATCGCCCCATGGCACAGGTGAAGGCAAACGGCATCAACATCGAATACACCGTGGAGGGCAACGGGGATCCGTTGGTGCTGATCGGCGGGCTGAGCATGCAGTTGATCGACTTCCCGCAGCCGTTTGTCGACCTGCTCGTAGGGGCCGGATTCAAGGTGATTCGGTTCGACAACCGCGATGCGGGACTGTCCACCGAGTTCTCCGGTCCGGGGATGTCGCGGCGCGACCTCGTCAAAGCACTGGCGCGACGCCCGGTGCGCTCGCAGTACACCATCGGGGATATGGCGGCCGACACGGCTGGGTTATTGGAGGCCCTCGACGTGGGGCCCGCCCATGTGGTGGGGATGTCGATGGGTGGGATGATCGCCCAAGAACTCGCCATTGGATGGCCTGACGCAGTCTCCTCGCTGACGTCGGTCATGTCGCACACCGGGGATAAGCGCCATGGATTAGTTGATCCGAAGCTTGCATTGAAAGTCGCACGTCTTGGCGATCCTGACCCCTCCGATCCGGCATCGGTGCGCGAGAACGCATTGCAGACATGGCGGTGGATTTCAGGCCCCGCCACCGATGATGCCCTCATCGTCGCCCAGGTGGAGGCAGCGATTGCTCGGTCGATCCGAGTGGAAGGCACGGCGCGGCAGTCTGCGGCGATCTTCGCCAGTCGTGACCGCACCACAGCGCTGCATGCGGTCCGCACGCCAACGCTGGTGATGCACGGACTTGTGGATCCGTTGGTGCGTCCCAGTGGCGGTGTGTCCACCGTAAAGGCGGTTCCGGGCGCACGACTGTTGATGTTCCCCGACATGGGTCATGACCTGCCGCCCACACGTTGGGCAGAGATGGTCGAGGCGATCCGCCGCAATGCCGACCGGGCGGCCCTTCCCGCCTGACCGGTTGTCGGCGTGGGTCGCGCCTCGTACACTCGCTGACAGACAACTTCGCCGCGGGGTGGAGCAGTTCGGTAGCTCGTCGGGCTCATAACCCGAAGGTCGTGGGTTCAAATCCCACCCCCGCCACCATCTGACAATGGTCCGACTCCAGCACTGGGGTCGGACCATTGTGGTTACTACGGTCATGTCATGGCACTCAGCACCGACGACCGTCTCGACATCATGGAACTGCCCGGCAAGTACGCCGATGCACTCGACCTGCTGCAGCCCGAACGTCTGCGCGGCGTGTTCACCGATGACGCGGTGTGGGAGATGGTCGGGCGGCTCCGGCTTGAGGGCATCGACGCGATCATGGAGTTCATGGGTCGGTCCGATGTGCATCCCGGCGCGCACATCATGACGAACATCTATGTCGAGTCCGTCGACGTCACCGCTGATGGCACCGAGGTCGTGCATCTGGCATCACGGGGGATCTACCCGAGCGGTCCATCGGATCCGCGCGATCCCACCGGAGTGTTCTATGGCCGCTACAGCGACGAGGTGGTGCGCACCGAGGCCGGATGGCGGATCCGGTCCCGGCGGTATGTGCACGGCGTGTGAACCTCGCGGATCAGCGTGGTGGCATTCGCACCGCACCGTCGAGGCGGATGTTCTGACCGTTGAAGTAACTGTTGCGCACCAACTCGAGCACAAGTGAGGCGTATTCCTCGGGTTTGCCGAGCCGTTTCGGGAATGGCACCGAGTCGTTCAGCACTTGGAACACCTTGTTGGGCAGAGCGTGTACCGGGGGAGTGGACATGATGCCGGGCATGATCGAGTTGCATCGCACGCCCTGATCCATGAGGTCACGTGCGATCGGAAGCACGAGACCGTTCACGCCTGCTTTGCATGAGCCGTAGGCAACCTGGCCCACCTGGGCATCTTCGGCGGCGATGGAGGCGGTGAGGGTGATGACCCCGCGCTCGCCGTCGTCGTTCGGTTCGGCGTTCTCCACCATGCCGAGCGCCGAGATCGATGCCATGCGATAACTGGCCACCAAGATGCCCATCGCGGAAAAGGCGTAGTCCTCGGTCGACATGCGGGTCCATCCGCCGGTTGCCCGGTCACGCCCTACGGTTTTCCCACCGCGGGTCGTCATTGCGCAGTGCACCAAGATGCGTTCTTGTCCGAAGGCAGCTCGGGCATCGGTGAATCCGGCGAGCGCACTGTCTTCGTTGGTGATGTCAACGTGGTGGAACATGCCGCCGATCTGGTCGGCGACTGCGTTGCCCTCGGCGTCGTTGATGTCGAACACGCTGACGAGTGCACCGGCCTCGGCGAGGGCGATCGCGGTGGCGCGTCCCAGCCCGGAGGCCGCTCCAGTGACGATGGCATGAGTGGAACCCGGAACGATCTGCATGAGCCGACGGTACTGAGAACCGCCGTGATGCGGGAAGGTGGAGCTTGCAGCGGCCATCGCAGATATCGGGCGCGAGTCATTACTCAGATTTGTGCGAGATATCGCATTCGCGATCATCTAGGAGGCATGAGAACACGACGTACACCCCTCACGGCACTCGTCCTTGCCGCGCTTGCGCTGGGATCCACTGCATGCGGCTCGAACGATGACGCAGCGACGGATACCACCGACACGACAACTGCCATTGTGGCTAACGACACTGCTGGGGACGCTGAGGCGTCAATGGCTGCGCCGGAGACGACGCTGCCTGCTGTGGCCGAACCCGCCGCGGCTGAGCCCGTTACGACTGGGCCCATGGCCACTGAGCCCCCCACGACCGAATCCATGACAACCGAACCCACGACAACCGACTCGGTGACGGTTACCGAGGACACGACTGTTCCTGAGACCACGGACGCATCGGCCGTGGCCACCGGTGAGGTCATCTCCACCGAACTTGAGATGTTGTCGATCCGCTCGGTGCGTATCGGCGCGGGCAGTGGCGAACGGGTGATCGTCGTTGAGCAACGACCAGAGGGTTTCGAACGGTTCAAGGTGTCGACGTCGGGCTCCGATGGGTACTGCAATGCCGCGATCCTCGATGTTCGCGATGTGGCCGACACGGTGGAGATCACGGTGCTGCCATCCCCCGACCCTGAGGTTGCCTGCGGCGGTCCGACAATTGGTGTGGCCTGGGTGCACGAGGATGGTCGCCGCAGCGACATCACCTACTGGTCTGAGTGAGGGCACCCACTCCAGCGGTGACCAGCCATAGGTGCTCGACCCTGGCGACGTCGCGGACGGTGGCTACGTCGTGGACGGCGCCAGGGCGGTCATCGCCGACAAGTCACCAACGTCGTTCACCGGCACCATGAACTCATCAACACCGGCGACGTTGCATCGCCGCACGATCTCGTCCTGTGCCGATGCGGCGTCACCGACAACCGCGAAATGTTCGACCCATGCAGTGTCCACCAGATGGGCTGCAGCGGGTGGGCCTCCCCGAGCGATGGCGTCGCGCAACTGCTCACGTCGGGTGTCGTCAAGGCCGAGCATGTTGCGAACCTCCACTGGTGAGTCCACCAGTCGGAATGTCAGTTGGCTTCGTACCTGCTCCACATCGGCGTCGTTGAGCGCCACGGCCGTTGACCACACGACATGGAAAGGCCGGCCATCGGCTGCACGCCGCAGGTCGCGCACTTGGGTATCGAGCAGTTCTTTGTGCGGGAAGCTGAGGTAGAACCCGTCACCGATACGTCCACCTAGTTCGGTGATGCGTGGGCTGCGGCCCGCAACGATGATCTCGATATCGGGTCGGGCATATCCCATACGTGCACCAGCCAGCGCGAAGGTGGCACCTTCCATGGTCACCTGCTCTCCCGCGAACAGCGCCCGACAGCCAGCCACCGTGTCGGCCACCGCCGCCAGTGGGCGCACCCGGTCGAGAGCGAGCGGTCCCAGTGCCAGCCCACCGCCTGGCCCGATACCGAGGAAGGCGCGCCCGCCGCTCACTTCGTCGAGTGAGGCAATAGCGGCAGCGGTCGCACCCGGATGGCGAACATACGGGTTTGTGATGCCAGGCCCGATGCTGATGCGTGATGTGGCTCCGGCAATGGCGGTCAAGGTGACGAACACATCGCGGGTCATCACCCCTTCGTCAAACACCCAGCACCGGTCGTATCCGAGTTCTTCGGCTGCCACCGCAGCCGCCACCACGTCGGCCACCGGTGCCTTCGCCATCAGATTCACCGACCACGACAATTCCCGCTGTGCCATATCCGCCGTGTCTAGCACTCGGCAAACACAGCCGATCACTATCGATGCGGGTCGTGATGCCCGCAGTCGAGCGGCAATGCTGGAGCCATGAACGGCTTGCCGAACGATGCCACCGAGTTCACGCGCGTTCACAATGCGCCACGCGACCTCGGTATGGATCCAGCCGATATCGAACGTGCCAGCCGCGGCCTGTTGGCTCAGCACCCCACCGGCCAGATCGAAGGTGCGTGGGGCGTTGCGTGGGATGTGGCGAAGTACGACTTCATCGAGCAGGGGGCACCTAACCCCGACACGGTGCATCCCAGCCTGTGGCGTCAGGCGCAATTGAACAACATCCATGGACTGTTCGAAGTGGCGCCCGGCATCTGGCAGGCGCGTGGCTACGACATCTCGAACATCACCTTCGTTGAGGGAGAGACTGGGTGGATCGTCATCGACCCGCTGACCGTCGAAGGATGCGCCCGTGATTGCCTGGCGTTGGCGAACAACACGCTGGGTGAACGACCGGTCACCGCGGTGATCTACACGCACTCGCACACCGACCATTTCGGTGGGGTGCTGGGCGTCACCACCCCCGACGATGTTGCGGCTGGCCGCTGCCGCATCATCGCTCCTGAACATTTCTTGCATGAGGCCATCGCCGAGAACGTGATCGCCGGCTTTGCCATGACCCGCCGAGCTCTGTACCAATTCGGCCCCCTGGTGCCACCCGGTCCTCGAGGTCATGTCGACTGTGGGCTGGGAAAAGCCATCCCGATCTCGCCACCGGGCCTGATTCCCCCCACCGAGGACATCACCTACACCGGTCAGGAACTGGTGGTCGATGGGGTGCGGATCGTGTTCCAACTCACACCGGAATCCGAAGCTCCGGCGGAGATGAACTTCTTCTTCCCCGACCGCGGCTGGCTGTGCATGGCCGAGAACTGCTCACACAACATGCACAACCTCATCCCCATCCGCGGGGCGCTCGCACGTAACGCGCTGGCCTGGTCGAAGTACATCGACGAAGCCGCCGACTTGTTCGCCGCGCACACCGAGGTGATGTTCGCGTCGCACCACTGGCCCCGATGGGGTGCCGATGATGTGGCGGGCTTCTTGCGCAAGCAACGCGACATGTACCGCTACATCCACGATCAGACGATGCGCTGGGCGAACCATGGCGAGACCCCACTCGAAATCGCTGAACGCATCGCGATGCCCGACGAGTTCCGCACCGAAGCCCACACGACCGGCTACTACGGCCATCTCGCGCACAACGTGAAGGCCGTATACCAGCGCTATCTGTCGTGGTACGACGGCAACCCTGCCAACCTGTGGCGGTTGCCGCCGGCGGAGGTGGGGTGTCGTTACGTCGAACTCGCAGGTGGCGCCGATGCGTTGCTGGCATCAGCACAGCGTTCCTATGACGCGGGTGACTACCGCTGGGTGGCCGAAGTCGTTGGCCATGTGGTGTTCACCGACCCGGCGAATACTGCTGCGCGCGAACTGCAAGCAGCCGCCTTCGAACAGTTGGGGTATCAGGCCGAATCGGCCACGTTCCGCAACGCCTACTTGACCGGTGCTCAAGAGTTGCGGCACGGCCACCCACCGCGTCGTGCGGCGATGCGTCGGGGGTACCTCGATGCGATGACCGTTCAGCAGATCATGGATGCCAATGCCGTGCGCCTGCGCGCTGAGGATGTGGTGGGGGTGGACGTCACCATCAACATGGTGGTGGCCGACCTCGATGAGGTGTGGCGCGTCCAACTGTCGCATTGCACACTGCACGCCGTGCCACGCGCAGCTGCGGTTCCTGATGCGACCCTGCACGTCGATCACGCTCTGCTGGTCGATCTCGCGGGTGCAGAGACGACGATGGCCGACGCGATCGACGCGGGTCGCGCGAGCGTCGACGGCGATGTGGGGGCGGTGCACGCGGTGTTCGACCATCTCGACACCTTCGAGTCGATGTTCCCGATTGTGGAACCGTGATGGAGTAGGTGCTGTGCCTCGCTTGACCAACGACGAAATACAGGGGTTCCTCGACGAGCCCGGTCACCTAGCGCGCATCGCCACCATCGACCATGACGGGATGCCCCGTGTGGTGCCGCTGTGGTTCATCATCGATGGTCGCCGCCTTCTCTTCACGCCGCGTGAACCAGCGCTGATCTGGCAGAACCTGTGTCGTGATCCACGTGTGGGCATTTCGATCGACGAGGAAGCCCATCCATGGCGCAAGGTCACCGTGCAGGGCCATGTCGACGTGGTGCACGCGCCCGGTGACGATGACGCATGGCGCGATCTGTACCGGCGCATCGCTCGGCGGTATGTGCCCGAGCGTGCCGCCGATGACTACGTCGATGGCACCGATGACCAGCCCCGTGCACTTTGCGCTGTGGACCTCGATGCCGATCGCACCACGATGCTGACCTGGCGAATGCCATATCGTGGTGAAGACATCCGTGGTGTCTGGCACCAGCGGTATTACGCGCCGGGCACTCGCTGGTCTGATCAATGAGGCCGGCGGCATCATTCTGCCGCACCGGTATGCCACTCTCGTGACATGACGTTTAACCGTCCGTCAGGCCCACCAGCGTCGCGACGCCAACTCGACCGACTCCTCGAGTTGCTCGAGGCCGCTGGGTACGACGGGTTTCGTGATGCACGCGGCCCACTCGGGTTTACCCAACGCCAAGGTAATGGCAACTTCACCCGCGATGAGGCCGACGCGTTCATTGCCGACCTCGAAGGCACCGATCACGATCCCAGCGCACCGTCGCCAACGTCGGCAGCGCGTCTGAGCACCGATGAACGTGCGGCGCGCGCACTGCCCGACGAGGTACTCGCCGCCGAGTTGCAGCGTCGTGGATGGGTGGTGATGGAGCCGTGAGCAGCCCCGCTGGGTCGCTGCAGGTACGAGCCGACGTGTTGCAGGCACCTGCGCCCGGCGTTGCCGAGTTGCTGCACGATCAGCTGATCACCGTGGTCGATGGTGTCATCACCGACATGTCGTCCGCCCCGGCTCCGGAGCCGAACGTGCCCGCTCGCCTGGATGGGGTGTTGATGCCGGGTCTGGTCGACACCCATATCCACGCCCCTCAATGGCCGCAGCTCGGTATCGGCCTTGATCTGGGGTTGGAACAGTGGCTGTTCGACCTGACGTTCCCGCTTGAGGCACGCTGTGCCGACACCGGATATGCGGCCGATGTGTGGGATCACATGGTGCCCACCCTGCTCGGCCTTGGCACAACGACCGCGGTGTATCACGCCTCGACCCATGTCGAGGCCACCACCGCTCTCGCCGAGGCCTGCGCGCGTCACGGGCAACGCGCCGTCATTGGTCGGGTGGCAATGGATCATCCAGAAGGCACCCCAGAGTGGTATCGAGATGCGGACGCAGCGGCTGCGGTCTCGGCGAGTCGTCGATCGATCGACGAGATCCGGGGGCTTGGGTCGTCGCTGGTGCAGCCGATCATCACGCCGCGGTTCATTCCGGCGTGCAGCGACGCAGCTCTGGTGGGCCTTGGCAAACTGGCTGCCGACACCGGTGTGACCGTGCAGACCCATGCTGCCGAAAGCGATTGGCAACACGGTGTCGTGATGGAGCGCACCGGACTGCGCGATGTGCACGCCCTCGAGTCGTTTGGGCTGTTGCGCGACCACACGGTGCTGGCTCACGGCACCCATCTGGACGCATCGGACCTGTCACGCTTGGCAGCGACCGGTGCAGGTGTATCGCATTGCCCGCTGTCCAATTCATATTTCGCCAATGCGGTGTTCCCGGCCCGACGGGTGCTCGACGCAAGGGTGCGCGTTGGCCTTGGTACCGATGTAGCCGGCGGGCCGAGTGCCTCGCTGTGGCACAACGCAGCCCATGCGGTGACGGTGTCGCGCATGCTCTCCGACGGTGTCGACCCTAACGGGGCGGCGCATCGTGGCGAGGTGCGCATCGATGCCGCAACGGCGATGTGGATGGCCACCGGTGGGGGTGCCGACCTTGTGGGCCTACCGGTGGGGTTGTTGGCGGTGGGTCGACGATTCGACGCACTACAGGTTGTGGTGGACGATCGCAGTGGGGTGCGATCGGTGTCGCCGGAGTCGCGAGCGCACGATGACGTTGCCTCTGAGTGGCTCGAGCGGGTGATGCGAGCACCTGATGTGCGCGCGGTGTGGGTCGACGGCATCGCCGTGGTCTGAACGCGCGCAGTACCGTGGTGACGTGAGCATCGGTGACATCGACATCCCCGTGTGGGTCCCGTTCTTGCTCGGCGTTCCCTTCGTGCTGTTCGGCATCGTTCTGTTCGGGATTGTGCGACACACCCGACGAAACCTGAAGGTCATGCGCGAGGCCGGTATTGACGACCCGATGACAGCGGGTGGTCAGATTGCGGCCCGCCTGGCCACCGAGGGGTTCGGCGGCGCAAAATCGACCGAGCAACGATTAGCCGAACTCGACGATCTCCGTGCCCGCGGTGTGATCGATGATGATGAATACCGCACGGCGCGTGCTCGCGCGCTGGGTGGATGACCCGAGGAGAACCATGTCCGATCATGTGAGTTCTGAACAGCACGGCGCTGTGCGCGTCGTCACCATTGACGACTCCAAGGCCAATGCGCTGTCGTTCGAGATCATCGCTGCCATCGAGGCTGAACTCGATGCCGCTGAGGCTGATGATGCGACCCGGGCCATGGTGATCGCTGGTCGACCGGGCATGTTCTGTGCGGGCTTCGACCTCGGGGTGATGCGCAGCGGCGACCCGTCGGCAGTGGTGTCGCTGGTAGCCGCCGGCGGTGCGTTGGTCACACGGTTCTACGGTGCGTCGATCCCGGTTGTGGGAGCAGCGACGGGTCACGCACTCGCTGCGGGGGCGTTGATGCTGTTGGGCTGCGACCACCGTGTGGGGGCCGATGCCGCCGTGAAGATCGGCTTGAACGAGGTGGCGATCGGCATGGTGCTGCCCGACTGGGCGTTCGCGATCGCGGAGGATCGCCTGGCGATTACCCATCTGCAGTCGGCTGTGGCCAATGCGCATGTCTACGACGGTGTGGGTGCGGTGGCCGCGGGCTTCCTCGACGAAGCGGTGGAGCCCGAACGGGTGGTGGAGGTGGCGATCGAACGCGCCACGGCGCTGGCAGAACTGCACCCGGGCGCCTATGTCGGCACCATTAAGGTGCTGCGGTCGAGCGTCATCAAACGGATGCAAGCCCCTGACGCCGGGTCGATCATCGTCGACTGATTGCGTCCATCATGGCCACGACTAGGTTCGGATGATCGGCTGGACGACCGGAGGTGTGCCGTGTTGCGACATGTGGTGATGTTTCGTTGGACCGACGATGTTGACGATGCTCACGTGGCGGCGATCGCCGAGGCGCTGAGTGCGTTGCCGGCACGCATTCCGTCGATACGTGCATATCGCTTCGGTGCGGACGTCGCTGTGAACGACGGCAATTTCGATTTCGTCGTCACCGCTGACTTCGATGATGTCGCCGGCTATGTGGCCTATCGCGATCATCCCGAGCATCTTGCGATGATCGATCGGTTGATCAAAGGCCACGTCGCCGAACGTGCCGCTGTGCAATTTGAGGCGGGTATCTGATGGATCTTGGCCTTGCCGGACGGCGCGCTTTGGTCACCGGTGCATCGAGCGGGTTGGGTCTGTCGAGCGCGGCCGCTCTCGCCGCCGAGGGTGTGCGCGTGGTGATGGTGGCTCGCGATGCAGATCGGCTTGGGCGAGCTGCGGCAACGGTTGAGGGTGATGTCCATGTGCTCCCCGGCGATGTGTCCGACATCGACGGGGTCGGCGAACTGGTGGCAACGGCGGCCCAGACGCTGGGCGGGCTCGACATCTTGGTGGCGAACGCTGGTGGGCCACCTGCTGGCACATTCGCCAGCACTGGCCTCGATGCGTATCTGCCGGCCCTTGAACTCAACTTGTTGTCGACGGTGGCCATGTGCACCGCAGCCGTGCCGCTCATGCGCGACAGCGGGTGGGGGCGCATTGTGGCGATCACCTCAATATCAGTGCGTGAACCAATCGGGAACCTGATCCTGTCGAACACCGCGCGGGCAGGGCTGACGGGGTTCTTGAAGACCCTGTCGCGAGAGGTTGCCGGCGACGGCATCACCGTGAACTCCTTGCAGCCCGGTCTGCATCGCACACCTCGCTTGATCGATCTTCACGGCGATGCGGTCGACGACCTCGGGGCGATGATCCCCGCAGGTGTTGTTGGCGATCCCGATGACTTCGGTGCGATCGCCGCGTTCTTGTGTTCGGATGCCGCACGCTTCGTCACCGGAGCAGCGATTCCGGTCGACGGTGGCGCTGCCCACGGCCTGCAGTAGTCACACTCGGCGGTTGTCCACCCTCTGATTGTTAGTCGCCGGCGTCCACCCCGGCGAGCGACACGTCGGTGGTCGCGGGGATCGGGGGAAGGCGAAGAGCGAGTAGCCAGGTGGCGCCGACCGCCACCGCTGAGCCGATCAGTGCAGCGGTCAGATCACCGAGGACGAACAGCAGTCCTGAGGCCAAGGTGCCGACGAAACGTCCCACCGCATTCGCGGCGTAGTAGAACCCCACATCCATCGCTACCTCGTCGTCATCGGCGTAGGCGAGAACAAGGAATGAGTGCAGCGCCGAGTTCATGGCGAACACCACCCCGAACACGATGAGGCCGCCGACGATGGCAACGGTGGCACCCACATCGGTGGCGACGGCCACCGCAATCACCGCGGTGATCACCCCGAGGATCAGAGCCCAGCGTCGGGTCGCCCCAACTTCATCGCCCGCGCTGCCGGTCATGATCAGTAGCTGAGGAGCGGACGATTGCACGATGCCATAGCCGATCACCCACGCGGCGAGGAAAGCACCGATGCCCTCGTGGCTCCATCCCAGTTCGTCGGCGAGGAACACCGGTAGGGCCACAACGAACCAGATGTCGCGCGAGGCGAATAAGAACACGCGCGCCGCCGACAGACGGTTGAGAGCCGTCGACTTCGACAGCACCGACCGCAGGGGTGCTTTGCGTTTTGACTTCCCGATGTCTTCGTTCAAGAAGAACATCAGCGCGACGACGGTGACGGCGAGCGCGGCCGACATCGACCACAGCGCGGTATCAAAACCAATCCACGACAACAGGGCGGCGCCAACGAAGAACCCCACACCTTTCAGCGCGTTCTTCGAACCGGTGAGGATCGCCACCATGCGGAAGAGCGCACCGTCACCGGCGACGGTCTTCACCGCGCTCTTCGATGACATCTTGGTGAGGTCCTTGGCCACGCCCGACAGCGCCTGCAAGATCATCACGAAGGTCACGGCGAACCATGTCGACCAGTTGTCATCGAGCAGGGTCAACGTGGACAGGGCCACGATCTGGGTGATCAGCCCAGCGACCAGCGTGCGGTTCAAACCGCGGCGCGAACCCACCCACCCGCCCACGAGATTCGTCACGATGCCCATGAATTCGTAGGCCAGGAACAAGAACGCTATGGCCAGCGGGGTGTAGCCGAGTTCGTTGAAGTGCAACAGCACCAGCATGCGCAGCGCACCGTCGGTGACGGTGAACACCCAGTACCCGGCGGTGACAAGTGCGTAGTTCCGCAGTTTCATGCCGCCACCAGGTTGACCAGTTCGACGAGGCGGTGTGCGTAACCGAATTCGTTGTCGTACCAGACCAGGACTTTCACCATGCGGCCGTCGATCACCATGGTCGACGGCGCGTCGACGATGCCCGAGCGCGTGTCGTTCACATAGTCGGCCGAGACCAGAGGGCGAGTCTCGTAGCCCAGGATGCCGGCGAGCGGTTCGGTACTGGCAGCATCGCGAAGGATGTCATTGACCTCGTCCACAGAGGTGTCGCGCGTCATGCTCAGCACCAGGTCGGTGAGTGACGAGTTCAACATCGGCACCCGGACCGCCACGCCATTCAGGCGACCAGCGAGCTCGGGAATGATCATGGTGACCGCGGTTGCCGAACCCGTACTGGTCGGGATCAGGCTGTTGAGGGCCGAGCGTGCCCGGCGCAGATCCTTGTGAGGTGCATCGACGATGACTTGGGTGTTGGTGACGTCGTGGATGGTGGTGAGGGCTCCGCGCTCGATACCGATGCGGTCGTGCAGCACCTTCACTACCGGTGCAATGGAGTTCGTGGTGCAACTGGCCGCAGTGACGATGTCGTGGGTGTGGTGGTCGTACAGCGTGTGGTTGCATCCCATCACCACGTTCAGTACCCCGTCGCTTTTCACCGGTGCCGCAACGACGACTTTGCGTGCGCCGTTGTCCAGATGCGGCTGTAACGACGCGGTGTCTTTGAATTTCCCAGAAGCCTCGATGACGATGTCAACCCCGTAGGTGTCCCACTCGATGCGATCGGGGTAGGACTCGTCACTGAACGTCACCGGTGCGCCATCGATGGTCATGGCGTCGCCGGTAACGCCAATCTCGCCGGAGTATCGGCCGTGCACGGTGTCGAATTCGAGTAGGTGAGCCGCGGTCGCGACACCACCGTGGGGTTCATTCACGTGCGCGAGTTGCAGTCCGGGGTGTTGCTGCAGCGCGCGCACCGCAAGGCGACCAATGCGGCCGAATCCGTTGATGCCAACACGGATGGGGGTGGTCATGATGAGGCTCCAGTTCTTGGGTGGTCTGCGACGGTCGGCGGATAGTGATCGATAAGTGATGAGATCCGCAGCCCGATTTCGGCAACGACAGCGTCGAATGCGTTGGCATCGGTGCTGGCGACTGGGTCGGGAATCGACCAGTGCCACCACCGGTCGTGCGGGGCCAGTTCTTCGTGGGCTTGATCGCACACGGTGACCACCTGGATAGTGGGGTCGTCGAGCGCAGATCGGTCCACTTCGCGGGGCGCGGCCATGCTGAGGTTGACCCCGGCGGCTGCTCCGGCGCTGATCGCCCCGGGGTGCACCCGTTCGGCGGGATGGGTGCCGGCCGATGATGCAGGTGTACCCACTCGCACCGCCCAGATTGCCGCGGCCAATTGTGAACGAGCGGAGTTATGGCTGCAGACGAAGAGCAGTTCGCCGGCTGGTTGCACGGGTGCGGCAAGCGCGCGGACGGCGGTGTCGTGCGCGAGGCGCACATAGCGACGCCGGCGATCACCCGCCGAGGTGAACCGTTGGATGACGCCTGCATGTTCCAGCACGTCGAGGTGGTGAGCCAACAGGTTGGAACCGATGGCGAGACGCGCGGACAATTCGCCGGGGGCGCGATCGCTGGCTGCTAAGTCGTCGACGATGGCCAGTCGAGAGGGGTCGCTCACCGTCGCATGCAGGCGCGCACGTCGCGCAACGTCGGACATACGCGTAGTCGATCACCTGCAGCGAATTATCTCAACACTTGTTGAGTGAATTGATGGTGAACCTGTGGGGCGTGAGGGGAGCGTGAGCCTCACACCTTGTAGACGAGTGTGCCGGTGGCGCACACCCGACCCGACTCGGCACCGGTGACCTCCGCCGAGCAGAACACGATGGAGCGCCCCTGTTTGGTGACCCAGCCCTCGCAGACCGCGTCCTCGTCGGCGATCGCGCCCATGAAATCGATATTCATCGAAATCGTGACCATGCGTGTGGGTTCCACCCCCGCCGTGCCGATGGCCGGCACGACGGCCGTATCGATCAGGCTGGCGATCGCGCCGCCGTGCATGATGCCGGCTGGTTGCATCACCTCAGGTCGAATCGGCAGCCGCAAGCGCGCGTAGCCAGCCCGCATCTCCTCGACAACAAAGCCGAGATGCAGGTTGTAGTTCGTCTCCTGATCCCAGTGGGGAAAGCGCTCCCAACGCTCGGCCATGTCCGCAGGCATCGGGGGAAACTGGTCAGCACGCATGCTCCGACCCTATGGCTGGCGTACGGGGAACTGCGATGTCGGAGCCAATCCGTGTCGATGGCAGGTCGACGGCCACAATGGCGTCATGGATGCAGATGTGGCAGCAGCGTTCGACACCGTCGATTTCATGCATGGACCATCGATGCCGAACCGGTTCATGCTCGCCCCGCTGACCAACCAGCAGAGCAATGACGACGGCACCTTGAGCGCCGATGAGTGCCGCTGGCTCACCATGCGCGCCGCGGGTGGTTTCGGTCTCACGATGACCTGCGCCGCTCACGTCCAAGAAATAGGGCGAGGTTTCGCCGGCCAACTCGGATGCTTCGGCGACCAGCACCTCGACGGCCTTCGACGTCTTGCGGAGGGGATCAATGTCCACGGTGGTGTGTCGGCAGCACAACTTCACCACGCCGGCAACCGCTCACCCGCCGACCTAATCGGGACTGCACCCGTGTGCCCATCAGACGCCCCGGCCACTGGCGCGCGCGGACTCACCACCGGTGAGGTCGAGCAGGTGCGCGATGACTTCATTGCAGCAGCGCAGCGTTGTGAGCGTGCCGGATTCCATGGCGTGGAACTGCATGGTGCCCACGGCTACCTGCTGTGTCAGTTCTTATCGGCCGAGTTGAACCATCGCATCGATCAGTACGGCGGGTCACTCAACAACCGTGCCCGTTTGTTGCTCGAGATCATCGACGGCATCCGTGCGACCTGCTCGCCTGATCTGCACCTGGCGGTGCGCCTGTCGCCAGAACGCTTCGGCATGCGCCTCGACGAGATCGTTGATCTGTTCACCCGCTTAGTCGACACCGGTGATGTCGACATGATCGATATGTCGCTGTGGGACTCGTTCAAAGAACCCGTCGACGAGGCTCATGCCGGCACGCGTCTGATCGACCATTTCACAGCCATCGACCGTGGTCGGGTGCGTCTCGGCGTCGCCGGCAAGCTGCGCACCCCGGCCGACGTCGCGTCAGTTCTTGATGCCGGCGCGGATATCGCCATCATCGGCCGCACCGCGATCTTCCACCACGACTATCCCCTGCGAGTGGCGGCCGACCCGACCTGGCAGCCATTGCGCCCGCCAATTCCTGTCTCGACATTGCGCGATGAGGGCCTGTCGGATTTGTTCATTGGCTACATGCGCAACTGGGAGAACTTTGTGGTCGACGGTTGACGCCGTGGAAGATCTCAGGCACCGAGTTCGATGACAGCGCGCAATGTCACCTCGGCGCCAGCGATTGCATGATCCCGTTCGATCGCTTCGGCTTCGTTATGGGATAGGCCATCGGCACAGGGGATGAACACCATGCCCGTGGGTGCCACCCGCGAGATGTAGCACGCGTCATGACCCGCGCCCGAGGTGATGTCGACCGGGTCGTGACCGATGGCATGAGCGCCACGGCGCAGAGCAGCAACGATGTCGGCATCGAACACGATCGGTGGTGAATACCAGATGTTGTCGATTGTCGGCGTCGGGTCTAGTGCGGCTGCCATTGCCGTGAACTCGGCATCCATCGCGGCGAGAACCTCTGGGTCGGGATGCCGCAGATCCACGGTCATACGCACCGATCCACACACGGTGTTACGCGATCCGGGCAACGCCTCGAGCACCCCAACGGTGGCGCGTGCATCTGGGCCATGGGTGCGAGCGATCCGATCGACACCATCAACGATGCGCGCAGCCGACAGCATGGCGTCGCTCCGTCGATCCATCGGTGTTGTCCCCGCATGCGACTCTTTGCCGGTGATAGCCACGTCGTACCAGCGGATGCCTTGCACGCCGGTGACGATGCCGATCACATGGCCGCCGGCTTCAAGAATCGGACCCTGCTCAATGTGGGGTTCGAGATAATGGCCAATGGCGCGTGATCCGGCTGGCTCTGACCCTGAGTAACCGATGCGCACCAGTTCGTCGACGAGCACGGTGCCATCCATCGAAGTGGAGCCGAGGCCGGCCTCCAAACTGATGGCTCCGGCAAAGACTCCTGATCCGAGCATGGCGGGTGGGAACCGAGTGCCCTCCTCATCGGTCCATGACACCACCTCAATCGGTGCCGAGAGGCGCGCACCGGCCGCATGAAGCACACGGATGATTTCTACGCCCACCATCACCCCATACGCACCGTCGTAGCGGCCACCGGTTGGTTGGGAATCGAGGTGGCTGCCAATGACTACGGGGTCGCGGCTGGGGTCAGTGCCCTCGTAGCGCACGAACAGATTGCCAATCCGATCGATATGGACGCTGCAGCCGAGGTCGGTCGCCCACTCAACGAACTGATCACGCCCGGCCTTGTCGGCCTCGGTCAGGGCCACACGGGCGACACCACCGGCGGGTGTAGCCCCAATCTCGGCGAGTTGGTGCATCGTGGTCCACAACCGCTCACCATCGACGGTGAGGTCATCCAATGACGACTGAGAGTTCGCAAGATCCGTCATGCCCCGAGGGTAATCAGCCGCGGTGTTCTAGTCCGACGGCACCGGTTCGCAGGCACCTGGTGGATTGTTGTAGCGGTCGTCGTTGGCCCAATCGAGGCCGAGCCACGTGGTGTGATCGGTCGGGGGATGCGATGCCATCTCGGCGGTTGTGTCTGTGAGCCAGACAGCAAACCGAGCAGCGCCACTCGGGCACAGGTGCACGCCGTCGCGTTTCCTCTCAGGGATTCCGTCACCGTCGATGTCGATGGTGAAGGTCG
>JAFMNE010000075.1 GCA_017859395.1 Ilumatobacteraceae bacterium | reverse complement strand
CCACGGTCGTCGGTGACGGTTTCGTACGCAATGCAGATCGCTCCGCTCGCGATCAATCCGTCGGCTTGTACCGGGTCCGGTGCGAGGTGGAGGTAGGTGAAGAGGATCTGATCCTCGCGCAGCATCGCGGTCTCGGTTGGCTGCGGTTCTTTTACTTTGACCACCATGTCCACGGCAGCAAACACGCTCGCTGCGTCTCCCGCGATGTCTGCGCCGGCCGCCTGATACGTCGCGTCATCGGCGCCGATGCCCTGGCCAGCGCCGGACTGCACTGTGACCTGATGGCCGCGGCGCACCAGTTCATTCACGCTGCCTGGGGTCAACCCAACGCGTCGTTCCGCGGTCTTGATCTCTGCAGGTACTCCGATATGCATGCTGCCCTCCCGTGTGCGCGATGCCGTGAGAGCACGTTAGGCAGCACGTCGCGCACGATGTCGGGAAAAAACGCGTGTAGGCATTCGTGAGTGCATGATGTATGCGCTTAAAAAAGAAAATAGAGTAGAAAGATGCGTACGGCAGCAGTTCAGGAGGTCATCCCGCTCGACGATATCGATCGCTCGATCCTGATGGAGTTGCAACGCGACGGTCGGATTGCCATCGCGGACCTGTCGCCACGTGTGGGCTTGTCATCATCGGCGTGTCTGCGTCGCGTGCGACGTCTCGAGGACCATGAGGTCATTGATCGCTACGTGATGCTCGTCAATCGTGGCGCGATCGGTCGACCCACCACTGTGGTTGTTGAGGTGTCGTTGTCGAGCGAGGGCACCGATGCCCTCGAGCAGTTCGAGGAGGCGGTGGTCGTTTGCCCCGGGGTGATGTCGTGCCATCTCATGGCCGGTGATGCGGATTATCTGGTGCATGTGGCCTGTGCCGGCGTGGAGGACTACGAACGAATTCACCGAGTGTTGGCGGCACTTCCTGGCGTGGCCCGTCTGCGGTCGAGTTTCGTGATCCGCGAGGTGTGCAACACCACGGTGCACGACCTTGGCCAGCGCTCGTAGTTACGTGTCGTCGGTCAGTACCGACTTGTCGCGGCGATGTACGCCGGGCAACACACAGAGCATCTCGTACACGAGATTGGCGGCGGTCAGCGCGGTGGTGCCGGTGGTGTCGTAGGCCGGGGCGACCTCGACGAGGTCGCATCCAACGATGTCGAGGCCAGCGCATCCGCGGATGATCTCGAGCGCCTGCGGTGTGGTGAGCCCGCCGATTTCTGGTGTGCCCGTGCCCGGTGCGTAGGCGGGGTCGAGGCCATCGATATCCATACTGATGTACACAGGTCCGGCACCCAACTGCTCACGGATCTCAACCATCAGCGGGGTGAGCGATCGGTGCCAGCACTCTTCGGCCTGCACCACGCGAAAGCCCTGACGACGTGACCAATCGAAGTCGTCGGCCGCGTATCCCGTTGCGCGTACTCCGATCTGGGCCACTCGCGGACCATCGAGCAGTCCTTCGTCGACCGCACGTCGAAACGGCGTGCCATGGGCGATCGCTTCGCCGAACATCGTGTCGTTGATGTCGGTATGGGCATCGATGTGCACCAGGCCGACCGGGCCGTGTACCTCGGCGATAGCTCGCAGCACCGGCAAGACCACGGTGTGGTCGCCGCCGAGACCTATCGGGGTCACCCCGTGGGACAGGAGTTCGCGGTAGTGCTGCTCGATACGAGCGATCGAGTCGTTCTTGTCGTACGGATTCGTGGCGATGTCGCCCACATCGTCGATGCGCAGCGAGTCGAAGGGTGCCGCCCGAGTTGCCATGTTGTAGGGCCGGATCAGCACCGATTCGGACCGAATTCCCCGCGGGCCAAAACGGGCACCGGGTCGCAACGATGTCCCCAAATCGAAAGGAATGCCGACGATCGCCACGTCGAGATTCTCGGGTCGCGTCGTGCCTGGAAGACGCATGAACGTGCCCGGCCCGGCGAAGCGCGGCATCTCGTTGCCGCCGAGTGGCTGTGGGTGATCAACCATCGGCATGCTCCATGTCGCGTGGCGCACGATCGAGGTACTCAGCCCAATCCCATGCGACACCGTGGGTGTTCAGAAGTTCGAGGAACGGTTCAGGCGGCAAGGCTTCGGGGCCGACGACGCCGGACCGGTGCCAGGTGCCGGTTGCCATCAACTCAATGGCGACGGCAGGCATCACCGCCGTTTGCCACACCACCGCCTGATGCCGGTATTCGCGCATTGACCAGTCGTTGTCGACCACGTGATACACGTAGACCTCGCGCGGATTGCCGTCGGTGCCGGTGCCACGCACCCACGTGCCCGCGCAGGTGCGGCCGCGCATGTTCTCCCCGAGGGTGGCGGGGTCAGGCAGAGCGGCGGCGACGACATCGCGGGGCGACACGCGCACCCCGCGAACCTCCACCGGGTCGGTGGAGACAAGATCGAGTTTCTGGAGGGTCTTCAACACTTGGATGAATTCTCGACCCAACCCGTACTTGAAGGTGACCCGGTCGACCTCGATCCACCGCGGGATCAAGATCACCTCTTCATGTTCAACGTTGACGCATTCGATGGGGCCGATGCCGTCGGGGAAGGTGAAGATCTCCGGCTCGGAGAATGGTGCCGTCGTGAACCACCCTCGATCGCGCTCGTAGATCACCGGTGGGTTCAGACATTCCTCGATCGTCGTCCAGATCGAGAACGTGGGGGCGAAGTCGTGGCCGTCGACCACGAGGTCGGCGCCATCACGCACCCCGATTTCAGCGATGTGACTAAACAGATGGTCGGCGGCATAGCGCGCCGCCACGTCGGAGAAACCTGGTTCGACCCCCATGCCCACCAGGGCCATCAGTCCGCGATTGCGCCATACCGGCGATTGAGCGAACTGGGCGTCACCGAGGCGACGTCCGGTCTTTGCATAGGGCTCGGTGGGGTGTGGCTCTGAGAGATGCATGGCCATATCCACGTAGTGGCATCCGGCAGCAAAGGCGCCTTGAAAGATCGGTGGGTTGAATCGCGGGTCGCAGGCGTTCAGCACCACGTCGGCGCCGGTGTCTCGCGCGAGAGCGGAAACGGCGCGTTCGTCGGTGGCATCGACGGTATGCGCACTCAGGCACGCAGCCCGGTCGGCATCGAGTTCACCGGTGTCGATGGCTTCGGTCACCGCACGAGCTGACCGTTCGGGGTCGATATCGGCAACGGCGATATGGCTGAAGGCATCGCGTCGCGCGGCGATCGACACAAATGCCGATCCGACACCGCCAGAGCCGATGACGAGCACGCGCATGGGCGAACAGTAGCCCGCGCGATGGGGCGCGGTCCCGTGCTCAGAGACCGGGCTTCCAGATCATCAGCACCAAGCCGATGACGAGACCCAGGTGGGTGATACCGCTACCGGCCGCCATCTTCGACACCGCCGAGGGTGAGTCGTCGGTGATCGCGGGCCGGATCAGCAACCAGCTGGCCACCACCAAGATGGCCCACATCACGATCGACAGCGCCATCCAGGTTTGCGACACCTTGTAGGCGTCTTCTGACATGCCAGCGAGACCCATTCCCAACACCCACAGCACAAAGAGCGCGGGGAAGGTGACGCGCATGTGAAGCCGGGCCAGCGTCGCGGTCTCGCCGGCTTTCTTCAATCCCGGATACATCAGCACCGGCCCAAAGGCGGCCACGGCAGCGATGATGTGCAACAGGCCCATGATGCGATAGCCGGCGGAATCGAGAATTAAGGCGAACATGAACTCAGGCTATCCACCCGTAGATGTCATGGGTGGAGAGGGTCGACATCCTCAATGGGCGCATCAGCCATTGACAGGTGCAGGTCCGGGCCCGTGTACGGGTGAGCGCGCACCACATTTTCGTTGACGTCCACCCCGAGTCCGGGGCCGTCGGGTACGACGACGAACCCCTCATGCATCTGCAGTGGAGTGGTCAACAGATCGCGGTGAAGACCGTGATCGAAACCGAGAATGGTCTCGAGCACCAAGAGGTTCGGAGTGCACGCTGCCAGCGCGAGATTGGCTGCAGCACCAACCGGGCCGTTGTAGCAGTGCGGTGCGATCTGAGCGCTGAATGCTTCAGCTATCGCCGCGATCTTTTTGCCCTGCAATAGGCCACCGGCGCGGGCAAGGTTGCATTGCACGATCGATACTGCGCGTGCCTCGAGAAGTCGCGCGAACTCGTGCACCGTGGTGAGGCGTTCGCCGGCGGCGATGGGGATCCGGCAGCCGCGAGCTACCTCAGCCATGGCGGCGATGTCGTCGGGGGGTACGGGTTCTTCGAACCACAGTGGGTCGTATGCCTCGAGTCGTCGGGCGAGACGCAGTGCTCCGGCTGCGGTGAACTGGCCGTGCGTGCCGAACAAGATGTCGGCGCGGTCGCCGACGGCGTCGCGGACGGCTGCAACCATGGCCTCGCTCACATCAAGTCGCCGCAGCGACGGTTGATAGGGGCCATGTGCGCTGTACGGCCCAGCTGGGTCGAACTTCACGGCGGTGAATCCGGCGCCCACCATGTTGGCTGCTCGTTCTGCTGCGGTGTCGGCATCGACGTAGACATCGGCGGTGTCCCCATCGCGTGGGTACAGATAGGTGTAGGCGCGCACGCGGTCGCGCACGCGACCACCCAGCAGGTCGTGCACGCTCTGGTTCAGGTGCCGACCAACGATGTCCCAGCAGGCGATCTCGAGCGCGCTGAGAGCCGCCATCATGGTGACGTCGGGTCGTTGCGTGAAGCCCCGCCCATACGCGCGCCGGAAAAGGTCCTCCACCCGTCGGGCGTCGTGTCCCACGAGGTACTGGTCGGCAAGGTCCTCGATCAACGCAGTCATCTGGTGAGCGCGCAGCGTTGCGCCGTAGGCCTCGCCCCATCCGGTGACCCCATCACGGGTGGTCACTTTGACCATCACGAAGTACCGCCCGCCGAACGAGGGAGGAGGGTTCTCCACCGCGAAGGCCTCAACGGTGTCGACGATCATGGCGTGCCCGCTGTGGTGTCAGACGAGACGCTGGTGTGATCGATGGTGACCACGCTGCGACGTGTTGTGCCGCGGCGTACATCGTCGATCGCCAGATTGATGTCCTCGAATTCGTGGCGATGGGACACCAGCTCCGATAGGTCGAAGTCACCTCGCAGATGTGCGGCCGCAAGATCGACAATGTCGCGTCCGGGCACCGCTCCGCCCATCTTCGACCCGGCGATGCGTTGATCAGCACCCGCGAGATCACCGGGCGACACCTGCAGGCTGACGCCATCGGCGGGCATCCCGACAATGGTGAGGGTGCCCGACGGGGCGAGCAGACTCATGGCGCTGTGGTGCGCCGGTGGGGCTCCGGTGGCGATGATCACATGGTCGGCACCCACACCCCCGAGCAGATCGGCGAGTGCCTGGTCAATGTCAGGGTCGCTGGGGTCGAGATCGTGATGCGCGCCGAAGGCCCGAGCGGCTGCGCGCTTGTCGGGGTCGGGATCGACGGCAACGATCGTGGCGGCGCCAGCAAGCCGAGCACCGATGACTGCGTTGAGGCCGACCC
>JAFMNE010000031.1 GCA_017859395.1 Ilumatobacteraceae bacterium | reverse complement strand
GGGTCGTCATGCGGCGGTCATCATCTGCGGCAAGTCCGCCATGTTCGGCAATGGAACGCAGTCGATTGATCACCCGCCACAGCGTGAGAAATGGCAGTACCCACAACACCGGGTAGGCGAGTGGCACGCCCGCGGCCCACGCCACCGCTGCAAGGACGAGTTGCACGATCATGATGTGGCGAGTGGTGCGCCGCGAGCGCGGATCGTCGGCGACCAGCCCCCGCAGCTGGGCACCTAACAGCCGCAGGCCGGTACTGCCACGAAGATCTCGCCATAGTTTGCGACGGAGGCTCGCGTGCCCGATCGGGTATCCCTGATAGAGGGCGATATCGGGTTCCTCTGGGCCGAACTCGCGGCGGTGATGAGCCATATGAACTCGGCGATACGCGTCCGTTGGGACGAAGGCGGGGTACCCCAACACCCAGCGACCCACAGCGTCGTTCACGCGACGGTTGGAGAACAGCAGCCGATGGGCGGCCTCGTGCATCAGCGAGGCGAACTGGGCGTGTGTCCGTCCCATCAGAACGACCGCTAGCGGCCACGCCCACCATCCGAGACGTGACGCCGCCCACACGATGGCGATGACCTGTGCGTACAGCATGACGATGGTGAGGGCATTGCGGGCGTTGGCAATACGTCGCAATTCAGCACGCAAATTCGGCGTGGGCCGACCATCGGGCCGGATGAACTCACTGTCAACCACGACACCCAGCGTCTCCCGCGGGGGTGTCATGCCGCCCAACACCACGGTCCCCGATCGGGATGGTGATGGTGCATCGTCGGCGTCGTGAGCCGGGGTCATCGTGGTGACGCTAGCAACCGCCCCGCCGGCGCTCAGGCGCGGGCGTGCTGTCGGGTGGGCTATTGCTTCACCAACCGCGCGACACCCATTCGGGGAGGTGTGGGCGTTCCGTGCCAATCGTGGTGTCTGCGCCGTGGCCGGGCAGCACGATCGTGTCATCAGGAAAGGCAAACAGGAGACGATCGATCGAGTCGATAATGGTGTTGAAGTCGCCACCTTCATACGCCGTCGCCCCTGGACCGCCGGGGAACAGCGTGTCGCCCGTGAACAGCAGCGGCGTTCCTGCGAGATGAAATGAGATCGAACCAGGTGTGTGACCCGGGTTGTGGATGGCGTGAAGGCGCAGCTGTCCGAACTCGATGACCTCGGCGTCATCGATGAGGACGTCGTACCCCACCTCGTGGAGCATCGGTGCATCCGCGGCCGTCACTGCGACTTCGTATCCGGCTTCGCGCATCTCGGTGACGGCGCCGATGTGGTCCCAATGCCCGTGCGTTTCGAGTACGCGGCGAACGCCGAGCGAGGACGCCAACTGCAAGAGCATCTCGTGTTCGTTTGCTGCATCGATGAGCACCGCGTCACCGGTTGCGCGGCACCGCACGATGAAAACATTGTTGTCGTATGAGCCGACAACGACGCGGTGCACTTCCACATCGCTGTTGGACCAGTGCAGGGTTTCGCTCGGTGGTGGCACGATGATGCTCATACCACCGATTGTGTCATCAGTGTCGGTGTTCGGCCACCGATCGCATGGGTCATCAGGCAGAGATGACGTGTATGTCGAGATCGATGGCAGCGGTGATCTGGCGCGGGTCAAAGGTGACGATTGCAGCTCGTTCGCCGAGGCTCATCGCGGTGTCGAGGTGGATCGCCGCGCTCACGCGCACTCCGGTTCGACGCGCAATACCTGTTGCTGCGTGGATCCGTGCGGTGTCGACGGAAGCGATATGGCAGCGATCGTGGGCATGATGGAGAGCGTTGATGAGGTCGGATTCGCTATACGGGTCATCGCAGATCTGGGGCACCGCACATAGGGCCTCGGCCATCGCTGATTCGCTCATGACGGTGTACGCGGCGGCCCTCATCGCGGAGGTCACGATGTCGCGGCGCGAATCGTTCAGACACGAGGCGAGAAGTGCGGTGGTATCGATGACGACAACGTCACCCGGGTTGTCAGCGAACATCATCGACCACGCGGTCAAGGCGAAGGCCCGGGGCGACGTCGATGGGGTTCCTCGTCGCGGCGATACCGGTGAGGACGGGACGCCGGAGACGCCCTGCAGCGAGGGCGTTGTCCACCGAACTGCTCGATGGAGTGTCGGATGGCCCGATGACAGCGACGGGGCGTCCGTGATCGGTGACCTGCAGTTGCTGGCCATTTGCGACACGTCGCAGGTGGGTGGCTAGGTCATTGCGCAAAGCGCGAACGCCGATCGACTCCATACTGGCATCGTAGGCCGTTATGCCTAGTTGTGTACATATGTGTACACACCGTGATTTGCGAAGCGTCTGACCAAGCGGCGAGGATGTCGACATGAACTTTGCATTCACCGAAGAACAAGACGAATTGCGATCGACCATCCGCGCCTTCATGGAGGCCAAGTCCTCCGAAGAAGCCGTGCGTGAGCAAATGGAGACCGAGACCGGCTTCGATGCCGATGTCTGGACGCAGATGGCCGAGCAGATGGGCCTGCAAGGGCTCCACATCCCAGAGGAGTACGGCGGTTCAGGCTTCGGCTACGTCGAACTCGGCATCGTTCTGGAAGAGATGGGCCGCGCCCTGCTGTGCGCCCCGTTCTTCTCGTCGGTGGTGCTCGCGGCCAACACCTTGCTGCACAGCGGTGATGAGGCCGCCAAGGCCACTCACCTTCCCGGTATCGCCGCGGGCCAGACAATCGCCACGCTTGCGTACACCGAACCGTCGGGCAAGTGGGACGAAGCGGGCATCACCATGGCCGCCTCGGCCTCGGGCGACGGTTTCACGCTGAGCGGAACCAAGTCGTTCGTGATCGACGGCGCCGTCGCCGATCTGATCATCGTTGCTGCACGCACATCGGCGGGTGTCAGTCTGTTCACCGTCGATGGCGGGGCCGCGGGGCTCACCCGCACGGCACTGTCGACCATGGACCAGACCCGTCGCCAGGCTCGCCTCGACTTTGACAACACCCCCGCAACACTGCTCGGAACCGACGGTGCTGGCTGGGACACGCTGTCGACCGTCCTCGACCTCGCTGCCGTCGGTTTGGCGGCCGAACAGGTCGGTGGCGCGCAGTTCGTGCTCGAAATGGCTGTTCAGTACGCCAAGGACCGCGTGCAGTTCGGGCGGCCGATCGGTTCGTTCCAGGCCATCAAGCACAAGTGCGCCGACATGCTCCTCGAGGTCGAGAGCGCCAAGTCGGCCGCCTACTACGGCTTGTGGTGCGCCGCAGAGATGAATGACGAGCTGCCCTCGGTGGCGTCGTTGGCGAAGGCCTACTGCTCGGAGGCGTACTTCCACGCGACCGCAGAGAACATTCAGATCCACGGTGGTATCGGCTTCACCTGGGAGCACCCCGCCCACCTGTACTTCAAGCGTGCGAAGTCGTCCGAGCTGCTGTTCGGCGACCCGACGTACCACCGCGAGCTCCTCGCTCAGCGCATCGGAATCTGATCTCACGATCCGATGACCATTCTGTTCATCGTTCTGGCGGCGGTCGCAGTCTTCGCGATCGCCGCCGGTTCGATCGGACGCGAAGCACATCGTCTTGATGCCATCGCCCCGCGTGCGGTGTACCGCCTCGACGAAGCAACGGATTTCGTCTGTGACCGGCTGCCAGCCGAATCACAGGCTCGGCTGACCCCGGTCGAGGTCGAAGCTCTGCTCGTCGCGCATATGGGGTGGCTACACATGAATGGTCTGCAGCCCGACCGCGTGGTCGATCTCGTGCAGTCGATCGACACTCCGCTCGTCGCTGACGAGGACGCACTCTTAGCGCATCTCTTCGCGGCCGCCGACGAGGTGGGGGTTGAGGTTCTTGACGATGTGGACATCGTGTCCGTGTTGCGTTGCCATCACGAATATTTCGATGTCATCGGTGCTGTCGGACCCCTTGCCGCTGGCGATGATCTGATCGACACCGTGAACGACCCCGACACGTCGGGCCCAGCGGAGTAGGTTCTGCGGTATGGAACGCCCCGTCCGCTTCGAACACACCCGCTTTCTCGGGGACAAACGCACTCAGTTGGTGTACGACCTCGATGATTGTGACGACGAGGAGATCATTGCTGAGATCGTCGACCAAGAGGTTGGCCTCTGCTTCGGCCCCGACACCCTCGCCGAAGCGCGCAATCGGGGATACCGCCTGGCACGCCCCGGTCAGCGGGCGCGCCATCGCACTCCTCGCGCCTGAGTTACGCCGGTGGACGACCGAATCGCCAGTGGCTCTGAAGCGCTCGCTGCCCACATTGCGCTCCCTCCCGGTGTCGAGGCAGACGCACCCGGAGTTGTCCTCTGTCACGGATTTCCGATCGGTCCTCTCGATGCGCGGCGCTCAGCGGGAACATTTCCCGAACTGATCGATCGCATCGCGAACGACATCGGGTACCCAGCACTCACGTTCACGTTTCGGGGGTGTGGCAACTCCAGTGGCGATTTCTCGCTGCAGGGCTGGATGGACGATTTGCGTGCGGCCATGGCCCATATCCGTCGTGTAGCCAACACCAAGAGGGTCATCGTCGTGGGGACGAACACGGGTGGGTCACTGGCGATCTGTGCGGCCGCCGACGATCCGCACGTGCGAGCCGCAGCCTTGTTGTCGCCACGTGCCGACTTTGACGACTGGGCCGACCATCCGCGGCGCTTTCTTGAACACGCTCGTCAGATCGGCGCAATCCGCACCCCCGGTTTCCCGACGTCGGTCGATGAGTGGGCGCGTGCATTCCGCCGGTTTCGACCTGAAGTGGCAGCGCAGAGGTTCGCCCCTCGCCCCATGATCGTGTTGCACGGCGATGACGACGAGAGTGTGCCAGTCAGCGATGCTCGGCGTATCGCTACCGCTCACGGGTCCGCGGAAATGTCGGTGTTGCGTGGCGCTGGCCACCGTCTGCGTCACGACCCTCGAGCCGTGGCGGTGCTACTCGGATGGTTGGAACGCGTTCGAGATGAGTGAACCGCTCAGAGCATGAACGGGTCGCTGGCCTCCGGATCGATGCCATAGCGATCGATCGCGTCCTGCACGACATCGGGTGTGATCTCGCCGAGGTCGACCAGACCGGTGAGGGTGGCCACAACCACGTGACCACAGTCCACCTCAAAGTGACGGCGAAGGGCCTCGCGCGTGTCACTGCGCCCCATGCCGTCGGTGCCGAGCACATGGAATGGCCGGTCGGCACCGACGTACCGGCAGATCTGATCGGGCACCGAGCACATGAAGTCGGTGACCGCGGTGATCGGTCCCTCGGTGGTGGCAAGGTTGGCGGTGATCAACGGCACCTGGGCGGGACGCGACGGGTGCAATCGATTCGCCCGCGCCACCGATTGGGCTTGCTCGCGGAGACTCTTGTAACTGGTCACTGACCACAGTTCGGCGCCGACGTCGTAGTGGGCTGCCAACTCCGCGGCCGCCGACCGTGCTGCCGTATGGGCCACACCCGAGAACAGGATCGTGGCCCGGTGCGCGTGCCCCGCCGGTGCGTCAGCGAAGCGGTACATGCCCTCAACCGCGCCACGCCGCATCGCGGCCGCAGCCTCCACGTCGTCGGGAAGTGCGGGCATCGCGTAGTTCTCGTTGTACAAGGTGAGGTAGTAGATGACGTCGCGGTCCGCATCTGGTGTTGAGGGGCCGTACATGCGGTCGATTCCTGCCTCGATAATCGTCGCTACTTCCCATGCAAATGCAGGGTCGTAGGCCTGCACCGATGGGATCGTGGACGCCAGTACCAGCGAGTGGCCGTCTTGGTGCTGCAGACCTTCGCCCAACAGCGCCGTGCGACCCGCCGTGGCACCCATGAGGAATCCGCGGCTGCGGCTATCGGCAGCCTGCCAGATGAGGTCGCCGGTGCGCTGGAAGCCGAACATTGAATAGAAGGTGTAGAACGGAATCATCGGCACGCCACGCGATGCATAGCTCGTGCCCGCCGCGATGAAACTCGACATCGACCCCGACTCGGTGATGCCTTCTTCGAGAATCTGACCGTCGGTGTCCTCGGTGTACGACAGCAACAGGTCGTGGTCCACCGGTTCGTACAACTGCCCCTGCGCGGCGTAGATCTCCAGTTCGCGAAACAGTGAATCCATTCCGAACGTTCGGGCCTCGTCAGGGATGATCGGAACGATTCGCCGGCCGACGGCGGCATCACGGCACAGGCTCCGTAGCAAGCGGGTGAAGCCCATCGTGGTGCTCACCTCCATCTCCCCCGAGCCGGCATGCAACTCGGTGAATACCGCTGGTGACGGCAACTCGATCGGACGACGCACCGTGGTGCGGCGCTCTGGAAGCGAGCCACCCAGCACCCGCCGTCGCTCCATCATGTACTGGTATTCGACCGAGTCAGGTGACGGCCTGAAATATGGCGGATCATTATCAGTCACGGCGGATTCGGGAATCTCATCATGGAGATGCAGCCGGTCGCGCAACTCCAGCAACTGGTCGCGGGTCATCTTCTTGATCGAGTGAGTGGCGTTACGGCCCTCAAACCCGGGGCCGAGAGTCCAGCCCTTGATGGTCTTGGCAAGGATCACGGTCGGACGTCCACTACCAAGATTCTCCACGGCGGCCTTATACGCCGCATGCAGTTTGTGATAGTCGTGCCCACCGCGAGGAAGGTTCCGTAGGTCATCGTCACTGAGGTGGGCGACCATCTGGCGTAGCCGCGGGTCGGGTCCGAAGAAGTTCTCGCGGATGTACGACCCCTCTTCAACGGCGTACCTCTGGAATTCACCGTCGACGGTGGTGTTCATCTGATTGAGCAGGACGCCGTCTTTGTCTTGGGCCAAGAGTTCGTCCCAGCGCGAACCCCAGATCACCTTGATGACATTCCAGCCAGCTCCGCGGAACACCGCTTCGAGCTCTTGAATCACCTTGCCGTTTCCGCGCACCGGGCCATCGAGGCGCTGCAGATTGCAGTTGACGACGAAGACGAGGTTGTCGAGATGCTCACGGGAGGCGAGCGAAATGGCACCGAGCGTCTCGGGTTCATCACATTCACCATCACCGAGGAAGGCCCACACACGGCTCGAGGACGTGTCGTCGAGCTCTCGGTTCATGAGGTAGCGGTTGAAGCGAGCCTGATACAACGCGGTGATGGGGCCGAGGCCCATCGACACCGTCGGGTACTCCCAGAAGTTCGGCATCAGCCGCGGATGCGGGTAGCTCGACAATCCGCGGCCAGCGCGACCAATCTCGAACCGGAAATGGTTCAGGTCGTCCTCGTCGAGGCGACCTTCGAGAAAAGCGCGTGCGTAGACACCAGGCGCAGCATGGCCCTGGAAATACACGTGGTCGCCGTAGCCCTGCGCGTCCTTGCCGCGAAAGAAATGGTTAAAGCCGATCTCATAGAGCGCCGCCGATGAGGCAAAGGTGGAGAGATGGCCGCCGATGCCGTCGGCATGCTTATTCGCTTTCACGACCATCATCGCGGCGTTCCAGCGGATGAAAGCGCGAATTCGCCGCTCGATGTGGTCATCGCCGGGGAACCACGGCTCTGCTTCTCGGGGGATGGTGTTTACATAGGGCGTCGACACCGTCGCCGGAAAGCTGACCTGACGCTCGTTGGCTCGCTCGAGAAGGCGGCTCAGTAAGAATCGAGCGCGAGTCTTGCCGTGCGTGTCGACCACCGCATCGAGCGAATCGAGCCATTCGCCGGTCTCTCCGGGGTCGGTATCGGGCAACTGATGCACGTAGCCGTCGAAAATCATGCACCCATTCTCGCAGCCCACGGCGCGTTGTGCTCGCGATGCGTTGAGTGCCGGTGTGAACTTCGTCGTATCCACCGCTCATGGGTAGGAGGCTGAGAAGATCAACGTGTGACGATTGTGGTGTTCACCGACGGGGCGTGTTCTGGGAACCCCGGACCTGGGGGCTGGGCCTGGGCGGTCGCGCCCGATGGCACGCGCCGCGGATCCGGGGGAGAGGCGTCGACCACAAATCAGCGGATGGAACTCACCGCCGTGCTGGAGGCACTGCGCGAGGTCGGCACCTCCGGGGTCGAGGTGGTGTCGGACAGCACGTATGTCGTCAACTGTTTCCGCGACGGGTGGTGGCGTAACTGGCGTCGCAACGGATGGAAGAACTCTCAACGCAAACCGGTTGCCAACGTCGACCTGTGGGAACCGCTCATCGATCTGGTGGATGGCTCTGATGTGCAGTTCCGCTGGGTGAAGGGCCATAGCGGTGACCCGATGAACGATCTTGTCGATGCCCTTGCGGTCGCCGGGATACCACAGCGTTGAATTAGCCTCTGGTGACGCCACCTGGCCAGAGCACTTGACTAGCGTCAAGGCGTCATGTCGATCAGCCGTCGGGTCCTCGGGTGCGCGATCGCACTTGTTGTTGCTGCGCCGTTGGGCATCGGTGCTGCCCGGGTGCAGGCCGATAAGCCTGACGTCGATGACGTGATTGGCTTCATGATCGAAGGCACAGGTAATGGCCACGGTCGAGGGTTGAGCCAATGGGGTGCCTACGGATGGGCGGTTGAACACGCTTGGGACTGGGAGCAGATTCTCGACCATTACTACGGCGGCACGGTTGCCGGCACAGTCGATGCAGATACCGAGATGCGGGTGCGGCTGACGGGTTCTGATGACGCAGTTGAGATTGGCGTGGTCTCATTCGGCGGTGCGGGCCGGTGGTCGTCACCATCGGCCGAGGGAACAGATACGTCGGCGGTGCGGGTGCGCGCCCGCGATGACGGACGCTTCGATGTGCTCGTTGGCGATGCGCCCGCATGTCCCGGTGCCGCGAGCCTGGTCGTTCCTGATGGCCCATTGGAAATCGATAGTGATCAACGGGTTGCGGTCGCGCAGATGCAGACCTTCTTGCAGGCCTTTGGTTTTGTGGTCGATGAACGCAAGTGGGAGATCGATGGGTTGTTCGGTCCGCAAACCCAGTCGGCGGTGCGAGCGTTCCAGACCGCGCAAGGTTTGGACGCGGACGGTGTGTGGCAGGAGGACGAGGCAACTTCTGCGCGTTCGCTGATTGCCGGCGCCGCCGACGATGTCGGTTGGACGGTCGCCGCCGAGGGGGTCGACGGCCCAATCATATTGTCGACCACGGTTGCTGTTGATGCCGCCGCTGGCGATGTGCTTGGCCTGTGCTCGGACTCCGGCTCGGTACGTCACTATCGCGGATCGATCGAGGTCATCACGACCGAATACGGGGTGCGTGTGGTGAATGCGGTACCTCTTCGCCATTACTTACGCGGTGTGGTGCCCAAGGAGGTGTCGGCCTCGTGGGGTGATCGAGGTGATGGCGCCGGAATGAATGCACTTCGCGCGCAGGCGGTTGCTGCTCGCTCCTATGGGGTGCGACAAGACAGGTATCCATACGCCGGTACCTGTGATACGTCGGCGTGTCAGGTGTATGGGGGCGCGGCCACGCGATCGAGTGCCACCGATACGACACCGTCGGCGGTGGAGCGAACCCAAACCGATCAGGCCATTGCCGATACCGCCGGTGTGGTGCGGGTGTGGGCGGAGGGAAATCTCCGCAACCAACCGGTGGGAGATATCGCATCAACCGAATTCTCGGCATCGAACGGGCCGCAGACCGCTGGCGGGTATTTCCCGAGCGTTGTCGATACGGGCGACTCAGTGGCACTAAACCCAAATCATCGGTGGACTCGCGTGATCTCGGTGGCGCAGTTACTCGACGCGTACCCCGATGCCGATCCTGATCGGGTGACCACGGTAGTCGACCCCGATTCAGACTATGAAGGGATCTGGGCGAATCGGGTTCGCCTCAGTGGCAGTGACTCCACCAGCACGTACGACAGCACGTGGGATTTCCGCCGACCCTTTGGCTTGCCCTCACCGGGTTACACCGTGACCCCGATCGTCCGCGGAGTGATCACCGAGATGGCTGCGGCGTTTATTGTTGACTCGGTTGGCGCGAGCGTGATGGATCCTCAATACGGTCCGGAATTGCGCACCCTTCTCGACGGCGTGTTCTCCGGGGTGTCCTATGACGCCGTTGTCAACCGGAGGACAACTGGCGGGTCGGTGTCATCGGGTGTCGATGCAGCGGCGGGCATCGCCGACGGCACGGCACTTGTTGTCGTCGAACTGGGATACAACGATCCGCTCAATCAGTTTGCCGAAGGTATCGATGAGGTGATGGCAGAGCTTGTGGAGCGTGGCGTGGAGACCGTGGCCTGGGTCGGCATGTCAGAACGCGACACGGTGAATGGAGAGAACCGCTATGGCGGCCACAACGAGGTGCTGCGTGAGGCGCGTGGACGGTGGCCGCAACTGATCGTTCTCGATTGGGATGCCGATTCGTCATCGGCGTCGTCGGACCGCTGGTTCTCCGACGACATCCACCTGACGACGAGCGGCCAGGCGGAGTTCGCGTTGTGGCTCCGCGATCAGGTTCTCGCGGTGGCCGACGGAAGCTGGGTTGGGCGAAGCGAGCAGTTGGACTTCATTCCGGTGCAGCCCCATCGCCTGCTGGACACCCGCAAGGGTCTGGGTTCGGGCGAGGTTGGACCAGTGGACTTCGACACCGTTGAGTTCGCTGTGGCTGGGGAGGCTGGGCTGCCGGGAACGGGCGTTGCTGCGGTGTCGCTCAACGTGACGGTCGCCGAGGCGATAACCGACGAATCCGGTGGGTTTGTGACCGCGTACCCCTGTGGCGAGATGCCAGAGGCGAGCAATTTGAATTTCGTGTCGGGGGATACGGTTGCGAATTCCGTGCTCGTCCCCCTGTCTGAGCGCGGCACCGTGTGCTTGTTCATCTATGGGCAGGGCCATCTTCTGGCCGATGTCTCTGGGTACCTCCCTGAAGAGTCGCGCTTGGTGCCCGTGACCCCGTTTCGCATGCTCGATACGCGACGCAGTCCCGATGGTGTTCTGCCACCCGCCGTCAATGGCCGCGTTGACGTATCGGTAGTCGGGCGCGGCGGTGTCCCTGCGACCGGGGTTGCCGCTGTCGTTGCCAACCTCACTCTGACGGCTACCGAATTGGGTGATGGTCCTGGATTCGCTGTTGCTGGTGACTGCGGCGATGTGCCAGATGTCAGCCACGTGAACTTCACAGCAGATCGTCAAACGGTGCCCAACGCGGTGCTCATCCCGGTCGGGCCGGATGGCGACGTGTGCGTCGACGTCAACGGGGCCGCCCACGTGATCATCGACGTGGCCGGTTACGTGCCTGCAGAATCGTCGATCACGGTGATGAGCGCACAACGGGTCAGCGATACACGGGGCTCGACCAAGGTTGGTGTTACCGACGGAACGGGCGGGCCGCTCGAGGTTCCAATTGTCGACCTCGTCGACAGGGACATTTCTGGCCGAGTGGTCGCGGTGTGGTTGAACGCCACCGCCGTCGACACCGAGACGAGCGGGGTAGGTGGCTTCTTGACGGTGTATCCGTGTGGGAAACGACCCGATGCATCGAATTTGAACTTTGTCACTGATGATGTCATCGCCAACGGGGTGTTGGCGCCGGTGTCGGCGACGGGTTCCGTCTGCTTGTACGTGTACGGGACGGCCCACCTTCTCGTTGACGTCGCTGCGTTCATCGCGGTGGACTAGCGCCGCTCTTTGAATGGGGCGCAATATCGGCGAAGTGGGTCGTCAGCCGACCGTCGGCGTAGTCTTCGGGAATGGATATCAACGGAGTCAGCGCAATCATCACAGGTGGAGCATCCGGCATCGGGGCAGCTGCCGCACGTCAACTTGCAGCTCGCGGGGCCAAGGTGGTGGTGGCCGACCTGCAAGAAGATGCGGGAACAGCGGTCGCCAATGAAATCGGTGGAGCATTTTGCAAGGTTGACGTCACCTCGACCGACGACATCATCAACGCCATCGAAATGGCAACGTCGATGGGGCCCCTGCGTGTGCTCGTGAATTCCGCGGGTATCGGCTGGGCGCAGCGCACCGTCGGCAAAGACGGGTCATTCGACTCGGCGGCGAATCTTGACGCCTTCAAAAAGGTGGTCGCAATCAACCTCATCGGCACCTTCGATTGCATCCGGTTGGCCGCCACCGCAATGAGCCGTACGGAGCCCGATGAGTTCGGGGAGCGTGGCGCGATCGTGAACCTGGCGTCGGTCGCAGCGTTTGACGGCCAGATTGGGCAGGCCTCGTATTCAGCATCCAAAGGCGGCGTTGTCGGGATGACCCTGCCGATTGCTCGCGACCTCGCCGCCGTAGGTGTGCGCGTGAATACCGTTGCTCCGGGCTTGATCGATACTCCTATATATGGAGAGGGCGAAGCCAGTGAGCAGTTCAAGGCCAACCTGCAAAAAGGCGTGCTGTTCCCGCAGCGTCTCGGTTTCCCCGATGAACTTGCCTCCATGGTGGTGGAGTGCGTCACGAACAGCTACATGAACGCCGAGACCATCCGCGTCGACGGCGGAATTCGCATGCAGCCGAAGTGACCTAGCGCCGCTGACGGCACATCAGGTGGTGTAATCGGCGTTGATCCTGATGTAACCGTCGGTGAGGTCACAGCCCCACACCGTGGCGGTACCTCGGTCGATGTGGAGGTCCACCTCGATCGTCACTTCTGGACCACGCAGATAGTTCTCGAGTTCGGCCAGGCCAGCATCGTCAACTTTGCGAGGGTAGACCTGCACGCCTCCGAACGAGATCACACATGCATCGGCAACGATGTCGTGGTCGTTGCATTTGCCGATGGCCATCGCCACACGCCCCCAGTTGGGGTCAGCGCCGTGAATAGCGGTCTTGACAAGTGGAGAGTTGACGATGGATTTCGCCACCCGCTTCGCTTGGTCGTCATCGCGAGCGCCATCGACGTGGACTTCGATCAGCGTTTCAGCTCCCTCACCGTCGGCAGCGATTGCGCGCGTGAGAGCGCCTTGCACATCGGCGAGCGCCCGTTCCATGTCTGCGGGGTCGACCGGGTGATGCCCGCTGGCAAGAAGGACTGCGGTGTCACTCGTGGAGGTATCGGTGTCGACGCTCACACAGTTGAAGGTCGTGTTCGTTACTCGACGGTGAATGGCGCGCAGATCACCGACCGGTAGCGCCGCATCGGTCATCACCACGGCGATCATCGTTGCCATATCGGGCTCGATCATCCCGACCCCTTTGGCGATACCGCAGACAACGGCTGGACCCTCTCCGATGGTCGCCACGGCAACTTTCTCCACCGTGTCGGTTGTCATGATGCCCCGTGCGGCGGCGCGCAGACCGTGAGATGTCGCCCCTGGATCGAGTTGTGCGACAGCGCGGATCATGGTGTCGATGGGGTAGCGCCGACCGATCACGCCGGTTGAGGCAAGCAGAATGTCGCTCGGTGCATACCCCCATCGATCAGCCACCGTGGCCACGAGACGGTCGGCATCGCTGATTCCTTCAGGTCCGTTGGCCACGTTGGCATTCTTGGAGACCACGACCATGGCCCGAGGCGTTCCGGTTGCCAGATGCTGCCGAGAGAGGACAACGGATGGGCCAGCAAAGCGTGACTGGGTAAACATGCCCGTCGCGGCCATCGCCGGTCCATCCATGGTGATGACGACGAAGTCATCGGTGGTGTCCTTCACACCGATATTGGCGACTGTGGCGTGAAAGCCGAGCGGAAGTTGGTCAGGTATCACCGTTGGTGAGCGTACCCGCGGCATGCAAACCGGTGAGGTCATCGATGACCGCCTCGGCGCATCGGCGACCTGAGTACATGGCTCCTTGAATCGAACCTGTATCACGATGGTCGCCGCAGACGAACACACCGTCATTCACGCGGACAGGCTTCTTGGGTGAGAACCTCGGGGCCTGTATCGGCTGACCGTGTGGAATAACGTCGACGCGCAGTACATCCCACGTCATTACCTCGGGCCCCCACCAGCGAGCGAGCTGGGACTGCACCTCGGCGTCGATACGAGCGGTGTCGGCCACACCGGGTATGGCGGCGGTCACGAGCGCGTGTCCGGCCGGTGCATAGCTCGGAGCGACATTCGACATGATGGCCACATTGCGAGCCGGCCCTCGATGGTCCAGCATGATGCTGCGGGTGGAGCTCGGTGCTCGTGGCGCGGCAAAGTGCACCGCAGCGGCCGGACGCGAGCCAGGGTCATCGACACCGATCAACCGAACCGCAGCGGGCCCATCCGTCGCGATCACGATGGCGTCGCCGCGGTATTCGCTGTCGCGGGTCGACACCTTGTGTGGACTGACGCCGACGACGAGTTCGTCGAGCCGGACCTTGTCCATGATCGGTGCTGCAAGGGCGTCTGATATCGCGCTCATCCCAGTCGCCGGAACACCGGCACTGTCGTCGAGGAGCATGCGGAGGATGACATCGAACATGCGCGACGACGTCGTGAGCATCGGATCGAGTTGAATGCCGCCGACCAGCGGGCCGAAGAAAGCCTCAATCGCCGTGGTGGAGAATCCGCGAGCGGAGAGGCGATCGATCGTGGCGGTGTCGGGCCGTGCGAGCAGTCTCGCGGGGTGGATGCTCCGAAGATCGCGACGGAGCAGACCGAGTCGTAACAGATCGGCTGGGGTCACACCCCGTCTGCGCAGAGCGGCCCACAGGGTGGCTGGAAGGGCACGCGGGGCGCGGAACGGGTCAGCGACCCGAGAGAATCCGGTGTCGTGGCGGATCAGCGCACCGGGATCGAATGCGCAGAGATTGAGCGCGTCTACATCGAGCTGGCGGTGTAGTTCTGGGTAGGCCCGAAGCAGCACTTGAAATCCACGATCAAGGCGGAATCCATCCACGGTGTCGGTGCGAACACGCCCACCGACGCCGTCGGATGCTTCAACGATCGTGACATCAGCTCCGGCAGAGACCAGGTGGCGGGCACAGCTAAGGCCGGCGAGTCCGGCCCCGACCACGATGACGTGCGCAGTTATCCGGGGGTGAACGTCGGAGTCACCCACGGCCGAGCAGATGGGACAGCGCGTCACGCAGTGTCGGGTGGTGGAAGTCGTACCCGGAGTCATGAAGCACGGTGGGCAACACGTGTTGACCGGAGAACAGCAGGTTCTCGGCGAGTTCCGCACCGAGGAGCGCACGTGGGCCGAACTTCGGAATTGGGAGGATCGTCGGTCGTCGAACCGCCCGACCAAGCTCGGTGGTGAATTCGGCGTTCGTGACGGGCTGCGGGGCCGTGAGGTTCACCGGCCCGGAGATGTCACCGTTGAGCAGATGGGTGATCGCTCCGACCTCGTCGTCGATACTGATCCAGCTCTGCCATTGACGGCCGTCGCCCATACGTCCGCCGAGACCGAAGCGGAACAGGGGGAGTTGTTTGCGTAAGGCTCCGCCCGCGGTGCTCAACACGATGCCGGTGCGCAGGAACGCGACACGACAACCTGCATCGACGGCGGGAGTTGCCGCCTGTTCCCACTCCACGCACACATCGGCCAAGAAACCAGATCCTGCAGGGTGCGACTCGTCCACTGGTTCGGTCCCTGATCCGTACACACCGATAGCAGATCCGCTGAGGAAGATGCGTGGCCCATTCGTGGACCCGGCGATGGTTTCGGCGAGGTGCTGTGTTGGGCCGACTCGAGATGCTCGGATGGTCTTTTTGTAGGCCGGGGTCCAACGACGATCGCCAATGCCAGCCCCGGCAAGGTGAACGACTGCGTCAATTCCCTCAAGGGCGCCGGGCTCCAGGGAATCGGCGGTTGGGCTCCAACCGATCTCGTTATCACCCGGTGCGCGCCGCACCACCGGGCATACATCGTGCCCAAGGTTGCCAAGATGGCTACTGAGGGCCGCTCCGATGAGGCCGCTGGCTCCGGTAATCGCTACTCGCATGACCACAACCTACGGGTGTGAATCGCTTATGTCGTGACCAGCTCGGAGATGGTGGCGATATCGATCGCCTGCCTAATGGTCGTGACGGTTCCGTCGGGTTGCAACAGGACCGCGGCCGGTTGATACGGGATGCCGAACCGGTCGTACACCGCGCCGATGGTGTCATCGATCTGAGGGAATGTCAGGCCGCCCTCATCAATGAAGTCGGCGTAGGTGCGGTCATCGCCGGACCACGCCACACCGAGGATGGTGAGGTCGCTGCCATACAGCCGGTGTGCCTCCTCGACCGAGGGGGCTTCGCGCATGCAGGTCGTTCAATAGGGCGCCCAGAACCACAGCAGGACATCGCGGTCGCCCAGGTTCCGCAGGGAGATACTGCCGCCACCGATCAGTGGTGCCTCCCAGTCGTACGACGCAGCAAGGACGGCGCCGGTAGTGCCGGTCGTCGCAGTGTCGGCGGTTGGGGTCGCGGAGGCGGGAGTATTCTCGCCGCCGGTGTTCGTTGTCGGTGCTGGCGTGGGCGCCCCCGTTGTGACAGCGGCGGGAGGCGGGGCTGACGTCGGCGCTTGATCGTCGGCGCAACCGGCTGCGGCGGCCACTACAGCGCAGATGGCTGCCAGACGGGGGAGCAAGGCCACGCGCATGCGGGCACGTTACCGAGGCCCTAGCCTCGAGGCTGCATGCAGACCCGAACTCTCTTGTTGCTGTCTCTGGGGTGCGGATTCGCCATTCTCATCGCCGGTGCCGCGCTGCTGTTGCAACTCTCAGGGTCAGAGGATCCGTCGACGCCAGCGCCGATTGGTTCTGTCGTCTCGGTGGGAGATATGGCCGTCACCGTGGTCAGTGCCGAGACCACTGCATCATCTGTTGCGGTCGAACTTCAGCTGGGGGGCGTGGACGACCCCGATGGTTCACGCAGTTTCGGCCTGATCGCATCGGGAACGTCCTATGCGCCGGGCGGAGGAGATTGTGATCCGGTCACCATCGCGGCACGAACATGCACGATCACGTTTGTGGCGGAGGTCGACGGTGATGACGCGGCACTCGTTCTCGTTGCCGAACGTGGCGAGAGTCGCATGCGCTGGGTACTTCCCACGGGCTGAACGGCGGTACCGTGGAGGGCATGTCTGACACGTTCGATCTCGTCGTCATCGGTGGTGGGCCTGGCGGGTACTCCGCCGCCCTCTACGCGGCATCTGCTGGTCTCTCAGTAGCGCTGGTAGAGAAGGACGCGCTGGGAGGAACATGTCTGAATCGCGGCTGTATCCCAGCCAAAGCGTTTCTTGAGACCGCCGCGGTCCATCGGCATGTGGAGCATGCCGCTGATTTTGGTATCGACGCGGGATCGCCATCGGTGAACTTTGCGGTCACTCAGGCCAGGAAGCAAAAGATCGTGGCTGGTCTCGTCGGTGGTATCGGTGCGATGTGTAAGGGCCGCAAGGTGGAGGTGCTGAACGGCACCGGGTCGCTGCGCCCGGGTAAGCGCGTCCACGTCGTACACCCCGACGGTGCCACCAGCGATGTGTCCGGAGCGGCGGTCTTGTTGGCGGCTGGATCGGTCCCGCGGACTATCCCCGGCTTTGATCGTGGTGGTCCGATCATGACCAGCGACGAGGTGCTCGATCTTGACTATGTGCCATCGCGTATCGCTGTCATCGGAGGAGGTGCGATCGGATGCGAATTTGCATCGACCTTCGCTGATCTCGGATCATCGGTGACCTTGTTGGAGGGTTTGCCGAAGATCCTTCCGGGCCTTGATGCCGACGTCGCGCGCATTGTGGTGCGGAGCTTCTCGAACAAGGGCATCGATATCCGCACCGGAGTGAGCGTGACCGGTCACACACCGACCGGGTCTGGTACCACCGTTCACCTGGGAGATGGCGAGAACATCGAGGTCGACGCCGTTGTCGTTTCCGTCGGCCGTCGACCGTTCGCTGACGAGTTGGGCCTTGAGGCAACAACAGTTGCGGTCGATGAACGTGGATTTGTTGTGGTCGATGAATTGTGCCGGACGACCGAGGATGGCGTGTATGCCGTTGGCGACCTCATCAACACGCCGCAACTCGCACACGTCGCCTACGCCGAAGCGGTGATGGTCGTGAAGGAACTTCTCGGCGAATGTCCGTCACCGGTTGACTACACCCGAGTGCCGTGGGCGATCTATTGCCATCCGGAGGTTGCCTGGGCTGGCCCCGGTGAAGAGGCCGCGGCAGAAGCCGGAATTGATGTTGTGGTTGGCAAGCATCCGTTCAAGTTCAACTCCCGCGCGCAGATCCTGGGAGAGACCGACGGGATGGTGAAGATCATCGCTCGACGTGGGCCCGATGGACGCGCCGGTCAAGTGATCGGCGTGCACATGGTGGGTCCCTGGGTGACCGAGCAGTTGAGCGGTGGGTACCTTGCGGTGAACTGGGAAGCCACGGTCGATGAGATCGCCGAATTCATCCAGCCGCACCCCAGCTTGAGCGAGCTGTTTGGTGAAACCGTGATGTCCATGACTGGCCGAAGCTTCAACGGCTGATCGGCAAGGGCACGCACAACTCTTACGACGACAGGATCGATGACGATGGCAGATGTGACTCTTCCCCAGCTTGGTGAAACCGTGACCGAGGGCACCATCACACAATGGTTCAAGAGCGTTGGTGACACCGTTGCCGCGGATGAACCGCTCTTCGAAGTGTCGACCGACAAGGTCGACACCGAAGTGCCGTCGCCCGTTGCGGGCGTCGTGACCGAGATCCGTGTCGCTGAGGGCGACACGGTGGAGGTCGGTGCGGTGGTGGCCGTGGTGGGTGCCGCAGACTCTGCACCCGCTCCGGCGCCTGCACCGGCCCCAGCACCTGCGCCTGCTCCGGCCCCTGATCCTGCTCCGGACCCAGCGCCTGCTCCATCGCCTGCTCCGGCCCCAGCGCCTGCTCCGGCCCCAGCGCCTGCTCCGGCACCAGCACCGGCGGAGGTCGCAGCATCGAGCGATGATGCTCGTCTCCTGTCCCCGGTGGTGCGTCGCCTCATCAATGACCATGGGCTGAATCCAGACGAGATTTCAGGGACAGGTCCCGGCGGTCGAATCACCCGTGATGATGTCCTCGACCGGATCGATCAGATTGCAACAGGCGGTGCGCCCCCCGAGGCACCCGCTGCTGCACCTGCTCCGGCCCCCGCCCCTGCTCCCGTTGCATCCACCGGCCCTGCTCCGGCCTCATCGGTGGCAGCCGCGACCGACCGCGACACCGTGATCCCCCTCTCGAAGATCAGGCGCCTGACGGGAGAACACATGGTGGCCAGCAAGGCCACGTCACCGCATGCGTTCAGCGTGGTGGAGGTCGACTTTGCGAACGTCGACACGGTTCGTCGTGCTGTGCGTGAGGAATTCCGTGCGGCTGAGGGCTTCTCGCTGACCTACCTGCCGTTCGTCTCTCGTGCCATCGTTGATGCGCTGGCTGAGTTCCCGCATATGAACGCCAGTGTCGTCGGTAACGATCTCGTGGTCCATGGATATGTCGACTTGGGTATAGCGGTCGACCTCGATCACGATGGCCTATTGGCACCGGTGGTGCGCGACGCCGAGGACAAGCGGCTGCGCGCCCTGGCGCGCGAAATCCGCGACCTCGCCGATCGCGCCCTCGCGAGGCGGCTCGCCCCGGACGAGATTCAGGGTGGCACGTTCACGATCTCGAATAATGGCTCGGCAGGTTCGGTGCTGACGATGCCGATCATCAACCAACCCCAAGTTGCCATCGTGTCCACTGATGCCATTGTGCGTCGCCCTGTTGTGACCCCCTTGGCTGACGGAACAGAGGCCATCGTGGTGCACCCAGTGGGCAACCTTGCGATGAGCTGGGACCACCGAGCGTTTGACGGTGCATATGCCGCGGGGTTCCTGTCGCGGGTCAAAGAGATCCTCGAGACACGTGACTGGGCCGTCGAACTCTGATCGAGTCGGCATCGTGCGTGGGCCACTCCACGTGCGGTGGATGGGTCGTGTCCCGTATCGCGAGGGCGCAGCCCTACAACACGCCATGTTCACCCACGGGCAGCATGATCACCTGCTGCTCCTCGAACATGATCATGTCTTCACCCACGGACCTCATGCCAACCTCGATGAACATGTGCTCATCGACCCGGAGAGTTCCGGCATTGAACTGATCGAGGTGGATCGAGGGGGAGACGTCACCTACCACGGGCCTGGTCAGTTGACTGGGTATCCGATCCTGAGCCGCCCGGGAAAGGGCTCACTCGCACATGTACGCATGGTTGAGGAGCTGTTAATACGGGTGCTGCGGCGCAGCGGCATCGGCGATGTGGGGCGGCTCGAGGGGTACCCAGGTGTGTGGGTTGCGCCGGGTGGTCGTGATGCACGAAAGATCGCCGCCATCGGGGTGCGTTTGGCTCGTGGCCGCACGAAGCACGGATTCAACCTGAACAACACGAACGACCTGTCATATATGCGTGACCACATCGTGGCGTGCGGTATCCGTGACTACGGAGTGACGTCGCTTGCCGAGGAAGGTGTCGATATCGACATGGCGGATCTTGTTGACCTGGTGGTCGATGAGGCTGCGGTGTTGATGGGCAACGACGGGCTCGTGCGCCATGACATCATCGACGCCCGTACGCCGGTCGATCTCGCACCGTTTTCTCAGGGCCAGGGCGCGGGACAACCCATTCGCCTGCGATCCCGAGCAGCACAGGCGGGTCTCGGCGAGGGTGTCGACCTGTCGGAGCGGAAACCAGATTGGTTGCGGGCTCATGTTCGCCACGACGAGTCGGTACTCGGGATGCGGCGGATGCTGCGCGAGTTGGACCTCGTCACGGTCTGCGAAGATGCCGGATGCCCGAATCTGTCCGAGTGCTGGTCCGACGGCACAGCCACGTTCATGGTGCTCGGTGAGCGGTGCACCCGCCGGTGCGGATTCTGCCTCGTCGATACTCGACGCCCGGACCAACCCGACGACGATGAACCGTCCCGTGTGGCGGAGGCGGTTGATCGGCTTGGGCTCGCCCATGCAGTTCTGACGATGGTGGCACGCGATGACCTCAACGATGGGGGAATGACTCATGTCGGTCGGTGCGTCACCGCTATCCGATCTCGACGGCCGGATTGTCGGGTGGAAACGCTTATCTCCGATGCGAAGGGAAATTTGGCGGCGATCGATCTTTTGTTGGAGGCGGCGCCTGACGTGGTCAATCACAACGTGGAGACGGTGCCACGACTCCAGCGCGTGGTGCGGCCGAGCGCGGGCTATGCGCGATCATTGGCGATCTTGGCGCATGCATCTGCGGCGGGTTTCGTGACGAAGTCGTCGGTCATGGTCGGAATTGGTGAACGAGATGACGAAATCGAGGCAACGCTTGTTGACCTGGCCTCGATTGGTGTGGACATCGTGACGATTGGACAGTACCTGCGCCCTACTGACCACCACCTGCCCGTCGACCGGTGGGTGGAGCCCGAGAAGTTCGATGCCTGGGCCGCGTATGGGCGCTCTGTTGGGATCCGGCATGTTGAAGCGTCACCGCTGACCCGTTCCAGCTATCACGCTCGCCAGGCCGCTGATGCGGCAACACCGGTGGCCATCACGCTTGGTGAGAGCCCATGATGGACGCCGCACATCGTCTGCAACGTGCGCAGCAGTGCCTGATGGAGAACGAGGTCGACGCTCTGGTCGTGTCGGTCGGTCGAGATCTTCCCTACCTCACTGGCTATGAGGCGATGCCGCTCGAGCGTCTGACAGCCCTGGTTGTACGAGCGGACAGAACCCCACAACTCTTTGTTCCCGGTCTTGAAGTACCGCGGGTGGAGCAGCATCCTGAGGCCTTTGAGACCATCGGTTGGTCCGAAGATATTGATCCGGTCGGCCTCGTCGCGGAGGCATTGGCCGGCGCGCACCGGGTTGCCATCGGTGATCAGATGTGGTCGCGTTTCCTCGTTGAACTCCTTCACCAACGCCCGGATCTGAGCTTGGTGCGCTCCACCGAGGTGATCGGCGCAATGCGCATGATCAAGGACGATGATGAGGTCGCGGCACTCGCCGCGGCTTCAGCGGCGGTTGACCGTATCGCCGCCGATCTGCGCTCTGGGGTCATTCCCCTTGTCGGTCGAACCGAGCATCAGGTGTCGATGGACCTGTCCGAGCGAATCCTTGCCGAGGGTCACGAACGGGTGAATTTTGCCATCGTGGCCACCGCGGACAATGCCGCCAGCCCACATCACCATCCGGGCAGTCGGATTATCGGCGAGAACGAACTGGTTCTGTGCGATTTCGGCGGAACGATGGATGGATACTGCTCAGATATCACTCGCTGTGTGGTCACGGGTACCGCCTCCGCGGAGATCCGCGAGGCGTGGGAGGTGCTGCGGACTGCACAGCAGGCCGGGGTGGACGCAGCCATCGTTGGCACACCGTGTGAAGAGGTTGACCGTGCACCGCGGCGGGTGATTGACGACGCCGGCTGGGGTCAGTATTTCGTGCATCGCACCGGACACGGAATTGGCATGGAAGAGCACGAGGACCCGTACATGGTGGAGGGCAACCAACGTCTGTTGGAGCACGGGCATGCCTTTAGCGTTGAGCCGGGAATCTACGTTCCCGGTCAGTGGGGCATGCGCCTCGAGGACATTGTCGTTGCCACTGTTGACGGACCGCGTCGACTGAACAACGTCGGTCGGGGTCTACCTGAAATCCAGTAGACGAGCACGAATGTGCTGCGCCGGGTGTGCACTGACTACAACTCAGCGCGAGAGAACAACGTCGCATCCACGGTGTCGGAATATGCGGTGAGATCGATGGTGAGATCGGCACCGTCGTATCCGGCCAGAACGCCGGAATCGAGCGCACAGTAGGACTTCACACCGCCGACCACCGGAACGGCAGCGCACACCGCGGTACGGCCATCAACCGGGTAGTCGCTGGCGGTGGCGGGTGCAATATTGCGTCCTGCATCGGTCCGTAGTCGATTCTCCATCGCGCGTCCCCAGAACTCGTTTGTGACCTGCACATCGCTGACCATTGCGTCGCGTAGCCCCTCAGTGCAGATACCGGTGTCGAGCTCACAGGTCAACGAGCTCGATGAGGTGACGAGGAAACGAATGTCGCCAATGGTGATGGACCTCCGCTGGCCATCCTGGGCGACGGTCGCGGTCGTCGTCCGATCGCCGAACTTGGTGACAATGGTGTAACGCGCAGTGAAATTGGCGTCACCGGCGGTGACCAATCGCGACAGAACGGCGTCGATGGCTGGGTCGGTGACGGGCTCTTCGGTAGCAAAATATGGCCGGCTTCCGCCTGCACAGCCCGCGGTGAGCGCCGCAGCAGCCACGCACAGGGCTCCGCGGGTGACGAACTTCCTCATGGATCGGCGCATGCCGTCTCGATGCTACGGCACTACCCTCGCATCGGTGCCCAACCCAACGATTGAGTTTCACGCGGCGACGTTCGCTCTGCAGTGGTGTGCAGGTGGGATGGCCTTCTGCTGGTTCACAACGCGGCGGCGCATGGTGGGTCCGGGTTATGGCATTTTGCTGCGGGGCACGTATGCGGTCATCGGTGCCCTTGGGGTTGTGGCTGGGCTCCGTTACGGATCGGTTCGGGTGCGCGACGTGTCGGCGGCGATCGCGGTGGTGGCATGTACCGGCGTTTTGATCATGTCGATTGCTCAACGGCGTGCCGGTGTATCCGGTGCCACAGCAGAACACGATCGTCGCAGCGAACGAATTGCCGAAATGACCGGCATTCGTACCGACGTACCCCGTACGCGCACTTCTGGACGTGAATTCTGGCCACACCTCGATCTTGTGCCGGTCGTTATCGCGGTAGTTGGTCTGGTGGCGGCTGCGGCAGCCGCGGTGGAGGGTTCATTCGGTGACGACCCCGCTGTGCATTTGCTCTCGCTGGGCCGGATTCTCATCGGCGCAGCCTTTCTCGGAGCGATCACCGACGCCATGCTTCTCGGCCATTGGTATCTCGTGCAGCCTGGTCTGCCGCGGCGCCTGTTGAACGAGATCGTCGCGGCTCTGGGCGCGGTGTGGCCGCTCGAGGTCGTGGTCATGCTGGTGCCCACTGGGATGGTGAGCGTGCTCACCGGCACGGTGGACGATGGTTGGGGCGGCACGCTTGGGTGGTTCTGGTGCGCCTGCGCGATCACGACCGGGGTGCTGGTGTGGGTGACCCGCGCTGCTCTTCGCGAGCGTCAGTATTCAGCCGTCATGGCAGCCACCGGTTTGTTGTACCTCGCGCTCATCACCGCCTTCGGCACCGATGTGGTCGCGCGAGCGGTTCTTGAAGGGGCGTGATGAACTACTCGTCGTCGTGGGGTCAGTTGACGAGTCGTTCGTGACCCGCCCAATACGGCTCGCGAAGTTTGAACTTCTGCAACTTGCCGGTCGCGGTGCGGGCCAATTCGTCGCGGAAGTCGACTTTCTTCGGGCACTTGTAGCCCGCGAGTTTGGTCTTTGTCCACGCGATGACGTCGGCTTCGGAGAGGGTTGAGCCCTCGGTGGTCACGACCAGGGCCGTCACCAACTCTCCCCATTTCT
>JAFMNE010000074.1 GCA_017859395.1 Ilumatobacteraceae bacterium | reverse complement strand
CAGCATCCGCGACGCCCTACTCGAACGGGTGCGTGATGCCGGATACGACACCGATAACCGCGGCGCATCCATCAGCGACGACTAGTCGCCCAGATGACCGGCGACGCGCACCCAGTGGCGCATATCGCCAAGCAGTGCCCACCATCTCGTTAGGGAAGGGTGGTTGCCACGTCGATATCGAATTCCGCCGCTTCAACGGTCTCGGGGGTGCTGGCCACACCCCGGCAATGCTCATTGAGGTATGCCGCGATTCGTTCGGGTGGCTCAAGATCGGGCGCACGAACCTCGGCATCAGGTCCGGGCTCCGGAGAATCCGAACCCGCGCTCGTTGCCTCCGCTGCGTCGGGGTCTGCAGTAATCGTCGAGTCGGCTGATGAAGCAATCGGGGACGGCGTAACCGTCGTGGTCGGCACCAGAACCCAATCCGCGGGGCTCTCGCCGGCAGCCATCGCATCGGCAACGATTCTGAGGTTGACCGCGAGTTCGGCAGGGGCGACGTCGGCTACCGCTCGGTAGACGGTGATGACGCGCTCGGGTGTGAGGCTCTCATCGTCCAGGTTCAACAGGTCCGCGCACCACGGTGTGGCGATCGCGTCGGGGGAGCGCGCCGGGTCGGTGGCAGTGACGTCCGGCACCAGCACCACTGTCGATAAGGTCTCGGGTTCGTCAGGGCCCCCCCACGGGCCACAACCACTGAGAGAGGCTCCCATGATCGCAACGATCGGCAGCGCCCTCGCCGCAGGCCAGCGGCGCCGCTGACGCGCCACCTCACAGCCCAGCATCAAGCCCGACCGCGAGCAGGAGCGCGGCAACGGCGCTGAGTGACGCCACCGCCCCGCCAGCGGCTCGGCCGAGGCGTCGCGTCGCGGTCTGATGCACCGCGGCAGCGGCACCACTAGCCACCGCCAGAAGCACCTTCGCAAAGAGCGCAACCTGATATCCGGTATCGGTCGCGCCCAGGTCGACAGATCCAAGCGACCACATTCCAGTCACCACCAGCGCTGCATACGCCGGCCATGCCACGCGCCCAAACGATCGGGCCAGAACAGCAACAGCGTCGGGGTGAGAGCGGCGTAGGGATGGCACAGCTCCACCGACAACGAACTGTCCGCCGACCCAGATAGTGGCAGCGAGGACATGAAGGAACATCCGCAGCGTGTCGGTTGACCAACTCATAACGCCGAACCTCCGCGCCCCCGGGCCATATCAACCATCATCGCTCGAGCCCCTCGAGCACGACCGATGCCGGGAGCGCCCGGTCATCCATCTTTGGTCGCGACAGCAGGTCGCCTCCGACCATCACTATCACGGCGGTCTCGATCGCAGTTTGCAGGTCGCGTATATTACGCGGAGGCGGAAAATACTCGTCTTCGGTTGTGACGTTCACAGTGGTCACACCCGCCGACGGTCCGAGACGCGCAACGACCTGCTCGACCAGTTCTTCAGGAGCCGACGCCCCCGCCGTCACCCCCACCACGCCGGCCAAGTCATCGGGGAGCTCATCGGCTGAGTTGACCCTGACCACACGCGCACAACCCGACTCCCGCGCCAGCCGTTCAAGGGCGGTCGTATTGGACGAATTTGCTGAGCCGATCACCACGACGGCGTCGCAGCGAGGCGCCATCTCCAATAGCGAGCTCTGTCGATTCGTTGTCGCGAAGCACAGGTCGCTCCGACCCGGGGTCCACACATCTGGGAAACGTTCCCGCACCCGGTCAGCCACATCGGACCAGTCACGATGCGACAACGTTGTCTGAGCGAGCAGAGCGACCGGTTCGGAGATGTCGCCGAGGGCATCGACATCGGCAACGGACTCGACCCGGCTGATCGCATGTGGAGCGACGGCCATGGTGCCGACGGCTTCCTCGTGACCCTCATGTCCCACGTAGACGACTCGATAGCCCTTTCCGGCACGCACCTTGACCTCGTGGTGCACCTTCGTCACAAGCGGGCACACCGAGTCGACAACAAAGCTGCCCCGACGTCGCGCCGTCGCCACAACCTCTGGCGCAGATCCATGCGCGGAGAGCATGATCGCCGACCCTTCGGGAACCTCGTCGATCGAGTCGACAAAGATCACGCCCCGGTCACGAAAGCGATCGACCACCACCTGGTTGTGCACAATCTCGTGATAGCAGTACACCGGCGGGTCGAAGCAGCGCACCATCCATGCGAGAGCCTTGATCGCCATCTCCACACCAGCACAGAAGCCGCGCGGTTCTGCGAGCAGGACCCCATCGACCGTCATCGGTGTCAACACTACCCACAGCAGCGCACAGGTAGCCTGACGCTCCATGGCGAATGTCGGCACCGCATCGGCGGTTGGTCCTCGAGTGATCGCCGTCGCCGAAGGGTCACCAGCAGACCGCGCCGGACTTCAACCCGGCGACGAGATCCAGCGGGTCAACGGTCGTGTGCCCCGTGACATCATCGAGTGGCAATGGGCGATCGACGAGGAATTAGTGGAACTCTCGGTCACTCGTCAAGGAGTTGAGTTCGACGTCGACATCGAACGTCTCATGGGCGAGAGCATCGGCATCGAGGTTCATTCCGCCGTGTTTGACCGGGTCAGAACCTGCGACAACCACTGTGACTTCTGCTTCATCCATCAACTGCCCAAGGGCATGCGCCGCAGCCTGTACCTGAAAGACGACGACTACCGCTTGAGTTTCCTCTACGGAAACTTCACTACCTTGACCCGTTTCACCGAGGCAGACCTCGAACGGGTGATCACCGAACGCCTCTCGCCATTGCATGTGAGTATCCACGCAACCGATGCATCAACACGCAGCGCAATGTTGAAGAACCGTCGCGGCGCAATGAGCCTGCGATGGCTTTCCGAGCTGCTGCATCACGGCATTGAGGTTCGCGGCCAACTGGTGGTCTGTCCCGAGGTCAACGATGGCGACGTTCTTGACCGCACCATGGCTGGCATCGTCGATCGGTTCCATCAACTCGCATCGGTGGCCGTCGTTCCCCTCGGCGTCTCACGCTTTAACCCCTCTACGGCGATGCGCCCCCACAGCCGCGATGAAGCTTGCCAGGTCATCGACACCATCGAGCGCTGGCAACACGTATGCCGTGACCTCTTCGGACGTGCAATGTTTTTCGCGGCCGACGAGTACTACGTCATGGCCGAGCAGGACATGCCGCCTCTTGATGCCTACGAGGGATGCCCGATGCATGAAGACGGCATCGGCATGGCACGCACCTTCGAGGCCGAATTCAACGGCGTTGTCGACACGGCGACTGGAACCCGACGGGGGTTCTTCGCCGCAGTCGACCTACCGACAAACCCGGCGGCCTACACCGGACTGCGGTCACAACCCGTCACGCTCGGGCCCTCACGCCGGAACGACCGTCGGGGACCGATTCACATCCTCACGGGCGAACTCGGCGCTCGGGTCATTACGCCCCTCGTCCGCAGCCTTGATCGTTCCGATATCACCATCCATGCCGTCGAGAATCTGCACTTCGGGGGCAACACGGGCGTCACCGGCCTCATGTGTGCCTCCGATATCGCCCGAGTACTGACCGGGATTGACGCTGACGCCCGCATACTGCTGCCCGACGTGTGCCTCTCCGACGACGGTCGGTTCCTCGATGGCCCCCACCTCGACGAGTTGCCACGGCAGGTCGAGGTGGTCGCCACCGATGGGGCAGCGTTGCGCGCAGCACTCGAGGAGCAACCATGACATTAGAGACGACTCACGACGGAACACCGCTGGTCGTTGTTGTCGGACGGCCGAATGTTGGCAAGTCCACGCTCTTCAACCGCATCATCGGGGAGCAAGCGGCGATCGTCGAGGACCGGCCGGGGATCACCCGAGACCGGAAGGAACTGCCTGCGGAATGGCTCGGGCACCGATTCCGCGTGATGGATACAGGCGGGTGGATGCCCTCCGGCGACGACCTCGACGAGAAGGTGTCACGCCAGGTAGAGAATGCTGTGGCGGCCGCGGACCTCGTGCTGTTCATCGTCGACGCGGCCGTCGGGTCTCTCGCGGACGACGACGCTGTTGCCCGGTGGCTTCGACGCGCTGGAGTACCCGTACTTGTCGTCGCCAACAAGGCCGATAACGACCAACGCGAACGCGAACTCTGGGAGTTCTCCGGGCTTGGCCTCGGCGATGCCCTTCCCGTCAGCGCACTCCATGGCCGTCGCGCCGGCGATCTGCTCGATGTTGTTGTGGAGCGTCTCGGCACAACGCCGGCACCGATCGACATCGACGATGAGGTCGAGGACACGGATATCACCGAGCAGCATCCTGAGGCTCCGCGGGTCGCCATTGTGGGCCGTCCCAACGTTGGCAAATCCACATTGTTCAACCGGCTTGTCGGTGACGAACGATCCGTCGTGCACGACATGTCCGGGACGACCCGGGACTCGATCGACACACTGGTGGAAACCCCGGATGGACCGATCGTTTTCGTTGACACCGCCGGAATGCGTCGCCGGTCCCGCATCGATGACTCTGCGGAGTACTACTCCGCGGTCAGAGCCCTGCGCTCAATCGACGACGCCGATATCGCCATCTTGGTCGTTGACGCCACCGAGGGTGTGACAGGTCAAGATCAACGTCTGGCCGAGAGAATCGAAGCGTCGGGATGCCCCATTGTGGTGCTGTTGAACAAATGGGAGGTCGCCGGCGACGCCGAGCGACGCGAACAGATTCGCGCCGAGGTGAGCCGACGACTTGCCTTCATCGGAGAAGCGCCGGTGCTCCAGGTCTCCGCATTGACCGGCAAGGGCGTGCACCGTCTGCATCCATTCCTCACCGAAGCGGTATCGCAGTACCACCGGCGGGTGTCGACCACCGATGTCAACAAGGTGATCGCAGCTGCTCAACAGGCACAGCCGGCGGGTGGGGGAGCGAAGGTACTGTTTGCCGTGCAGGGCGCAACCGATCCACCGACGTTCACCCTGTTTGCCAACCGGGAACTGCCGCAGCACCACCTGCGTTACCTCGAGCGCTGCCTTCGCACCGAGTTCGGTCTCGGTGCGACACCGATCAAAGTCCGCGTCAGGGTCAAGCGGAGGTGACGCGCTGTGCCATGGTGTGAACCCTGTGGTCGTTACCTCACACCGTCGTCCACCACGGCCGATGGCACCTGCCCGACCTGTGGATCTGATGTCGAGGCCCAAGAGCGACGCATCAACGAGCACCTCGAGGAGGAGAGGGCGCCATGGCACTTCAAGCTGCTCATCGTCGCCCTGATCGCCTATCTCGGTTGGCGTATCGTTGATCTGTTCGTCTAAGCCTCAGAGGACGAGCGTTCCGACCTGTCATGCGTTAGCCTCTGCATTCCACATACGGGCTGTGGCGCAGCTTGGTTAGCGCGCTTGTCTGGGGGACAAGAGGTCGGGAGTTCGAATCTCCCCAGCCCGACCACATGTTGATGATGCCGACTCGGATTCCGGGTCGGCAACATCATTTATGCGGCCGGTCCCTAGGTACCGATTCGGCGTCGGCGGGGACTCGCTAGCGTGTCGGCGTGCCCATGCATCACCGAATCGGATGGCTCATGTTCGTCGTCTCCGCTGTGTTGTTCGGCGT
>JAFMNE010000073.1 GCA_017859395.1 Ilumatobacteraceae bacterium | reverse complement strand
TGCTGAACGCCGCCACCACATAGCCGACCTGAATGATGATCTGCGGATGCCCGCTGGCCACCATGCCCGCTGTGATGGCGGCGGTTGCGGCGACACGGCCCGCAGGGCGCGATCCGACCTCGAGGAGTCGATGTACCGACCACAGCACAACCGGCAGCCATGCGAGCACCAGGATCTGTTCGAACTGCACCGATTTCGCGGTGACAGCGCCGCTCAGAACAGCAACCGCCGCTGCGGTGGCCGCGGCGAGGGGTGACAAGCCGAGTCGCCGGCTGAGTAGCACCATCGCCGATGCCAAGAGGATGAGATGTGCCTGCACCACCCAGGCGTTTGCCGACGCTGTGTCCATCACGAGCGCCAGATAACGCGGCAGGTACAGCACCCCCGTTGCGTGGTTGCCCATATGGGCAACGCCACCAAAAATCCAGTCGTCGAGTAACGGCAATCGACCGGCGCGGATCGCGTCCATCGTGACCGTGGTGTACGGCCCCGTGTAGGTCGCCCCGTCATATGACACCACGTAACGCCCCGGCCACCAGATGTCTCGGCCCGCCAGCATCGCGGCGAGGACGGCGACCACGTACGACACCGCCCACGGGTGCCGCTGCAGAGCCATCCGCCACGTGGGTGCACCGGCGTTCATAGCGCTCATCGCCTCATCTGGTGGCTGCTCGATTCATCGGGTCACAGTCTGGTCGCCGGCCACGCCCCTATCGTGCCACCGTGGATCTCGCCGCTGGCCCTGTGCTCGATGTTCTCGATCTTGCCGGTGTGGTCGTGTTCGCTGCCTCCGGCGCTCTGCTCGCCATCCGTCGCGGATTCGACCTGATCGGCCTGATCACCTTGGCTGCGGTCACGGCACTCGGTGGGGGCATCCTTCGCGACCTCGTCATCAACGCCGGCGTGCCGTTCGCGTTCCGCGAGGCGCGCTACCCGATCACCGCGCTGATCACGGCCCTCCTGGTGTTACCCACCCAGACATGGTTCGATCGGCTACGCCGCCCGGTGTTGGTGCTCGATGCTGCCGGCCTTGGCCTGTTCAGTGCCACCGGCGCGGTCATCGCCAGTGAAGCCGGCCTCGGGGCCGTCGCCGCCGTCACCCTCGGCGTCACGACCGCCACCGGAGGTGGCGTGGCACGAGATGTGCTCGCGGGCGAGGCGCCACAGGTGTTTCGACCCGACTCCGTCCTCTACGTGATCCCTGCGACCGTCGGTGCGATCATCGTGGTGGTCGGCCATGGCATCGACCTATCGATGAGCGTGGTCGGCACGGTCGGCGCGGCGCTCGCCACCGCGATACGACTCGCAGCATTGCGGTTCGGTTGGCGGGCATCGCTGCCACGGCGCTGGCAGTAGCGTGACGCCGTGATCTCGGCGACCCGGCCCCGTTTCCATCTGGCAATACCCGTGGACGATCTGGATCGGGCCGCCCATTTCTACGGCGAGGTACTGGGGTGCCCGCGCGGCCGTTGTGACACGACATGGATCGACTGGGATCTCGCTGGCCACCAGCTGGTGACGCATCTTCATGCCGGCGCCGGGGTGGCGGCGACCAACCCGGTCGACGACCACGATGTGCCGGTTCCCCATTTCGGCCTGCTGCTCGATGTGGACGACTTCGCCCGACTCGCCGACCGACTTCGAGCAGCCGGCACCGACTTCGTCATCGAGCCGTATCTGCGTTTCGCCGGCCAACCCGGCGAACAGTGGACCATGTTTCTCTTGGACCCCGCGGGTAACGCTCTGGAGTTCAAGGCATTCGCCGACGACCAGCAGGTATTCGCCACCACCTAAGCGGTGGCGACCCTCGACTCGATCAGTTCAACGAGGCCATCGTCTCGTCGACGAGAGACTCGATGAACCCATCGGGCGGCGACCCCGAGTAACGCCACAACACCGTGTGATCCGCATCGAGCATCACCATGAACGGAAATCCGGTGGTTCCGAGCGCGGCCGCCGCGGACTGCACCTCATCATCGGCCATCGTGGGAAACGGGAAACCTTCACGTGTGAGCCACGCCGACGGCGGCCAATTGGGACGGTCACCGCCCGCCGATGTCGACACAGCAACGACATCAAGGCCAAAGGGCACACCAAGGCTTTCGGCCCAGTCGGTGAGTTTGGGCACCTCCGCCTGGCAGTGCGGGCACCAATGCGCCAGCACCACCACCAGCGTGGGCTCGCCGCTGGCGATCTCCACGGCCGACCCGTCGAATGACTGACCGGTGATCTCGGGCGCCACCGAGCCCACCGCCGGGTCGTTCGCTGTGTCGCCACCGAAGTCGGGCAGCGCCTCACCAGCCACACCGACGGGCCGGAACTGTTCGAGATCACCGGTGGCGGTGCCGCCACCGCCGGTGGCGACCGCAACAATGACCGCAACGGCGACGATCGCAATGAATCCGCCGATCAGCGCCGTGAGTTGCGTACGCCGCCCCGAGGCCCCGTCAGTATCGGTGTTTTTCGGCTTGGCTGTGTTCTTGCCCATGTCCACTCCCAGGTCGATGCGGTGAGACCAGTATGCCGTTGGCGCAACATGACCCCATAGGGGCCATGGCCACCAATTGCCGACGATGACACTGCGTCGTTGTCCGTTCAGATGAACCCAACCACCGGATGCGGCGTGTAGGCCTCGGTCAGCAGCGTCACCTCGTCATCACTCAATTCGATATCGAGCGCGGCAACGGCATCGTCGATGTGATGCGGTTTCGTCGCGCCGATGATTGGTGCGCTCACCTGCGGATGTCGCAGCACCCACGCGAGCGCGATCGTGGCCATCGGCACGCCACGGTCGCTCGCCACCTGTGCCACCCGCTCAACAATCTCCGCATCGCAGTCCACCGTGCCGTACAGCGTGCGACCGAAGTCGTCGGTGGCCGTGCGGTCAGTGGTCGACGCCCATGGCCGGGTCAGATGACCGCGCGCCAACGGGCTCCACGGGATGACACCGACGCCCTGCTCGGCGCACAGGGGCAGCATCTCACGTTCCTCTTCGCGGTTCAGCAGGTTGTAGTGGTTCTGCATGCTGACAAAGCGCGACCAGACATTGGTGTCGGCCACGTGCTGAGCGGTGGCGAACTGCCATGCCCACATCGATGAGGCGCCGAGATAGCGCACTTTGCCAGCACGGACGACATCGTTTAGCGCCTCCATCGTCTCGGCGATCGGTGTGCGATGGTCCCATCGGTGGATCTGGTACAGGTCGATGTAATCGGTACCGAGTCGCCGCAGGCTGTCATCGACCGCCGTCATGATGGCCGCCCGCGACAGCCCCTCCCCATTCGGGCCGGGCCGCATACGTCCACGCACCTTTGTGGCAATCACCACCTCATCGCGTGGCACCCCGAGTTCGGTGAGCGCCCGCCCCAGGTACTCCTCACTCGACCCCAGCGAGTACACGTTCGCGGTGTCGAAGAAGTTGATACCTGCGTCGAGAGCCTGCGCGAAGAACGGCCGCGATGCCTGCTCATCGAGCGACCACGGATGGGTGCCCTGCGACGGTTCGCCATAACTCATGCATCCGAGGCAGATGCGTGAGACCTCGAGGCCCGTTGTGCCGAGTCGTGTGTACTGCATGTCTACCCCTCTATGCCGTGTGGCCTCTGATCGCGTCATCGCCGTCACGGCGCATCAGCACCCCAGCGACCCGGAATCGTTCCAGTTTGGCCGCCACGAGGTCGGCGAGGTCGACCGGACTGTCGACCGGGTCACCATCGGTGTCGGTGATCCGCAGTTCACCGGTGGCGACTGCCGTGGTGACCGCCCCGAGCAGGCCGTCGTGGTCGCAGGTGCCGTCCATGACGCGAAGCAACACCCGGTCCATCGTGTCGACCGCGAGATGGTCGTGCCGGCCGGTGGTGATCACCGCATCGCCGGCCGTCGCCTGCACCCGTGCCAGATGCCGTGCGACGGGCAGATCCGCGATATCGGATGCGAGGCTGCGGTCGCGACGCCCGGCGTCGCAACGGCCGCGCATGACCAGTTCATGAGCGAGTTCACACACATCGTCGTGCACCTCGTCGATCGACACGGATCGTCGCCGCGCGACCTCCGCGATCAGATCCGTCACCGCCATGGTGTCGGGCCGATGCTCTGACAGCACCCACAACATGGTGGCTGTCGTCGGGTCGTGCGGGGTCAGCGTGGATCCATCGGCATCGATAAAGGCTGCATCGATCGCTGATGCATCGGGATTGCGACTGTCGAGATCCACATTGACCGTCACCAGGTCAACATCGGCGCCGATGCGCAGCCCCGGCATCACCACCGCGCCACCTGCTGAACGGTGCGCATCGGCACGGCACAGTACGGCGCGTCGGAAGAACCGGTTTGTCATCACATCGAGTAACTGTTCGGTGGCGATCGCGTCGAGTTCGAGCGCGGTGATCTGTTCTGCACCGTCGTCGCCCAACTGCGCTGGCGACGACGTACCGGGGTCGGCATCACCCAGATACGTCAACCCGGATGCGGCCATATCGCGCACGAATTCGTCGAGGTAGAAGGCCTGGTTGTGCTCCACCAGATGTTCGAAATACAGGTAGCGATCGCTGAGGCGGTCGAGAAGGTCGAACTCGTGCTGCATGAAGCCCGCGAGCGGACCGGCATCGCCACCGTGTTCACGCCAGAGCGCGAGGAACTCACGGGCGGTCGCTGCCATCTGTGCCGGGGGGCCGTCTGGCACCACCCGCCGCAGGGCATCGCGCACAATTCGTCGCGCATGCCATCCAGGGAGCGCATTGAAACTGATACTCGCCACGCCGGTGGGAGCCAGCCGCGTCGCCATGATCGACCGAATGGCTGCACGTACCGCGTCGGGCACCCAGGAGTACACCCCATGGCAGATGATGACATCGAAGACGCGGTCGCGCCCGAGGAGGTGCTCATCAGCGGCAACATCCACCAGATCGGCCGCCAGCAGCGTGCAGTTCGCCACACCGGCTCGCCGAGCGAGGTCTCGCCCGTCGGCGATCTGCGATGGCGCATGATCGATACCGGTGAAGGTGCCGGCGGGGATGTCGTCGGCCATCGCCACGAGGTTGCCGCCGCGTCCACATCCCAATTCCAGAACGCGCACATCGTCGAGGTCGGCGACCTCTAGCCCGTGAATCGCTGCAAGGGCGCACAGCCAGTCGGCGTGTGTGGCTCGAAATGCAACGTTGTCGTATCCGAAGGTGTCGTAGGCAACAAGATCGGCCCCGGCGCGATCGCCGTTGTGGTGGGGCGCAGTTGACGACACACCCCAGAGGGTATGTCCTCGCACTCGCCGACCTGCCCACCGCCGAGGGGGCGTGACTAGTGTCTGATCATGAGCGACTCCGCCCGTCCGCGCATCCAGACCGCACCCTCGCATGTGGATGTCGCAGTTATCGGTGCCGGGATCTCGGGAATCAGCGCCGCCTACCACCTGCAGACGATGTGCCCCGATCGCACATTCACCATCGTGGAAGCCCGCGACGACATCGGTGGCACCTGGGATCTGTTCCGCTACCCCGGGGTGCGATCCGACTCCGACATGCACACCCTCGGCTTCTCCTTCAAACCATGGCGTGCCGAGAAATCGATTGCTGACGCCGAGTCGATCATGGCGTATCTGCGCGAGACCGTCGCCGAATACGACATCGAACGCCACATCCG
>JAFMNE010000072.1 GCA_017859395.1 Ilumatobacteraceae bacterium | reverse complement strand
CCACGGTGCGGTGCAGGCCAGCCATCCACCAGTTGTCCTGGTCTTCCACGTGGCTATGCGCGCTATACCGCATGACAACGATGGCGATCTCGTTGTGTCCGTCCGCGCACGCGTCGGTGATGTCGTACTCGGAGGGGAGCCGACTGTCGGTGCCGTACCCGACGAACGTGCCGTTGATGTAGACGGCATGCACACTCTCGGCCCCGCCGATATGCAGCAGTACGCGCTGTCGCCGCCATGTGGCCGGCACGGTGAACCCACGGCGATACACCCCGGTGGGGTTGTGCCCGGGCACTGTTGGCGGAGCGCCCGCAAAGGGCATCTGCACATTCGTGTAGTGCGGTAGGTCAACGAACCCACCGAGGTCCTGCATGGTCCAGTTGCCGGGCACGGTCACGTCCACGGCCCGTCGCCGGGTACCGGTTAGCGCAGCAGCTGGCACCACATCAGGGGTGTTGAACATCTCGAGGCGCCAAGTGCCATCGAGGGAACGACGACGGCCACTGTTCAGCGGCACATGCATCGCCAACCGGTGCAGGTCGGTGATCGTCGGGTCGGCCCACGGGCGCAACGCCCCGATGCCCGGCAAGGTCACTGTGGGCCTCGTGCGAGGGCACGTAATCGGCCGGCGAGTTCGGCGGGGTCAACCGGGTTGAAGTACTCCTCGGCGGCCACCTCGGCAGCGGCGATGTAGCGGGCCACACCAGCGCTGCGCCACGGCGACACGATCTCAATGGACAGCCACGCGTCGTCCCACCCGTGAGCGGTCGTCGGACGCTGGTTCAGCCACATCATGTAGGGCAACGGTTGGTCGAAAAGCCGGTCGAGGCGATCCATCACATCGGCGAGCAGGGCGGCGAGAGCGGTGCGTTCGCCGGTGCTGCATGACGCAAGATCGGCGATGTGGGTAGTGGGTGCGATATCGAGCGCCACCGGGTACACCGGCGCATGCGGCACCACTGCCGACCACTCGCCGACGGTGACGACATGCCGGTCGCCGGGGTCGGTGTCAGGGGTCCACACCGCGAGGCGGCGTGCGGGTCGCGGAGGGACATGGTCGTAGGCGTAGATCTGTCCATGCGGGTGAGCGATGGTGGCGCCGACCTCGGGCCCACGGTTCTCGAACACCAACACGTAGTTGACATCGTCGCGGCTGCCGAGGACGGTGGTGCGTTCAGCCCACAGGTCGATCACCCGGGCGATGCCATTAGCGCCAAGGGTGGCGAGTGATGCGTTGTGATCGCTGGTGTACAGCACCACCTCGCAGCGTTCGTCGGGCATGGCTGGCCATCGGTTCGTGAACCAGGTGACGTCATAGGGTCCTGGGGCTTCACGACCACCCACACAAAATGGACAGCTGTCATCGGGCAGGTTCGGCCGGCCCTGCCGACTGGCCACCACCTGCACCGGTGTGCCGTCGTGGGGGTCGTAACGCAGGTCGGTACTCATGTCGCGTCACAGCCCCAGACGGGCCAGTTGATCGTCGGGAGCGCCAATGGCGGCAAGTTCGTCGCGAAGTTCTGCGGCGAGTCGACGACCGACGTGGACGTCGGTGATGTCATGAGTTTCTGCGGGGTCGTCGACCACGTCGAACACCAGGTCGGGGTCGTCACCCGAGGTCTGCGCCCAGTACGGCACCGGGTCACCGATACCGAAGGGTTGACGGATGACCGGCACATCCGACCCGGGCATGTACTCGAGGGTGGCTCGACGATCTGGCCGCGGCAGGCGCACGTTGGGAAAAGCATGAATCGGCATGGTCGACCACCGGTTCGACCACATCGACAGCGGACGGTTGCCGTCGCGCGGGGCGCGGACGTATTTCATCGACCCTGACACCATCTGCACGGTGCGCCCCCACACACCGGTCAGTAGCCGGTCGCGAATCGCCGCGGTCTCGCCCGTGATCAACGGCACCAGCGAGTGACCGTGGGTGGCCTGTTCCACGTCGACATCGAAGACATGGCACAAGGTGGCGAAGATGTCGACGGTGGTAGTCAGCGCCGACGATGACCCGGCGGACACTCCCGGCCAGGCGATCATCAACGGGATGTGACCGAGGGGTTCAAACACCGGCACCCCGGGCTTGCCGAAGATGTCGCGTTCGCCGAGATAGTGACCGTGGTCGGTGCACACGATCACCGCGGTGTCATCCCACAGCGCGTGCCGGTCGAGCACGTCGAGCACTCGGCCGAGACGGTCATCGATGAACGACAGTTTCGCGCCGTAGTTCGCGCGGATATGACGGGCGGTGCGCTCATCGATGTGACCGGCGGCGACCGCATCTGCGGTGTAGGGCGGCCAGATCACTTTGGGCCCGTCCCAGTCGGGGTCGTACCGCGACATCCACGGTTCGGGCACGTCGAATGGTTCGTGCGGGTCGAACTCGTCGATGAACAACATGAAGCGGTCGTGGTGGCCGGCCGCGCGTTCCAGCCACGCCGCCGCCTCATCCATGGTGCGCGCGCCGGGGAAATCGCCGTCGGTGCGGAACCAGGTGCGTGAGGTGTCGTAATGACGGGCGAGCCACGACGCGTCGGCCGGCACCGCCGGTGACCCCACCCATGAGGTGTCGGCCATCGTGCGCCACGGGTCATCCTCGTGGCCGCGCACGTACTCCCATGCGGTGAAATCGCAGTGGTAGTTCTCGCCGCCAGTTTCGAACAGGTGTGGATGATCCGACACCAACATGGTGGTCACCCCGGCACTGTGGAGCCGTCGGGTGATGGGTTCTTCCCACACTTCGATCGATCCCCATGGCCGCCATAGGAAATCGAGTGAGCCGCACAGCAGGTCATGCCGTGCTGGCATGCACGGCAACGACCCGGTGTAGTGCCGGTCGAAACGCACCGATCGTGCCGCCACCCGGTTGAGGTTGGGGGTGTCGAACTCGTCACCGCCATAGGCGCCGAGCATGTGCCGGTTCAGGCTGTCGAGCAGCACCACGACAACATTGCGCGGCATGGTCGCGCCCGTCACCTGATGCGTCGATGCCGTCGTCTCCCCCACGGTCACGACTCTAGGCACCGTGACGACGTCCGGATTGCCGATTGTGCACTGGGTGGAGTCGGCACGCCGGGTGGTGTGCGGTGTCTACGCTCGGTGGGGTGACACGTCCCACCATTGCTCTTATCGGGGCGGGCAGCACCGTGTTCGCAAAGAATCTGTTGGGCGACATCTTGAGCGATCCGGCACTTGCCCACTCCCGGGTGGTGCTCCATGACATCGACGCCGAACGCATGGTCGTCAGCGAAACGGTGGCACATCGGTTAGCCGACGCCGTTGGGGCCGAGCCCGAGATCGTCACCACCACCGATCGTCGACGCGCGCTCGATGGTGCCACTCATGCGATCACCATGTTTCAGGTGGGTGGGTACCGGCCGGCAACCGTGACCGACATGGAGATTCCGGCACGGTATGGCCTGCGCCAGACCATCGGCGACACCCTCGGTATCGGGGGCATCATGCGTGCGGCACGCACCATCCCCGTGCTGCTCGATGTGTGCGATGACGCCGCCGAGGTGGGCGACAACACGCTGGTTCTCAACTACGTGAACCCGATGGCGATGCTGTGCATGGCGGCGCATCGGGCCACATCGGTGCCGGTCATCGGGTTATGTCACAGCGTGCAGGGCACCGCAGCACAACTGGCCGAAGATCTTGGTGTAGATGTCGATGATCTCGCGTACCGCTGTGCCGGCATTAACCACATGGCGTTCTATTTGCAGTTCGGCCGCCGGAACGCCGACGGTGTTGTGACCGATCTCTACCCGGCTCTGCACGACCGGGCCACCGCTAATGCGCCGGTGCGCCTCCATCGCGACCGCGCCGACGGCGGGGTGAGTGAGTTGTCGGACGCGGTGCGCTACGAGGTGTTGCGACGGCTGGGCTATTTCGTCACCGAGTCCAGCGAGCACTTCGCTGAATATGTGCCGTGGTTCATTCGCCGCGATCGTCCCGACCTCCTAGAACGTTTCGCGATTCCACTCGATGAGTACCCGCGCCGCTGCGAGGAACAGATCGCCGGGTGGGAACGACTGCGAGATCATCTGACCGATCCAAGCGCTGAACTGCGCGTACGCCGCAGCCATGAGTACGGCGCGTCGGTGATCTCCGCGTCGGTCACCGGCGAGCCGGTGACCGTGTACGGCAATGTGGCGAATCGTCGCGCCGATGGCGCGCGACTGATCGACAATCTGCCCGATGACTGTTGTGTGGAGGTGCCGTGTGCGGTGGATGCCGATGGTGTGCACCCCGAGGCCATCGGCGCGCTACCGGTGCATCTGGCCGCGCTGATGCAGACCAACATCAATGTGCAGTCGATCACCGTGGATGCCGTGTTAAACGGCGATCGACGCGGCCTGCATCATGCGGCGATGCTCGACCCGCACACGGCAGCCGAGTTGCCTCTCGACGATATTGAGCGGCTCGTGGGTGAACTGCTGAACGCCCACGGTGATCTGATCCCGGCAGCGTTGCGGCGCTGAGCGGGCCGGGTCGTGATGATGACGGCGTAGCGATCATGCTGGGGGCATGTCCGATATCGCGACGATCCGCATTGGCGAATGGTTCCAGGGGCCGACGGGCTCGGGCCAGGGCGGGTGGACATCGCAGCGGTTCCTTGCGGCGGTGTCGTCGGTATGTGCCGAACCGGTGACCGCGGCGATCCGGGCAGCGATTCCACTAGAGGTCGACCTCACGGTGCGGGCTGTTGATGATGGCTGGACGTTGTGCGCACCCGATAACACCGTAGTGATGACCGCATCGGTATGGGCAGGGACCTATGCAGACACCGCACCGGTGTCGGTTGCGGCGGCCACCGCTGCGCGTCACCGATTCACGCACGTGGTCGGTGAGCACCCGGTGCCGTCATGTTTCTCGTGTGGGCAACTACCGGGGTCGATGGGCGTGCAGGGCGGCCCGCTCAACGACGGCACCGACCGGTTCGCCACTGATTGGACGGTGCCCGATTGGGCGGTGGGTGATGACGGCCATGTGGACAGCGGGGGGTTATGGGCCGCACTCGATTGCTGTGCAGCATGGTGGGTGGGGTGGTCACGTGAGCCACGCAATGCACTCACGGTGCAATTCGCCGTAGAGGAACTAGCGCCACTGGAGCCGGGCGCCACCTATGCCCTCGTCGGATGGGCCGGAGACAACACCACAGAGTGGGACGGCCGCAAACGCCACGGAGCCTCGGCTGCATTCGACACCCACGGCAACTGCGTGGCCCGCTCCACCAGTATCTGGGTCAGCGTGTAACCCGTTACCGCAACAGTTCAGTGGTGGGCGAGGGGGGACTTGAACCCCCACGTCCTTGCGGACACTGGCACCTGAAGCCAGCGCGTCTGCCATTCCGCCACTCGCCCGAGTGGAAAGCTAAATGCTAGCGGTACCGCACCAGACCACCACCGGGCCCGACGGCTGCACCCCTGTAGTACTGTGGTCATCGCCCGACCTCCCCCACTGAAGTACCAGTGAGGAGGCTCACAATGACGGTTGATGACCGCACACGCATGGAACTGCACCGACGATTGACCGAGGTGCTCGGAGATCAGGAGGCGGACACCTTGATGGCACACCTTCCCCCGGTGACATGGCAGAACGTGGCCACAACGGACTCTGTCGATTCCACCAGGGTCGTGCTCGCTACCCAGATCGACGCACTTCGCAGCGACGTCGACCGCCACGTCACCGAACTACGCGCCGACCTCGAGGGCCAAATCACCGAACTACGCGCCGACCT
>JAFMNE010000071.1 GCA_017859395.1 Ilumatobacteraceae bacterium | reverse complement strand
GGTCGTGGCCGCCACATTGATGCTCGCCGCCGGAGGGCCGCGGTGACCATTCCCGATGCCACGGTGACAACTCCCGATGCCACGGTGACAACGCCAGAGTTCGGTGTGTACGTGCACATCCCGTTTTGCACCCATCGCTGCGACTACTGCGCCTTTGCCACCTGGACCGACCGCGAGCATCTGGTCGACGACTATCTGCAGGCGGTGCGCGCCGATATCGAACGCACCGCATTTCCCCACGCGGTGTCATCTGTCTTCGTCGGTGGTGGAACACCGTCGTTGGTGCCGGCATCAGCATTGGTGGAGGTTCTTGAGGCCATCCCGGTGGCAGAGGGGGCCGAGGTCACCGTCGAGTGCAATCCCGACGATGTCGATGTCGACATGGTGCGCACATGGGTGGCCGGTGGAGTGACCCGGGTGTCGATCGGGGTGCAGTCGATGACGTCGCATGTTCTCGGCGCACTCGGGCGGCGACATGTGCGTGACAACGTCGCTCGCGCAGTGGATGCGGTCATTGCTGGGGGAGTGACCACATTCAATCTCGACCTCATCTATGGCGCGGTTGGTGAACGTGATGAGGACTGGGTGTCGACGCTCGAGCAGGTGGTTGCACTCGGGGCGCCGCACGTCTCGGCGTATGCGCTGACGGTGGAGGCTGGCACACCCCTTGCAGATCGTGTGGCCGACCATCCCGACGATGATGTGCAGGCCTCGCGATACGAGATCGCCGACGACATCCTCTCCGCTGCGGGGCTGGAGAACTATGAGATCTCGAACTGGGCGCGCCCGGGCCATGAGTGCCGTCACAATCTGTTGTATTGGGCCCAGGGCGACTATGTCGGGGTGGGGTGTGCGGCGCATTCGCATCGTTCGGGACGGCGCTGGTGGAATCTTCGGACGCCGGAGCGCTATATCGCGGCCGTCACCTCCGGAGACTCCACCGAAGCGTCCGGCGAGGTACTCGATGCCGCGACACGCGAGTTCGAACGCCTGGAGCTAGCGCTGCGCACCCGCGACGGGGTGCCCCTCGAGGCCCTTGATGGTGCGGCTTTGCCAGGGTTAGTGAAACGCCGCGGCGACGCGTGGGTGCTGACCCGCAACGGCCGTCTACTGGCCAATGACATCGCTACGCGGCTGCGTGTGGGCAGCGACGCATCGGGCTAACATTGACGGTGGCTACGGGCGCGTAGCTCAGTTGGTTAGAGCGCCACCATGACACGGTGGAGGTCCCGGGTTCGAGTCCCGTCGTGCCCACCAATGAATGTTCCACACCCGGTGGGGCGCGCTGGCTACGAGTTGTCGGCAGGGGTCGTATCCGCCTCGGTGAGCCACCCCATCACGTCGATCAGCACATGAGCTGTTGCATCCGTGGCACCCGGCATGTCGACGCCGAGGTCGAGTGACCCGTCGGCGCCGAGTCCGATGATGGCCGCATTGGGTCGGATATCGCCCGCATCCCAGTTGAGGTTCGACGTGTTGCCACGTGGCTGATCGCTTGGCCACACGGTGGCGAAGCCAGCAGCCGACGGCTCCACAACAGTGATGTTCACCATGGCCCCAATCGCGTCATTGGGCACACCACCGACACCGGCGATCTGCACCCGGCGGCTGTCGCCATCGGTCATCGCACCACCGGTCGTGCCGATATCGCCGCGCGTGTCGAACACCCGGAACGGCTCGGCTGCGGTCATCTGCGTGCCGCCGTCGGCCACGGTGTAGCCCAGCAGGTCAGCGAGGAGATGGCCACCGGCCAGCATCGACGCGATATCGACCGAGCGATTCTCACCCAAGCGGACCACGACCAGGTTCGGCCGCGTCACTCCTGCGGACGTGTTCAGATTCGACGCATCTGGCTGGGGTGACCCACTGGGCCATACCGTCACGAATCCGTCGCCGGTCGGCTCGACCGCCGTCATGTTGAGTACCACTGCGGTGGCGTCATCGGGTATGTCGCCGATGCGTAGCCGGCGTACCTCGTCGGCATTGAACGCTCCGTCGCCAGCTGTGCCGATATCGCCGCGGGTGTCGAGAACCCGCCGCGGCGTCGTCATCTGAAAGCCGTCGTTCGCCAGGGAATCGGGCGTGTGCCCGAACCATCCGGCCACATCGGCCAGCACGTGCACATCGGTGCCGTACACATGCAGGCGAACCATGCCGCCTGCGCCCACCCGGGCCAACACCATGTTCGGTGTCACCGTGTTGGGCACAAGGTTCAGGTTCGATGCGCTCGGCCAGATGCCGTACGAGTTCTGATCGTCGAACAGATTGCCGGTTCCCGATGGTCGAGGAGCCACCGAGATGAAACCACCGGCTGTGGGAGCCACCGCGGTCACGTTCAACAACACGGCGGCGACGCCGGTATCGGGCACACCACCCACGCCGGTGACGCGGAACTCGTGGTTGCGTCGCTCGGCCAGTCGTAGATCGGCGGTGGTGTGGTCGAGCGAGCCGTCACCGGCGCGCACCGGGCCCTCGGTAATCCCGATCCCATTGCGGGTGTCGAGCACCCGGGCGGGTGCTACCGGATGGAAATCGGCCGCAGGGGGAGCAGGGTCAGTGCCGTCGAGGCGCACGCAGACCTCCATGCCGAAACATGGCGCATCGAGATCGAATGTCGGCACATCACCCGGCGCCACATCGATGAAACCCTGGTAGCCGATATCGGCCACGGTGTCGCGGACAAACACGGTGTACCGGCCCGGCCATGCAACGCCAAGCGACCATGTGTTGTCTCGACCTGGCCCTGAGGAGAACGCGCCAACGGTCACCCCGGCGTCATTCACCGGGGGTGCGATACATCCCTCGTAGTAGGCGCAATCGATCTGGAAGGCATCGACATGGATGCGCCCATTGGGAATGTCGGTGGCGCTCACCACATCCCCTCGAGCGACGAATGCCCCGAGGTCGTCGCCGACGCGCGGCAGTCGCAAACTGCCGAGGTCCACCCGTGCCGCGCCATCAAGGTCGACGCCGAGATGGAGTCCGCCAACGCTCGAGTCGTACACGTCATAGATCTGCCAATAGCAGTCCGCAGTGGGGTCACGGCCGTCGCACTCGTCGGTGGTGGTCGGGTAGAACTCGAGACGTAATCGTGTGGCCCGACGGTCGTAGGTCGGTCCGTCCACCTCCTCGGTTAGCCAACCGAATGTGGGCGACGCCAGATCACGATCCCATAGGTGCCACGACTGGTCGCCAGCCCAACGCGCCATATGCACGTAGCCGCCATAGGGGTTGTCGATCGTGACACCGTCGGGCAATTCGAGATCGACGCCCAAGAAACCAGTTGGTGTTCCGGGATCCCAGTCGAAGACCGCAACGGCCGCGTCGTCCGGACGTGGACCTGCCACCACCGAGTCGGTGCCGGTCATCGGAGCAACAGCGACGACAAGAAGTGCCGCGGCACTGATCAGAGAGGTGCGCATAGTCATGTGATCGTCGACGATGCCACGAATGTGACATCTGATGACGAATATTTTCCGTGCCGGTCGACACCGGCTCACGTGGTCAGAACTCGATGAGCACCTTCGCTGTGGCCTGTCGGTCATCGAGAAGGCGGAATGCATCGGGCGCCTCAGCGAACGGCACAACTTGACCAATCGGCGGGCGCACGGCCCCCGAGCGAATCATGGTCAGTAGGCGCTCGTGAATATCGACTGCCAGCGACGGATCGGCCGCGATCGCCTCACCCCATGCAGCACCCACGATGCTGACGTTGCGCAACAACAACCGGTTCACCTTGATCGTTGGGATATCACCGGCGGCGAAGCCAACCACCACCAGTCGACCGAAGCGGGCCAGAGCGCGAACGCCATCGAGGAAACGATCACCACCGACGGGGTCATAGGTCATGTCGACACCACGACCGTCGGTGAGGGCAAGCACCTCGTCCTTCCAACCGTCGTGGACCAGCACGGTGTGCGTCGCCCCGGCGGCCGTCGCGATCTCGGCTTTCTCGGGGGTGGAGACCAAGCCGATCACCATCGATGCGCCGGTGCCATTCGCCACTTGGATGGCCGAGGTGCCGACACCACCTGCTGCGCCCATGACCAATACCGATTCGCCGGCGCGCAAGCCGCCACGATCGACCATGCAGAACACCGCGGTCTGATAGTTCAACACCAGAGATGCGCCCTCGGCGAGTGACAGTTCCTCGGGGATGATGAAGCACTGGTTGGGATGGGCAGCGATGACCTCGGCATGGCAAGCGGTGCCCCACACAGCGACACGATCGCCGGGTGAAAAGCCCGACCCTGCGGGTGCGGAGCGCACCACACCGGCGGCTTCCACGCCGGGAGTAAATGGCGGTTCGGGTCGAATTTGGTACATGCCGCGCGTCTGCAACAGGTCGGGAAACGACACGCCGGCAAAGGCGGTGTCGATGATGACCGACCGTCCATCATCGGTGGGTTCGGCGACATCGTTCATCACGGCCACGCCGTCGGGGCCGATTAGGTCGGTGATCTGCAGTGCTCGCATCGTTGCTCCTGGAAGTTGTCTGGTCGGTTGTCGTTGGCTCACACACTCACCGGCGCACGGTCGAGCGCCCGGGTGAAGGTCATATGGCCATCGTCCACGTCGGCACGCGCGATAAGCCGGCGATCGGCGGACAGCACCTGCGGGTTCACCCAGGGTGCACGGTCGCCCTGTTTTGGCAGCACCGGCAAGATGCGGGTGATGTACCCGGCTGAGAAATCGTCGATCCACGGCCGTGGGGTCATTGCTCGTTCGTCGTCGACGAGGCGCGGCACAGCGATATCGGTGTCGGTGTCACGCATATGGTTCAGCACCCGGCACACATAGTCGCTGGTCAGATCGGCGCGCAGCGTCCACGACGCATTGATGTACCCAAATGTGCTCACCAGATTCGGCACATCGGAGTAGGCAAGACCCTTGTAGGTGAACGTGGATGAGAAGTCGACCTCATGGCCATCGACCGTGATCTCGGCCTCGCCGAGAGTGACCAGTTGCAGACCGGTCGCGGTGACGATGATGTCGGCGTCGAGGTGACGTCCGCTTGCGAGTTCGATACCGGTCTCGGTGAATGTCGTGATGGTGTCGGTCACCACCTCGGCCGAGCCGGAACGGATGGCACGGAACAGGTCTCCGTTGGGAATCAGGCACAACCGCTGATCCCACGGGTTGTACGACGGCGTGAAATGGGTGTCGACGTCGTAGTCGTCGCCGAGCCCGGCACGCACCCCTTTCAACAGCAGTGACTTCACCTTGTCGGGATCGGTACGTGTCTTGCGGTACACCAGTTGTTGCTGCAGGGTGTTCTTACGTCGGGTGATCGCATAGGCCATCCGGTCCGGCAGCACGCGGCGCAGCGAGTTGGCGAATCGGTCGGTGTCGGGGCGCGCCACGACCCACGTCGGTGAGCGCTGCAGCATGGTGACATGCGTGGCCGTCTCGGCCATTGCGGGCACCAGCGTCACCGCCGTGGCCCCCGAGCCGATCACGACCACCCGCTTGTTGGCATAGTCGAGGTCGTCGGGCCAGGCCTGAGGATGCACCACCTGACCGGTGAAACGCTCGCGCCCGGGGAAATCGGGGTTATGGCCGCCGCGGTAGCTGTAGTAGCCGGCGCACATGAACACGAAGTTCGCGCTGAGAGTGGTCTCACCATCGGGGGTGTCCAGCGTGAGCGTCCAACGGGCTGTGTGAGAGTCCCATGCAGCAGCGCGCATGCGGTGGCCGAATCGGATGTGGCGTTCGATGTCGTATTCGGCGACGGTCTCGCGCAGATACGCCATGA
>JAFMNE010000030.1 GCA_017859395.1 Ilumatobacteraceae bacterium | reverse complement strand
TCGTCGAGCATGCGACCGATTCGGTCTGCCTTGTCCTGTCGACGCATGGCGGCAGGCTACGACGTGGAACATGGTGCGTTTGACCCAAACCACCAGTCATGTCAAGGTTGCGCCATCGAATCGGATACCGCGTCCGACGCCAAAGATGTCACCACTCCACCTACGGATGTCGATGCGGTGCCCGTTCGTCGTCGCCATCATCTCGACGCAGTGCGTGCCTTCGCAATGCTCCTCGGCATCGTGCTCCACGGCGCCTTGGCCCACTTCGACAGTGGCTGGGGAGTACGCGACACAGGAACCAGCGATGTTGCGGAGTATCTGGTCTCCATCATCCATGCGTTCCGGATGCCCCTGTTCTTCACGATCAGCGGGTACTTCACTGCACTGCTGGTGTTCCGACGCGGTACCTCAGCTGTCATATCTCATCGAACGCGCCGGATTCTCGGTCCCCTGGCTTTGGGGGCGTTCACCATCGTGCCGATCACAACCCTGACATGGGGATGGGCAGCAGCAGACCCGGAGTCCTCTGTGTGGGCTGGCGTGATCAGTGGCGATGCCACCGCTGTGTCAGAAGCAATTCGAGATGGTGCCGACCCCAACGAGATCAGTTCAGACGATTCGACCCCGAGCATCCTCGCCGCCATATTTGGCGACGTCGACGTTCTGGAATCTCTGCACGCTGGAGGTGCCGACCTGGCATACATCGATCCCGATGGCGGAACTGCACTCACAACGGCTGTTTTCGTCGGCAATCCAGAGGCAGCGACCTACATCGCAAACACCATTGGATTGGGAGATGTCCTCAGGGCAGTCCCACGCGACGGCGAGGGATACCAATGGGATTTAGTCGACTGGTTCGGTTCCGGGTCCGAGATCCCACCCGCTCTCGCCGACGCTCTCGGCCGAACTAACAGCGGGAGCGACGACTTCGCGATCGAACCATGGGATACAGGTCTGCATCATCTGTGGTTCCTTTGGCAGCTCTACATCATCGTCATCGTGTATCTGACAGCACTGCTTGCCACACGGCGGATCGGTATCTCCCGCCTGCCGATACCCATCTCTATCGGTATTGCCGGTGTTCTCGCCACCGTCCTACAAGCCCGCATGTATGGGATCGGCCCTGACACCTCAACCGGCATCATCCCGGCATGGCATGTCCTCGCGTACTACGGGGTCTACTTCTGGTTGGGGACCCAACTATTCACTCCCGAGGGTCGACGAGGTCTCGCTCTCGATCGAATTTCGTCACGGGGAGCAATCGCGGTCCCTATTGCCATGTTGGGCTTGTTTCCAGTCGCGATCGACTCAAGCGTGTATGGCAATAACCCATCTGCCGTTGTCACAGCGGTCGCCCAGACCGCATTTTGCTGGACGATGGGCATTGGCATGCTTGGGCTCGGCGCGCTCATGTTCTCGCGGCCACGCCGATGGGTGCGATGGCTATCAGATGCGTCGTACTGGATGTACCTCGCTCACCTGCCGCTTGTCATCGTTGCCCAGCGCTGGGCACGATCGGTGTCGTGGCCGGCTCTGGTCGAAATCGGGGCAATCGTCGCGGCGATCTCCATCGTTTTGTTCATCTCCTACCGATGGGTCATCCGTCGAAGCCCGATTGGTCGGCTTCTGAACGGGCCTCTGCCGCCCGCTGTGCCGGAGATGCACTAACCAACGATTGTCCTACATGTCCGTGGCTCAACTCGCCTGCGAGTTGCGACACCCCCTTAGTTTGTGGCTATGACGGCTAACGCGAGCCCCCGTGTGGTGAGCCTGGTGCCATCAGCCACCGAGACATTGTCGGCGTGGGGCGTGACGCCGATGGCATGCACCCGCTACTGCGAACGCCCCGACCTCGTCCACGTCGGGGGCACGAAGAATCCCGACATCGACGCCATCATCGCTCTCGCGCCTGACCTAGTGGTGCTCGATCGGCATGAGAACCGTCGCCCCGATGCCGATGCGCTCGCCGCGGCCGGCATCGAACTTGTTGTGCTCGACGTGAACGCGTTCACCACGCTCAATGACGAGATGACCACTCTCGCCACCGCCGTAGGCCTACCCGCTCCGGCTCCAATCTCACCACCCACCCCCGTTGTCGACCTGCGGGCCATAGTGCCGATCTGGCGACGTCCGTGGATGACCATTGGAGCCCGCACCTACGGCTCGGACCTTCTTGCGGCGCTTGGCGTGCACAACGTATTCGCCGATGCCGAAGTGGACTATCCCGAAGTGAGCATTGCCGAGATGGCCGCCAAAAAACCCGACGTCATACTGATTCCGTCCGAGCCCTACGTCTTCACCGATACGCATCTTGATGAACTCACCGATGTGGCTCCTTGCGTTCGTGTCGATGGCCAAGATCTGTTCTGGTGGGGAGATCGCACCGCGGGAGCACTGGCCCGACTGGCCAGCACCCTCACCGCCGTGGCGTCGCTGTGACGCCATGACAGACTCCAACATCGTGAATATGTCGCTCACAGCCGGGCCGGAGATCGTTGCTATTCCGGGACCGAGCATCATCCCTGAGCGAGTGCTCGGCGCCATGCACCGCGCGATGCCCGATATCTACGCCGGCGATCTCACCGAGGTCATCGACGAGGTCTTCGATGCCCTTCCCGCAATCGCGGGCACGACGAGCCGGGCGTTTGTACCGATCGGCAACGGGCACGCGGGCTGGGAAATGGCCATCGCAAACACGCTGTCGCGCGGCGACCGGGTTCTGGTACTCGACTGCGGCCGATTCGCAGGGCTGTGGGGCGAGATGGCCGAGTTCAACGGTTTGCGGGTGGACACCATCACCGCCGAGTGGGGATCCTCGGTCGACCCGGCAGCGGTTGAGGCGCACCTGCGAGCCGACACCGCTCACGACATCGCTGCCGTCCTCACGGTGCACGTCGACACCGCCACGTCTGTCCGAAACGACATTCCGGCGATCCGTGCAGCAATCGACGCTGCAGGCCACCCGTCCCTGTTCATGGTCGACTGCATCGCATCGATGGGATGTGAGCGCTTCGAGATGGATGCATGGGGTGTCGATGTGACCGTCGCTGCCAGCCAGAAGGGCATGATGGTGCCCCCCGGCCTGGCGCTCGTGTGGGCTGGTGACCGCGCACGACAGGCTCACACCACTGCTGATCTGCGCACCCGGTATTGGGATTGGACCTATCGCACCGAAGACGGGCCCTACTACTTGCGGTTCTGTGGCACACCACCTGTCTCGCATCTTTTCGGAATGCGCGAGGCACTGCGCATGATCGCTGAAGAGGGCCTTGATGCCCGGTGGCAACGACATGAGCGCCTCGCCGATGCAGTGCGCGCCGCGGTGACGGCATGGTCGACATCGGGGGGGTTGGGTTTCGTTGCCCGCGATGCCGCCCATCGATCTCATTCGGTCACGTCGATCACCACCGGCGACATCGACGCCGCCGAGGTGATGCGCATCTGCCGCGAGTCCCTCGGCGTCACTCTTGGCCTCGGTATCGGCGCTGCCGATGGCGCATCGTTCCGCATCGGACATATGGGGCATGTGAGCGCCGCCACGGTGCTTGCCGTGGTCGGTGCCATCGAGACAGCCCTCCACCGCATGGACGCGCCGATGGGCGCATCCGGTGTCGGAGCTGCCACCGCGCTGCTTGCCGGTAGCTGACGCCGGCTCGGACTTGCACATAGCGACACCCCCGACGACACTTGTGGTCCACGTCACACAACCGGGGGGTTCCGATGGAGACACATTTCGCCACGATCTGGGAGTCGATTGCCGACGCTGTGCCTGAACGCGATGCGATCGTTCAGGGCGACCGCCGCGTGCAATGGGGCGACTACGACGATCGCTCCGCCCGGCTTGCCCAGGTCCTTCTCGACGCGGGTCTCGGACCGGATTCAAAGGTGGGCATGTTCATGTACAACTGCCCCGAGTACGCCGAGACCCAGTTTGCGGCCTTGAAGATCCGCGCGGTGCCGGTGAATGTGAACTACCGCTACCTCGATGACGAACTGCACTACCTGCTGGAGAACGCCGACGCCGAGGCCATCGTGTTTCATTCGAGCCTCGGTGATCGCATCGCCCGAATTCGTGATCGGTTACCGAAATTGCGCCTCGCGATCCAGGTTGTGGACGACGGCAACCCGATCGATGGCTTCGATCTCTACGAGGACGCTCTCGCGGCATCCACCCCAGCAGCGCGTATTTCCCGCGATGAGGGCGACACCTACATGCTCTACACCGGTGGCACCACCGGCATGCCCAAGGGCGTGATGTATGAGATCGGCAACTTCTGCGGCCAGTTCTTGTTGACCTTCCCGTCGATGTTTAGCATCGACAACATCGCCGGACCTGATGCTGCAGCGGCAAAGGCTCAGCAGCTCTGGGCTGACGGCACGCCGATGGTGGCCATGTCAGGACCACCGCTCATGCACGGCACCGGCGTCTGGATCGGATTGATGGCCCCGCACCTGTTCGGTGGCACCTCGGTGCTGTCGGCGCAGCGCAGTTTCGATGCCGACGACATCGTGACGACTATCGAGCGTGAAGGAGTGCGCCTGCTGGTCATCGTCGGTGACGCGTTCGCCAAACCGCTGCTGCGCCGGCTGGATGAGATGTTGGCTGCGGGAACGGTGCCCGACATGTCCTCGTTGGGTGTCGTCATCTCGTCGGGAGCGATGTTCTCCACCGAGACGAAGAATGAACTGCTTGAGTACTGGCCGACCACAGCGCTCGTTGACGTCCTCGGGTCCACCGAGGGCTCCATGGGCATGTCGATCACGATGAAGGGCATGGAGGGCTCCACCGGGAAATTCGGTTCGCAGCCCACCACCAAGGTCTTCGACGACGACGACAATGAGGTCGAACCAGGGTCGGGCAAGGTCGGCATGGTCGCGGCCGGCGGAGTGATTCCGCTCGGCTACTACAAGGACGAGGAGAAATCGGCGCGCACGTTCCGCACCATCGATGGGGTGCGCTGGTCGTTCCCCGGTGATCTCGCTACCGTCGCCGCCGACGGCACGATCGAACTGCTCGGTCGTTCCTCGCAGTGCATCAACACCGGCGGCGAAAAGGTGTATCCCGAAGAGGTCGAAGAGGCCATCAAGGAACATCCCGGCGTGGTCGACTGCTTGGTGTTTGGCGTAGAAGACGAGCGTTTTGGTCAACGCGTGGCAGCGGTGGCCTCTCTGGACACACCGGGTGCCACCGATGCCGACGCGATTTTGGCCGAGGTGCGCACGCGGCTGTCGTCGTACAAACTGCCCCGCCAGATCGCCCTCGTGGATCGGGTTCCGCGCACGCCAACCGGCAAAGCTGACTACCCGACCGCCAAGGAGATGTTCACAGAACACATCGGGTGAGCCCACGCTGTTGGGCTTTCCGAGGTACCGGTTCACTGCACTATGGTCTGTTCGCTGGCGATGCGCGCCGGCCATGATCACAAGGGGGTCTGCTGATGGGAGAACTGTCCGGTCAGGTCGCAGCGATCTGCGGCGGAACGAGCGGCGTCGGGCTCGCCATAGCCCAAGCGTTCGCGAACGATGGTGCGTCACTCATGCTGAGTGGCCGTCGCGCCGAGAAGGGCGACAGCGCGCTCGCCGAATTGAACATCGGTGATCGCGCCGCCTATGTCCAAGGTGACGGCACCGACAAGGCCCACTGTGAAGACCTCATCGCCCAGACGGTGGCCCGCTACGGCAAGATCGACATCTTGGTCAACTGCGCCGGTGGTTCCAAAGACAATGCGCCCGTCGCCGAACTGTCCGACGACGCGATGGAATTCGGCATGAACGTGAACTTCTGGAGTTCGTTCTGGCTGACCCGCGCCGCACTCGGGCACATGATCCCGCAGAACTATGGCCGCATCATCTACATCTCGTCGGTGGAAGGCAAGGTGGGTAAGCCAGGTCTGGCTGCGTACGTCGCACCGAAACACGCGGTGAACGCTCTCACCAAGACCGTCGCCCGCGAGGTCGGCACACTCGGCATCACGGTGAACGCCTTGTGCGCCGGGGCTATGGATACCCCGATGATGCGCGAGTCCGGGCCGGAGGCCGCCGAGTCACTCGGCATGACCTACGAGGATCTCCTCGGTTGGTTCGCCCAAGAGTCCGCGACGAAGCGTCTCGTCACCGTGGAGGACTGCGCGATGGTTGCATCGCTGCTGGTCTCTGAAGCTGGCGCCGGCATGACCGGCGGAATGATCTCGATCGACGGCGGCACTGCGCCGTACTGACAGGGGGAACAGACATGGGAAAGCTCGAAGGTAAGGTCGCCGCAATTACCGGCGGCACACGCTCCATCGGTCGCGCAATGGCCGAGGCGTTCCTCCGCGAGGGGGCACAGGTCGTGGTCAATGGTCGCGATGCCGCCAAGGGCGAGCAGGCACTCGCCGAGATGGGCGGTGGCGACAACATCGCGTTCTTTGCCGGTGACGCATCCACTCAGGAGACGAATGAAGGCATCGTCGACTTCGCTGTCGAACGGTTCGGCAAGCTCGACATCATGTGCTGCAACTCGGGTGGTGTGCGTGAGACCGCACCGGTTGCACAGATGAGCGATGCGGAGTGGGCTCTTGAAATCGACTGGAACCTGAACAGCGTGTTCTGGTCGATGCGGCGCGCCCTCCAGCACATGATCCCGCGTGAAACGGGTCGCATCTTGGTGACCTCATCGGTGGAGGGCAAACTCGGCAAGCCCGGCATCCCCGGCTACGTCGCCACCAAGCATGCGGTCAACGGTCTCGTGAAGTCGGCCGCCCAAGAGGTCGGCACGCTCGGCATCACTGTGAACGCCCTGCTGCCGGGTCTGATCGAGACCGACATCGTGCGTGAAACCGGCCCGGCATCGGCTGAGATGATGGGTCTGCCCAGCTACGAGGCCATGCTCGAGCTGTTCTCCCAGGAGTCGGCGATTCAGGCACTCAACACGGTGGAGCAGGTTGCTGCCGCCGCGGTGATGTTCGCCTCGGATGCCGCAGCGAACCTCACGGGATGCCTCTTCGCCGTCGATGGCGGCACCATGCCCTACTGATCTCTTCAAGGGGAACCAAATGTCATACGAGGCGGTTGTCTCGGTAGGTCGCAGCATCGCGGAAGTGAAAGAGGTGCTGCAATCGCTCACTCCCCAGGAGTGGGCGATGCCGAGCGGTTGTTCTGGGTGGAGTGTGCGTGATCTGGTCGCGCACATGAGTTCAAATTACGCCGAGATCATCCAGCCATCACCTCCACCGGCCGAACCACTCGACCTTCCGGCTGAGGCGATGATGGATCTTCTCGTGGATGCGCGGGCCGGATGGACGGATCAGCAGGTGCTTGATGAGTACCTGCAGTTCTGCGACGCGGCACTTGCTGCCTTCGCGGCGATGCAAGACGAGCCAGTGGCGTCGACGGTGATTCCACTCGCTGATTTGGGCGAGTACCCAACACATCAGCTAGCTGACGCATTCGCATTCGACCACTACTGTCATCTCCGCGTTGACCTGTTGGCGCCTCATGGTCCGATCGAACGATCAGTCTCAACCGCTGACGATGAGCTCCTCGGGCCGGCTGTCGGCTGGATGCTCACCGGCCTACCGAAGATGCAGCCCAACCTCCACAACGACCTTCATGGTGTTATACGTCTCAACCTCACCGGACCTGGTGGCGGTACATGGGACATTGCTCGGGTAGGCGACGGCATCGTGGTGTCGTCGCCATCAGGCGACCCCGGTTGCACGGTCACCTCCAGCGCTCATGACTTCGTCATCTGGGGAACTGCCCGGGCGTCATGGCGCGACATGTGCGCGGTCGATGGTGACACCGCAATTGCCGCAGCATTTCTCGACGCGCTCAACATCATCTGAGCACCGTCGCAGCAGTTGTCAACCGCCGCGCTGTTGGCGGGCCAACTCCGCGAACGACACATCCCGATCCACCCGTGGTTCACCGGGAAGGCCGAGTACGCGCTCGCCCACGATGTTGCGCTGAATCTCGTCGCTGCCACCGGCGATGCGATAGCCGGGGGCTCCGAGAACATGCTCGTTCCAGGCAAAGGTTCCCCATTCACCTGTGTCGGCGGTCAGGGACGCACCTAACAGCCTGCTGGCCACTGCGCTGGTGTGGGCCATCTCAATGGTCCACATGAGCTTCGTGATCGAACCACCCGGACCCGAGGATCCGGTGGCCTTTGCGCGCGCTGCAGCACCTGCACGCACCAACTCGCGCACCCGCCGCATGGTGTACGACCGTGCCAGATCCTGACGAATCTGGGGGTCATCAGTGCGCCCCACATGGCGCGCCAACATCACCAGTTCGTCGTAGCCACCACCACGGCTGCTGCCACCTGACGACGAGCGCTCATGTCCGAGCACGGTGAGGGCAACCTTCCAGCCCATACCGACCTCACCAACACGCATCTCGTCGCTGATGCGCACACCCGACATGAACACCTCATTGAACGACGCACCGCCCGACATCTGTTGAATGGGGCGCACCTCCACACCGGGGGCATCGAGGGGAATCAAAAATGCGGTCATGCCGGCGTGCTTCGCCACATCGACATCGGTGCGACAGATCGCAAAGCCGTATTGGGAGATACGCGCTGTCGACGTCCACACTTTCTGACCGTCGATCACCCATTCGTCACCGTCGCGAACCGCGCGACATGACAGTCCGGCGAGGTCACTGCCCGCACCCGGTTCGGAAAACAACTGACAGCAGAACTCGTCGAGTTGGAAAAACCGTCGACACCACATCTCACGTTGCGTCTCATCACCGAACTCTTCAATGGTGGGGGCGATCAATTTCGAGGTGACCGAGATGATTTCGTGGTCGCGGGGCACGTCGAATTGAGCTTCGACCTCTTTGAACGCTGCATCGTGAGCCTTGGTCAGCCCGAGACCTCCCCACGCCGGATCGATGGCGATGGCACCGAAGCCCGCGGCCACCTTGGTGTCGTGCCAGGCCTTGTATTTGCCGACGTGTTCGATCTCTTCGGCATCGGAGACATCGTGGAACACGGTGACCGAGAACTCGCCCTCGCCCCAGCGCTGGGTGGTGGTGTCGGCGGTGCGATACGACGCCTGCGACTCCAACCACTGCCGCGCACGCTCACGGAATTCGGCGACTGACTCCATCTTTCGGCCTTCCTGACGGGGTTCGGAACACCGAGACGCTAACCCACGCCCACGGCACACACCCCATTCGGTCTCCGACTCGCAGACGATGACGGACAGCGTGTCAAACTCCCCGCAGGTCTGGGATCGGGGGCACAACAGATGAGTGGTGGAGTTCATGACGGCCGGGTGGCGATTGTCACCGGAGGAGCATCGGGTATCGGCCGTGCCGCTGTGGACGCGCTCGTTGCCGGTGGCGCGCGGGTGGTCGCTGTTGACCTGCAGGTAGACGGCGTCTCCGAGAGCGATGACATTGCAGTTCTGGCCGGCGACGTCACCGACCCCGACACCAACGCCGCAGCGGTGGCACTCGCGATGGAGCGTTTCGGTCGTCTCGATGCCGTGGCGTTCAACGCCGGCGTGCCGATGAGCGGTGACCTCTTGGATCTTCCGATCGAGCAGTTCGACCGCTGTCTTGAGGTGAACGTACGCGCCGTCGTGATTGGACTGCGCGCAGTGGTGCCTGCTCTGCGTGCCGGCGGGGGTGGGCGGATCACCGTCACCGCATCCACCTCGGGTATTGCCGGCGATCCCAATATGTGGCCCTACAACACGGCCAAGGCGGCCGCGATCAACCTGGTCCGCGGCGCGGCTCTTGAATTGGCCCGCGATGCCATCACGGTCAACGCTGTCTGCCCGGGCCCGACCGAGACGGGTATGACCGCGGGGATCTCCGCCCTACCCGAGCGCTACGAGGGTCTGCGACGTGCGATCCCGCTACAGCGCTGGGGCCAAGCCGCCGAGGTGGCTGCGGCCATCGATTTTCTGTTGTCGCCCGCTGCCAGTTTCATCACCGGCGCCGTCCTGCCCGTCGATGGCGGGATCGGGGCGAGCACCGGACAGTTCACACCCCATCCACTCACCACATGATCTGAGGAGATCCGATGACCGACCATCCCGAGAACTACGAGGACGTCACCGTCTACGACCTGGAAGCCGACGCCGAAGAGGAGTTGCTGCTCGCTCATAACGAGTGCACCTTCATCTGGTCGAACAAGGAGGGCTGGCCCGTCGGGGTCATCATGTCGTACGTATGGCGCGACGGAAAGTTCTGGCTCACCGCGTCGGGCCAACGCGCCCGCATCGCCGCTGTGCGCCGCGACCCCCGGGTGTGCATTGTGGTCACGTCCACCGGCTCGCCGATTCCACGCAACCGCACCGTCACATGGAAGGGCACGTGCGTCGTGCACGACAGCCCCGAGATCAAGGAATGGTTCTACCCCGAACTGGCCGAGGCTCTGCAGGGGCATAGCCCCGAGCGCCGTGACGCCTTCGCTGAGTTCCTCGATTCACCACGTCGCGTGGTGCTGGAGGTGACGCCGACGCAACGCATCGGCTATGACGGATGGAAGATGGGTAAAGCCACCAGCGAGTGGATGAAAGCGCGTGCCGAACGCGAGGAGGAAACGTCATGAAGAAACTGGGATTGAGCGCCGATGAGGTGTTGACCACCACGCGAGCGGTACGCAAGCGATTGGACTTTGACACGCCGGTGGAGCCCGAGGTCATCACCGAGTGCATCGAGATCGCCCATCAGGCACCGACTGGGTCGAACATGCAGGGCTGGCGGTGGATGATCATCGACGATCCGGCGAAGAAGGCCGCCATCGCCGACTTTTACCGGTCGAACTACTACCCCTACACCCAGGCCAAGGACCGCACCGATATGGACGACCAGGGTGCGCGTATCTTGTCGTCGTCGCAGTACCTGGCCGAGCGTTTCCAGGATGTCCCGGTAATGGTCATCCCCTTGATCGCTGGCCGTCTCGATGAGGGAACATCAACGTTCACGCAGGCATCGGCCTGGGGCTCGCTGCTGCCAGCGGTGTGGAACTTCATGCTCGCTCTGCGCGAGCGCGGGCTGGGCTCGGCGTGGACCACCTTGCACCTCCCGAACGAGCGCGAAGTTGCCGAACTGCTCGACATTCCCTTCGACAAGTACACCCAGGCTGGTCTGTTCCCCGTGGCCTACACGCTCGGTACGGACTTCAAGTTGGCGTCACGCGTGCCCGCAGAGAAATTTATCCGCTGGAACTCGTGGAGCTGATCGCCCACTGACGGGCCTCGTCCGACGCTGTCCATCCGATGGCGTTGGCGAGCGCCCGCCGGAAATTGCCATCGGCGTAGGTCACCGGGCCATCGCCGAATTGGAGATACACAATCGGTGAGTTGCCCTCGGCGCGGGCCCATGCCACCAGATCGGACCCCGCTGGGTGGGTCCAGCCGGTGTTGTCGTTCTTGCTGCCACGAATGGCGAGATCAGCTGAATAGAACCGTGATGAATCGGCGACGTTGAAATTGGTGCGCATCAACGGCACCACATCATCGCGCACCGGGAAGCAGTACAACTCGTCGACAATCGTGAACTGCTCACCGAGTCCAGCGCACACCGGATGAGTCGGATCGAGCACCTCAACGGTGTGCTCGACATCGAACAGGTACCCCGAATCGGGATAGTCGACCCCGTCGAGGCGCCCCGGTTGGTAGTGGAAGCGGCCGCCCATGAGATGGGCGTAGGCCTCCCAAGTCGGCCACCCGGCAATGGCGTGGTGCATGAACACCAGGCCAGTGCCTGCTGCCGTGAGATCGGCAATCACCTGCTGCTGCTCCGGCGTTGGATCCGCCATCACGGTCGGTGGATCCGACCGGGTGAACCGCAATCCCGGAATGTCGTAGAACACGACGACGTCATGGCCGGTTGCCGGCGCTCCGGCATGAGTCCAGCGCACCCCGTCGAGGGCATCGAACACAGCGAAGAATGGCTCCGCTTCATACGGGTGACCGCCAGTGACGACTACGACATCGAGTTCGGACGCGTTCATGGTGTCAGCGTCGCACATACAACGCCGTGCGCTCAGGGTCGCACGAGCACCTTGGTGTGTGGCGACGATCCGCTGGCGAGATCCGCAAGTGCCGCATCGAGGCCGTCGAGGCCCACGGTGTTGGAATGCAACGGATCGAGTTGGATGCGTCCATCGGCGATCAGGCCCATCGACCGGTCAAAATCGTCGTAGGTGTAGGCCAGCGCAGCCGACACGGTGACCTCTTTGACCAGCCACGTCGACGGCTCGATTGTCGCCGGTTGATGCGTGAACCCGATGATGCACACCCGACCGCCGCGGCGCACATGACCGACGGCCCCTTGGATGGTCTCGGGACGTCCCACGCATTCGTACACCACATCGGCACCCAACCCCCGCGACAGTTCGGCGATGGTGGCCGCTGCCTCGTCGGGTGTGACCGCGAGTGTGGCCCCCACATCGAGAGCCAGTTGACGTCGCGCCTCGTTCGGCTCGATCACGATCGTGGTGCCAGCACCGGCGGCCACGACGTACTGCATAGTGGTCAACCCGATCGGCCCGGCCCCTTGCACCACCGCGAGCTCGCCCGGCATGGGCGCGGTATGACGCACCGCGTGATACGACACCGTCGCCGGTTCCACCTGAGCGGCCTGCTCGGGGGTGAGGCCCGCGGCCACCGGCACCAGCCGGCTGGCGTGCACCGCCAATCGAGGTGCGAAACCTCCGTGGGGTGGGGCGTAGGGGTCACGCCCAACAGCAACCAAAAACGACGCTGCGCAGTAGCGGGCATGACCAGCCCGACATGGCTCGCAGGTGCCACATGACGGTGGCACGGCCACCACCACTCGGTCGCCCTCGGTGAGGCGACTCGTATCGGCGCCGAGTGCGGAGACCACACCGGTCCACTCATGTCCGCAAATCGCTGGGTTGTAGGGGTCACCCGATTGGTACGCGTGAATGTCCGTGCCGCAGATGCCGCAGAGGTCGATGTCGACCACGGCACCCCCGGCGAACGGCTCTGGTTCAGGGAACTCCACGAGTTCAAGTTGGTGTTTCCCGGTGATCAGTGCAGCATGCATGTGTGCGATGATCGCACAATGATCATCGTGTCTGCAGAAATTGAATACGCCGACCGCGCTGCGCGCGACCATGCCGTGGAAATCACTCGCGATATCCAACAGGCAACCCGCGACGACGAGCCCGGTTGCCTCGCCTACTGCTTCGCCCCCGACCCCTGTGTGGATCACCGCATCCAGGTGTACGAACTGTGGAGTGACGCCGAGTCACTCGCCAAGCACTTCGAACATCCGAATTACTTCAAGATGCGTGAGACCCTTGGGTCGGCGGGCATCACGTCGGCGGTGAGTCGTAAGTACGAGGTGTCGCGTGACGCACCGGTGTACAACGCCGATCACACCCCAACTGCTGGTTTCGACGCCTGATTCGTGCGCATCGTCCGAGTGCGGTGTTGACATACCGGTCGATTAGTTTGGATGGTATTGGTCCGAACATCGACAAAAGGGGACGCACATGGGGGACACACCGGTAGACGCACAGGGCCGACCGTGGGGCGAAGCTCGCTCCCCGGGCATGAGCTATCAGGACTTGCTCGACACCGACACCCATGAGGTACCTGCCGTTCTCCGTTTGGAGAGCCCCAAGTATCTCGGCAGCGACGACGTCGACATCTCGCGCTACACCAGCCGCGACTGGCACCGCCTCGAGGTCGAGCACATCTGGCGAAAGGCGTGGCAGTTCGCCTGTCGCGCCGAAGAAATCCCCGAGGTTGGCGACTTCTACCTCTATGAGATCGTTGACGACTCCTACATCGTCATCCGCACAGAGGACGGCATCCGTGCCTATGTCAACGCGTGTCTGCATCGCGGGCGCCGGCTGAAGGATTACAGCGGCTACTGCAGCGAGATCCGCTGTCCCTTCCATGGCTTTGCCTGGCAGCTCGACGGATCGCTGCAAGACATCCCTGCCGACTGGGACTTCCCTCACGTGGAGGCTGATGAATTCGGCTTGCCCCAGGCTCAGGTCGGTGAATGGGCAGGCTTCGTCTTCATCAACCCGAACCCCGACAACACCGAAACGCTGGAGGAGTTCCTCGGCGAGATCGTCGACCAGTTCGAGGTGTGGAACCTCGACAAGCGGTACAAGCAGGCCCATGTCGCCAAGGTGATTCACGCCAACTGGAAGATCGCCCAAGAGGCGTTCTGCGAGGCGTACCACGTGAACGCCACCCACCCGCAGATCATGCCGTATCTGGGTGACACCAACTCTCAGATCGACGTGTGGGACAACTTCTCGCGGGTGATTACCCCTGCCGGTATCACCAGCCCGTTGCTCGACTGGGAGCCGACCCCCGACGAAATGATGCGCACGATGATGGACGTGCGTCACGACCAAGAGTCGCCGATGCCGATCGACGACAGCACCGATATGCGTGCCGTCGCCGCCCAAGCGAGCCGTGAACGCTGGCGCGAGTTCGCCGGTGATGAATGGGTCGACTCAATGTCAGATGCCGAGATGATGGACTCGATCGACTACACGGTGTTCCCCAACTTCCATCCGTGGGGAGCGTTCAACCGCATCGTGTACCGCTTCCGTCCAAACGGTGACGATCACCGTTCGTCGATCATGGAATGCATCTTCTTGGCCCCGTACCAAGGCGATACGCCGCCGGCCCCGGCTCCGGTCCACTGGCTGGAAGAACACGAGACCTTCACCGATGCCACCGAACTCGGCATGCTCGGCAAGGTCTTCAACCAGGACCTGTTCAACATGGCCAAGGTACAAAAGGGTCTGGAAATGACTCGCAAGCCCGGCGTCACCTTGGCGAACTACCAAGAGAGCAAAGTTCGCTGGCTGCACACGCTGCTCGGCGAGTGGGTCGAGCGAGGAATCGCCGAATCAGGAACGGCCGTCAACGCGCCACGGCGCAGCTGATAGGGAGGTATGCACGATGCTTGGAATTCGTCACCCCTTCACCGGTGCTCTCTACGAACGCGACGGCGAAGGCAACATCTTGGTCACCGACGGTGACCGCACCGGCCGATTCACGTCCGAGGGCCAATGGCTCGACGGTGACCTGCGCGAATGTGATCCGCAGATCTGCGGATGGGTTGCCGGCCCGCAGGCACTGAACCATCGCATGGCTGATTCAGATCGGAGCGACTGAGATGAGCCGTGACACCTTGGTTGATCTGGCACGACGCACGCTGGGCCACGCACGAGCGGGCACTGTGCCACTTGCAGACACCATCGCCAAGGTGCCGTCATCCAACTACTACGACCCCGCACGCTGGGCGCTCGAGATGGAGCGGGTGTTCAAGCGCACGCCGCTCGTGCTCGGGTTCAGCTGTGAGTTCGCCGAACCGCACAGTTACCGAGCGGTCGAGGTGGCAGGCGTGCCCGTACTGATGACCCGTGGTGCCGATGGCAACATGCGGGCCTTCGTCAACATGTGCAGCCACCGTGGCGCTGTCATCGCTGAACCCGGTACCACCGGTGTGTCGCGTCGGTTCACCTGCCCCTACCACGCATGGAACTACGACACCGATGGTGCGCTCGTCGGCATATTGGACCGTGCTGAGTTCGGTGACATCGACCCGTCATGCAATGGTCTGACACCGCTGCCGTGTGCCGAGCGCGCGGGCATCGTGTTCGTGGGGCTCACCCCGAACGGGTCGATCGATATCGATGCCCACCTGTGCGGATACGACGAGATGCTCACCCATCTGGGTTTGGCCGACTGCCACCTCGTCGGACGCCAGCAGGTGAGCGGACCGAACTGGAAGGTGGCCTACGACGGCTATCTCGACTTCTACCACCTGCCGATCCTGCACAAAAACACCTTCGGGCCCGAGTACTGCAACAAGGCGATCTATGACGCCTGGGGTCCGCATCAGCGGGTCAGCGCACCCGATGATCGCACAATGGCCCTCGACAACATCGACGAGTCAGAGTGGACCGACGAACAACTGACCCTCGGTGTGTGGACGATCTTCCCGCATACGTCCATTGCCGGCTTCAAGGTCGACCCGCCAGAGGGCAGCAACTCCACCGGTGGGCGCATGTTCATGATCTCCACCCTGTTCCCCGGGGATGATCCCGACACATCGGTCACCGTCCAGAACTTCCTCGCCACTTTCGAACCGGCCGAGGACATGTTGCCCGGCATCGCTGCCACCCAAGAGTTCTTGTTGGGCGTGGTCCGTGACGAGGACTACCTGACCGGTAACCGGATTCAACGGGCGGTGAAGACGGGTGCCAAACCAGAGTTCCTCTTCGGTCGCAACGAGGCCGGCGGGCAACGATTCCACGGGTGGGTTGACCGCCTGGTGGCTGCCGCGACCCTCGAAGACGCCTCCAACGAGTACGCGCGCGCCGAACGCGTGTTCATGCGCTAACCCCCGGCCGATTTCGCCGGCGAATACGCCAGGCCTCAGCGTGGAGGGCGAGGAATGATCGCCGGATCTCCCGGCTGCCACAGTTCGTGCGCACGACGCCACCCTGCAAAGGTTGACAGGATGTGCGGCGGATCGCCGTGGATCTCGGTAAAACCCCCCGTGACCTCACGTGTGTCGAAGTAGGCGGCATCCACACCATCGGCGTAGAGCCGGGTCGCGCATTCGAACCCCATGTCGGTGAGTCGTTGAAACTCCGCCTCGAAGTCATGGACCAACACACCGACGTGGTGGAACCCGTACTCACCGGCGGCGTACATGTCTCGATAGATCGAGGGCGTGTCGTCGTGTTGTTGGATGAACTGAATCATCATGTCGCCGTGATAGCCGAAGGCATATGACACATCGGCCTCGTGTTCCGTCCCGCGGTAGTCGAAGCGATCAGTCCGGTGGTGCATCGTCACGACAAACGGGCCGGCATTGAACAACGCGCTCCATCGTTCGCACGCCTCCGCCACATCGGCGACCAAGTAGGCCTCCTGGAACAGCGGATAATGACTGAGTAGGCGTGACATGATCCCCCCGAATTTCTCGTGACTACACAGGTTGTCTCGGTCTGACGTTACCCACCAGCAGTCGTCGAGAGTGAGCCGGAACGGCGCTGCTGGCGCACTCGGCGCAGGAGATCCGGAAGGCCAGCAAGTCCACCGGGAACGGCAACGGTCACGATGACCAGAGCAATCCCAGTGAACAGATACTGCTCTATCGAGGAGCCTCCACCGGTCAGCAAATAGCCTGCAAGAGCCGATGGGGCGAGGCATCCGGCAATGACCGCACCACCTATTGAGCCGATGCCACCGATGTACGCCAATGCCAGCAGTTGAAGACCATCTTGAGCTGACAGGCCCGCTCCCGTGAAGTCCACCGCCTTGTAGGCAAACATCACCCCTGCAACTGCGGCAATTGCAGAGGCCAACATCGCGGCCGTCACCTTCGTCCCGGGCACATCGATCCCTGATGCTGCGGCCGCGCGCTCATTCGAATTCACAGCAAACATTCGTCGTCCGAGCCCCGATCGACGGAGCCCGACCAACACCAGGCCGCACCCCACACAACACGCGAGGGCGAGGAAGGCGAAGCGCCGAGATGGAAAATCATCACCGGCATAGATGCCAAGGTCGACACCAAACAATCGCGGCTCCGCTACCCGCGCCAAGCCCCCATTGCCGACAAACGTGGGACTGCGGTACAACACCTCGTCGAACACCACCGCAACCGAGAAACTCACGATGGCGAACAGAACCCCGCGCACACGCAATGCGGGAATGCTCACCAGTGTGCCGACCACCGTTGTCAGCACGATGGCAGTTACCGGTGCGAGGGGGAAGCCGAGACCGTCGAATCGCGACAACATGAATGCGGCAAAACCGGCGAAGGACAGTTGGGCAAGAGATACCTGGCCAATGAACCCGGTCACGAGCACGACCGACATTAAGAGTGTCGATACAAACAACGTCTGCAGCAAAGCAAACCGTAGGGGCGACGACCCGACAGCGATCATGATGCACATGACAGCAACGACTGGCCACCACACCCACCACCGTGGCGGCGCCGCGGGTGGGCGTTGACCAGGTTCGACCACAAATGATCGATCAGGCAAGGTTCGTCCACCAACAATCAACATCACAACGATCACAGCGAAGGGAACGAGTGAAGAAAAGCCACCCTGCAAAAGGTTCGGCACGTGTCCCTTAGCAACCATGTGAACCGTGACCGCTTCGAACATGCCGATTCCCACACCGGCGAGAACAGCAACCATCACCGACTGCAGTCGCGCCGCGAGCACCGCTGCAAGTGCAGGTACGACATACAAGCTGTAGTTGAAGGGGCTGACACCTCCCATCGAACTCGCCAGAATGCCAGTGGTGCCCGCAACAAGCGTGGCAATGAGCCAATTGATCTGACCGAGCCGACGGGGATCCAGACCCAGCAGGATTGCTCCCTTTTCGTTCAAGAATGCTGCGCGCGTGGCGATTCCGAATCGGGTTCGCCGATACCCAGCAGCTATTCCACCACCGAGAACGAGGACGACTCCGGTGATCCACAGACGATCGACAGGAAACGACCGGCCAAACACGTCAATCACATCATCAGGCAGAATCGCGGGGGTGCGCCGCGTGCCCGCGCCAGCAGCTCGCACCATGAGGCCCTGTGCCACCACCGTGAGTCCCACGGTTGCCACAAGGCAGGTGACCGCCGGCGCGCCTCGTAGTCGACGGAACACCAGCCGTTCGGCAACGAGGGTAAAGACCACGCCCACCGCCAACCCAATGCACGCCGACGGCCAGAACCCCCATGGGCCACCAAGGTCATATCGATCAGGAAGGAGGATGACGGGCAGCACGAGATCGCCCGTAGCGCGTAATTCGGCGTAGACGATCGCGGGGATCATCGCCATCGCGCCAACCGCGAAGTTCACCACCCCGCTGCCGCGGTAGACGATGATGATCGCAATCGCAAAAGCCGCGTAGAGCGACCCCGTTCCTACCCCCAAAAGGGCGAAGACAAGCCACACACTCATTGCAGCACCATCATCTGGCCGATGCGGGCGGGGGGACCGCCGGCGAGCAACACGCTGAGGGTCAGCCCATAGCGGCTTCGCCGAGATAGCTGGCCTCGAGCAGAGCGCGGTTCGCGCTCAACTCGGCTGCCGTACCCGACATGGACAACTCGCCGTGGTTCAACACGTAACCGCGGTCCGCGACCTCCAACGCCATATGCACGTGCTGCTCAACAACGAGCACGCCGCAACCGGTCTCGTCAGCGATGTCGCGCACAATCGGCAACAGTCGCTCCACGATGATCGGAGCAAGTCCGAGGCTCATTTCGTCAACTAACAAACACTTTGGATTGGACACAAGCGCACGTGCCATCGCGAGCATCTGTTGCTCACCACCAGACAGCAGCCCAGCTAATCGGTCGCCCAGGGGGCGCAGGGCTGGGAGCAGATCCATCGCTCGGTCGTATGCCGCCTTTCGGGCGTCACGGGCACCAGTGAGACCGAGTCGGATGTTCTCATCAACGGTCAGGTCGAAGAACAACGATCGGTCTTCGGCCACGTGAGCCAGACCTCGTCGAGGGATTGTGTGTGCCTTGGTACCGTCGACCTCCTCGCCCAGCACGGTGACCGATCCTTCAATCGGCGCGAGCAGTCCCGACAACGTGAGCAGCGTGGTCGTCTTGCCAGCACCATTCGGGCCAAGCAGAGCAACCACTTCACCGGGTGCAACATGCATCGTCAAGTTCCGGACCACGGGAATTCCCCCGTAGCCCGTAAACAGACCGTCGACATCAATAAGTCGTTCGCTCATGACTGCTCCTCCGTAGCGGTGTTCAGTGCGGTTCCCGCGCTTGCCTGTGCCTCACCAGCCGACTCACCGAGGTACGCGGCGATTACCGTCGGATCCTTGCGAACCTCAGCTGGGGTCCCGTGGGCGATGATCCGCCCGAAGTCGAGCACATAGATGTAGTCACATACGTTGAGCACGAGGCCCATGTCGTGGTCGATGAGAAACAGGCTCATGCCTGAGGACAGGAACTCGCGCAGTTTGAACCCGAGTTTCTGGCTTTCCTGAGTGTCCAGACCAGCGGCTGGCTCATCGAGAAGCACAAGTTTCGGTCGCGCAGCAAGCGCACGAGCCACACCGATCAACTTGCGCTGGCCGTGGGACATGTCGCTCGGCAACCGATCTGCGTGCTCGGCCAAATCGAGAGCGTCGAGGGCCTCGTCAACCTGCTGCTGATAGGCGCGCTCACCACGTCCCGGCATCAAGATGTCGGTGATGAAGGAGTTCCACCGCGCCTTTTCTGCCGCAGCCATCAAGTTGTCACGCACCGTCAAGTCCTCGAACAACTCAAGCGACTGGAAAGTACGGGTTAGCCCGAGATGTGCCCGTTCATCGGGGGACTTCCCCTCCAGGTCAACACCGTCGAATGTGACGGTGCCGGCCGACAGCGGTGTGAACCCGGTGATGGCGTCGATGAATGTGGTCTTGCCGGCACCGTTCGGGCCGATCAATCCGACCAGCTTGCCTTCGGTGATATCGATGTCGACTTGATCATTGGCATGTAGGCCGCCGTAGCTGACGGTCAATCCACGAGATTCGAGAAGTGCCATGTCAGCCCACCTCCGCAGTCACAGGGACATCATTCGCCGCCTCTGGAGTTGGCGCATGCATGTCGGGTCGTCCATATCTGATTTGTCGGTAGAGCGATCTCACAAACAGTGCGATACCGGCACCGAGGAGCGGCATCCAGAGCTTCGAATAGTCGTCTACGCGAATCGGCCACACGATCCAGCCGGCCACATACCCAACCAAGGCAGCGGGGCCGAATTTTGTGAACCAACCAACCCAACCGCGACCAGCCTCACCGAAGGTTGGTGCAATACCACCGAGTATCACCGCTGCGATCACGGCAAGGGCCCAGAAGATGAGGAGGCTCACGATCACCCACACCGTGTTGGAGTCGATGAACTGCGCGTTGTAGATCCAGAGCGCAAATCCAAACAACAACACGGCAAGGATGGCATTGACCACCTTGCGTCGTGGTCCCTCGCGCGCATCACGCAACGTTCGGGCACCAGGTATCACGCTCACCAACCAGTTGCCGGCGTAGCCCATACCTCCTTGGAAGAATCGGGCCGCACCTTCGGGATGCACGATGGCCGTAACAATCATGAAGAAGCCACCCAGAACAGTCAGGTAGCGATCCATGTTTGTTCCCTTCAAGAAGTAGTTCGAGAAGGTCGGCACCACCGAGCCTGCGAATACTGCGCCGCCGAACAGCGCCCCGTTGATGGAGGTGATACCACCGAGGTACGCGAAGGCCAGCAGGCTGAGGCTCAAGCCGTAGACGAAGTTTGCCGACGACACCTCGACCTGCTTGAAGCCGAGCATGACGCCACCGATGCCGGCGATGGCCGCACTGAGACCGAAAGCCAACAGCTTCGTGCGCGACACGTTGATACCAGCGGCCGATGCGGCCCGCTCATTGGCGCGAACGGCGAGGAAGCGACGGCCGACACCAGTACGGCGGATATTGGCAACAGCGATGGCGCACAGTGCCAGGAGAACCGCGCCGAAAATGACGAACGCTGGTCGTTCATTCAGCTGCCGATCACTACGTGCGCCAATCGACAGACCGAACAAGTTCGGTTCTTTGACATAGGCGGGCACGCCTGCACGCAACTGCGTGAGTTCATCGTTCTCGAGGTACAGAGACTGCAGCGAGATGGCAAACGCAATGGTCACCACCGCCAACTGCACGCCGCGAATACGCACGGCCGGGAGCCCGAGAAGTAGCCCGACGATCACGGCCGCGGCAACACCCAAAATGGCGGCGATCGGCCACGGTAACCCAGGTCCGGTGACCGGCACGAGGTTTGATCCGCGGCCGATGCCATCGGCCATCATGCGGGCCATGAAGAACGCCGCCATGCCCGCAAAGCTCATCTGTGCAAGGGAGATCTGGCCGACATACCCGGTGAGCAACACGATCGACAACATGATGATGGCGAACACAAGGCCCGTCTGAATAGATCCGGCAAAAATGGTGAGCGGCCCTGCGTTCTCGAAGATGAATGCAAAGACGGTCAGACCTGTAATCCAGAAGAGGGTGTGTTCGATCTGGCGCTTGGGCATGGGAGCCAACGGCAAACGCTTTTCCTCCACGGTGCCGCGAATCGGTAGTGATTTGCCCCGAAGAACGAGCACCACGATGATCACGATCAACGGGATCACGTTGCGCACACCATCTTGGAGCCAGGTGAGCGGGCCCGTGAACCACGAGGACTTCTTCAAGTCGAGCAGAGTTTGTACAGCGCCGAGAGCAAGTCCGCCGGCGACAGCAATCGGAATCGAGCGCAGACCGCCGATCAGCGCAGCGGCGAGCGCGGGCACGATCAGGGCTGTGAGGCCGATCGGCGTAATCGTCCCCTGGATGGGGCCGACGATGATTGCAGCCAACGTGGCGGTCACCGAGGCAAGTACCCAGTTGAGAGCTGCCAGACGCTGCGGCGAGTAGCCGAGGAGGATTGCACCTTTTTCATTACCGGCAGCGGCGCGGGTCGCGAGACCGAATCGGGTGAATCGATAGATCCCCCACAGAACAGCGCCGAGAAGAACGGTAAACCCAACCACCCAGACCGTGTTCTGAGGGAAGGCCTTTCCGAGACCCAAGAAATTTTTCAGCGGTTCATCAGGGACGATGCTCTTCGGCTGTGGGAACGAGTTGCCGAAGTTGATGAGGGCGACCCCTTGGAGATACAGCGTGAAGCCGACCGAGGCGACGACTTTGCCGAGCGGGGCCGCATTCCGAAGAGGCCGGAATACTAAGAAGTGAGCTGCAAGCCCGATCAGGACCGACATCCCTAGAGCGAGAATGAGCGATGGGATCATTGGCCATGACCCGTCGCTGTCGAGGGTGATCCTCACCGGCAGGTTGACCGTGTGCGTGGGCAAGAAATCACACCACGGCAAGAAGAGTTCACCACGGTTCCACGCCGTGTCGAACGTGAACATGCCGTACATCGCCATGGCACCGTGCGCGAAGTTCACAACGCCCGAGCCCTTATACGAAACCACCAGGCCAGCACCCAACGCCGCGTAGAGCGAGCCGATACCAAGACCGATGAGCAAGTTAAAGATGATGCTGTTCACAGACCCCCCGAATCTGTTGTGAAACACCCGAGCCCCCGCCCGGGTGGGTTCCGGTGGTCCGGGGCGAGCCACATGGCCCGCCCCGGACACTGCCGGCTTAATTCAGTCGCCCACCGGGCGACAACCGATCAGGACGGACCGGGACGCAGTTCCGTGCCAGCCACGAGATCGAGGCCGGAAAGGAACGGAGTGACGTTGACGAGCTTCTCGCCATCCCACTGGTTCACCGAGATCGGCGACGAGCACACAGCCACATACGGCGCGGGTGCACCAGCGCAGTCCAGCGGTGAGCCGCCGAAGCTTGGCTGTGAGCCATCGGTGGCTGCGTACGCAGCGCTCAATGATTCACCGTTCACCTCACCATCGATGGTCTGGGCAACTTCCCAGATCGACATGATGGCCGAGAAGCTCTGACCAGCAAAGCCCTTGAACAGGTCGTCGGTGGTCATGCCATATTCCAGACCTTTGGTCTGGTACGTGGTGGCATTCTCGAGATGCTGACCTTCGAGGCCGTCGAGCTCGTTGAGCACGCCGTTCTCGGTGCTGGTCAGGTAGATGCCCACAGCGAGGTCGCCAGCGGCTTCCATCGCGGTGAAGTCCAGGCAGGAGCCCGACAGCACCAGTGGGATGTCGTCTGGCGTCCAGCCGAGACGGCCAAGCGCGTCCACGAAGTTCCAGCAGTCCGAACCCTGAGCCGAGAAGATGATGACGTCGGGATCGAAGTCAAGGATCTCCGTGGCCTGTGGCGTCACATCAGGAGCAGCTGGCAACACCGGCACACCAATGTGCTCGAGGTCAGGCATGGAGCCCGCCAACGCGCTGGTGCCGGGCTCGGTGCCATTCAGCACGTTGAGCGGCTTGTTCTCGAGGTCGTAGTAGCAGACCACGCCCGGGGGCGTGTCGGCCCATGGAACACCCACGCGGTTCACCGGTTCGCCAGTGATCTTCGGAATCTCCTGGGTGGCGAACTGCACGAGACCGGTGTGGACGCCGAGGCAACCACCACCGGCACCAATCGAGTACACGCCGGGCGAGGTGAAGTCACCCACGGTGATTGGCGTGCCGACGAGGACCGGGATGTTCGAGCCCTGGTAGATCGAGAAGTGGTTGCCGAAGAAATTCAGCGTCGACAGCACCATCTCCACACCGTCAGCCACGAGTTCGTTCGCGCAACGCTGCGAGTCGTCAGGAGCGACGATCGACTTACAGAGAACAACCTCGATCGGACGGCCGCCAAGGCCACCCAGTTCGGCGTTCACGTAGTCGGCCGCGGCCTGCGCAGCAATCGAATACTCGGGGAATGACCCGTTGGGATCACCCTCAAGGTTCTGGACACCGATCTTGATGGGCTCGCCATCGGCCACCATCGGCTCGTCAGCGGGCTCTTCAGCCGGCTCTTCAGCCGGCTCGTCGGCAGGCTCTTCAGCCGGTTCCTCAGCTGGTTCCTCAGCTGGTTCCTCGGCGGGCTCTTCAGCCGGCTCTTCAGCCGGAGCAGGTGCTGGCGCGTCGGCCTCGTCGTCGTCACCACCGCATGCCGCCGCGACAAGCGCGAGGGTGCAGGTAGCAGCGAGAAGACGATGACGCAAACGCCGTGTAGTACGGGTGCGCATAGTCGCAGTTTCCCCCTTGTTGTTGTTGTCGTCTCGGACGAGACGATCCCCGCGGCGATGTTTAGCACACCGGTACCCGCCCGCAGATATCGGACGGTTAGTTTGGAAAGTACACCGCATTGACGACACGGCGACGGGGGGAACCGTGGGACTGACACCGCACCGCATACCAGAGCAGATCACCGGCATCGACCTCGACTGGTTGAACGCTGTCATGCCACATGACATCGGAACGATCGCCGACTTCGACGTCGAATCGATGGGTGTCGGCGTCGGCATCTTGGGTGAACTTGCGCGACTGCACCTGCACTACGACGGCACGAACAACGGTCCGGCGACCGTGATCGCAAAGTGTCAGGCGACGGCGCCTGAGAACCGCTTTCTTGGTCAGGCGATGGGGTTCTACCTCCGCGAAGTGAACTTCTATCGCGAGGTAGCAGCCGACCTGTCGATCCGCGTGCCACGCGCCTACCACGCTGATGCGAATGATGATGGATGCCCGTTCGTGCTGATAATCGAGGACATCGCCGGGGCACGCACCCCCGACCAGATCGCCGGTATCACAGCCGATGAGGCGCGGCGCATTCTCGCCGTGGTCGCGGCACTACACGCCGAGTTCTGGGACAGTTCACGACTCGAGGCGATGCCGTGGCTACCACCGATGGACAACCCGATGTATGCCGCTGGCCAGCCCATGGCGCTCGAACGACTGCCTGGCTTCGTTGAACGCTTCGGTGAGCGCATCGGTGCCGAGATGGTGCACGTGATCGACACGGTGTGCCACCACTACGTCGATCTGCTCCACCACGTGGCCGACCGCGACCACGTCACGTTCACCCACACCGATTGTCGTGCCGAGAACTACCTCTTCGGCGGGGCGCCCGGCGACGACGCCGTGACCATGATCGACTTCCAATTGTCCACCCGGCATGTCGGACCGTGGGATGTCGCCAACCTTCTCGG
>JAFMNE010000070.1 GCA_017859395.1 Ilumatobacteraceae bacterium | reverse complement strand
GCTGCATGTTGGCGCCCATCAGCGCGCGGTTCGCGTCGTCGTGCTCAAGGAACGGGATGAGTGCGGTCGCCACCGAGACGATCTGCTTCGGCGACACGTCCATGTAGTCGACCTCGGCGGGCTCCACCAACGAGATGTCGGTGGTGGCACCGAAGAAGCTCTCCTGTTCGAGCATCTTGCGGAGGTCGTCGAGGCTGGCGGCCTGCGGCGATCGACGCACGAGCACCTTCGGGTTCTTGAACGTGCCATCAGGATTGAGCGGCGCGTTGGCCTGCGCGACGACGTACTTCTCCTCTTCGTCAGCGGCCATGTACACGATCTCGTCGGTGACACGACCGTTGACCACCTTGCGATACGGGGTCTCGATGAATCCGAACTCGTTGACGCGCGCGAAGCTCGACAGACCGCCGATCAGACCGATGTTCGGGCCCTCGGGAGTCTCGATGGGACACATACGGCCATAGTGGGAGAAGTGCACGTCGCGGACTTCGAAGCCCGCGCGCTCACGGCTGAGGCCACCGGGCCCCAGCGCCGACAGACGACGGCGGTGCGTCAAACCTGACAACGGGTTGACCTGGTCCATGAACTGCGACAGCTGCGAGGTGCCGAAAAACTCCTTGATGGAGGCCACAACCGGGCGGATGTTGATGAGCGTCTGCGGTGTGATCGCTTCGACATCCTGAGTGGTCATGCGCTCGCGCACCACGCGCTCCATGCGACTGAGGCCGATGCGCACCTGGTTCTGAATGAGTTCGCCCACCGAGCGGATCCGTCGGTTGGCGAAGTGGTCCTGATCGTCGAGGCGGTAGCCCGGCTCCTGCTTGACCAGGTTCAACATGTAGGTGACCGTGGCCAGAACCTCGCAGCGGCTGAGCACGTGCTGGTCGTCGCTGGGCAGGTCGATCAATGGTTCGCCGTCGAGATCGATGCCGTCGAGGCCGAAGGTGGACGCCAAAGTGGCCACCTCGTCGCCGAGCTTGCGGTCGAGCTTGTAGCGACCGACACGGCTGAGGTCGTACCGGCGGCTCTCGAAGAAGGCGTTGCGGAAATACGCGCGTGCGGATTCGACCGTGGGCGGCTCACCGGGGCGGGCACGCTTGTAGATCTCGACGAGGGCTTCCTCACGGGTGGGAGCGACGTCACGCTCCTTGTCCCACTGCCCTTCGAGGAAGTCGAAATGTCGCACGAAGCGGTCCAAGAAACCGGGGGCGTTCTCTTCGTCGTAGCCGAGGGCACGCAACAGCGTGAACACGCCGATGCGGCGCTTGCGAGCCACGCGGGTGCCACAGGTGACGTCCTTGCCGGGGCGCTGCTCGACGTCGAACTCCATCCACTCACCGCGGTACGGGTGGATGGTGGCCTTCACCAACTGGTGCTTTGTGAGATTACGCAGACGGTACCGCTCGCCGGGCTCAAAGATCACGCCGGGGCTACGCACCAATTGCGACACGACCACACGCTCGGTGCCGTTGACGATGAAGGTGCCCTTCTCGGTCATCACCGGGAAGTCGCCCATGAAGACCGTCTGCTCCTTGATCTCACCGGTGTGCTGGTTCAAGAAGCGCGCCCGCACGAACACCGGCGCGGCGTAGGTCATGTCCTTTTCTTTGCACTCCTCCACCGTGAACTTGGGCGGCGGGCGGAGGTCTTCATCGAATGGGTCAAATTCGAGTTCGAGCTGCAGGGCTTCGGAGAAGTCCTTGATCGGCGAGATATCGCGGAAGGTATTGGCCAGGCCTTCGTTGAGGAACCACTCGAAACTGTCGCGCTGCACCGCGAGGAGATCGGGAAGTTCGAGCGGTTCGTTCAGGTTCCCGAACGAGTAACGTTCACGGACAGCTGCCTTATTGGCCACAGTTCACCTCGGGTTCGGCTCGACGACACACCGGGCATGCCACAGACACCACCGTTGATGGGGGTTGGCTAGGGCGACGCACGGCAACCGACAAGCCTAACGGCGCACAGCCAGAAACATCAACACGCCATCACGCGACGCCCTGAGCGCCCCTAACGCTAAGCAGGGCGACCGAACGTGTCAAGCATTCCCGCTGCACGCTGTCGTGTCGGGTGGGCAACTACGCCCCGACAGCACACAGCCCCGGGACGAATCCCGGGGCTGTTCGGCCGATCACGGGCGCCGCAGCGCCACGAATCACTTGAGCTCGACGGTGGCGCCAGCCTCTTCCAACTTGGCCTTGGCCTCGTTGGCGGCATCGGCAGCAGCCTTCTCCAACACGGTGCTCGGCGCACCGTCGACGAGATCCTTGGCCTCCTTCAGGCCCAGGCTGGTGAGCTCGCGCACGACCTTGATGACCTGGATCTTCTGGCCGCCGGCGTCGTTGATCACGACGTCGAACTCGTCCTTCTCGGCTGCGCCGCCGTCATCGCCGCCACCGCCAGCAGGCGCTGCAGCGGCCACGGCCACCGGGGCCGCAGCGGTCACGTCGAAACGCTCCTCGAATGCGTCCAGCAGCTCTTTGAGCTCGAGGACGGTCATGTTCGAGATTGCGTCGAGGATTTCTTCCTTGGTTGCCATATCTGTTGTCTCCTTGGGATCGACCTGTTGGTCGTTGTCGTTGGGTGTTCTCGGGCGCCACCACCGCGGCGCGGTGGATCAGGCGGCCTGCTTGTCGATCAGTGCCGACAGGCCATAGGCCAGGTTGCGCGGCAGGGCCTGCAATAGGCCGGCCGTGCGGACGAGCGGTGCCTGCAGGGCACCGGCGAACATCGCGAGGAGCTGCTCGCGCGAGGGCAGATCGGCCAGGGCAGCCACATCGGCCGCACCGATCGCTGCTCCCGACATCACACCGCCCTTGATCACCAGGTTCTCATTCGCTTTGGCGCCGGCCTTTAAGACCTTGGCTACCGCAGCGATATCGCCACTGGCGAAGGTGAGGGCGGTCGGTCCGACCAGCAGTTCATCGACTCCGTCGATCCCGGCGTTTGCCACGGCGAAACGCACGAGCGTGTTCTTATACACGCTCATTTCGCCACCGGCGTTGCGCAGGGATGCGCGGATCTCGGTGATCTGCGACACGGTCAGTCCGCGGTATTCCGTGATGAACACGGCATCGGCCGCGTTGAGACGGGCAGTGATTTCTTCAATCGCTGCAACCTTCTCGGGGCGGGCCTCACGTCCGGCTGCTGTCATCGTCGCTGTCATTGGTGCTTACCTCCTTTCCGTTGTCGTCTGGCTCGCATGGGCGACGCCACACGACACGGACACCGTGCGTGGAGGCAGCACCTGCGTTGGCGGAATCCATTACCCACCCGAAGGTGGACCAACGGTCTATGGCGAGCATTCGGTTGTTGGCGGGACGCTATCGGCACAGTGTGCCGGAGCCTCCTCATGTGCCGGCACGCCGGCACATCGTGTTCAGTCTTCGACGCGTAGACGGCCGGTGTCGACACGGACACCGGGACCTTGGGTCGACGACACGGTGATCTTCTTGATGTAGCGGCCCTTGGCACTGGCGGGCTTGGCGCGCTGGATTTCGTCGATCACTGCACGGAAGTTGGCCTCGAGCTGCTCAGGGGTGAAGCTCACTTTGCCCAGCTGCACGTGCACGTTGCCGAAACGGTCGGTGCGGTACTCCACCTTGCCGCCCTTGAACTCGCCGACCGCACGACCGACGTCAGTGGTGACGGTTCCCGATTTCGGGTTGGGCATCAGACCGCGTGGGCCGAGCTGACGACCGAGGCGACCAACGAGGGGCATCATGTCGGGCGTAGCGATCGTGAGATCGAAGTTCATCTCACCGGCTTCGATGCGCTCGGCGAGGTCGTCGGCACCCACGAGATCAGCGCCGGCAGCGCGGGCCTCATCGGCGGCGGGACCAGCGGCGAACACGGCCACGCGCACATCACGACCGGTACCCGACGGCAACGCCACGGTGCCACGCACCATCTGGTCCGCCTTGCGGGGGTCGACGCCGAGACGGATAGCCACTTCAACGGTCTCGTCAAACTTCGCTGACGCGATCGACTTGACCAGGGTGACCGCTTCGGCCGGTGAATGAAACGCCTCGCGGTCGTACCGCTTCAGCGCATCTGCGTACTTCTTTCCTGACATTGTTGTCTCCCTCGTGTGAGTTGTCCCCCGGGCGAGGTCCTCCCGGACAGGACGGTGAGGGCAACGGCGGATGCCGCTGCCCAACGATCGGTTCAGCCGATCGCGATACCCATCGACCGAGCCGTGCCACGCACCTGCTGCTTGGCGGCCTCGATGTCGTTGGCGTTCAAGTCCGGCATCTTGATCTTGGCGATCTCTTCCACATCGGCCTCGCTGATCGTGGCCGCTGTTTCCGTACCGGGGTTCGTCGCTGCCTTGGCGATACCGGCCTTCTCGCGAATGAGCACCGGAGTCGGCGGCGTCTTGAGGATGAACGAGAACGTCCGATCCTCGAAGATGGTGATTTCTGTCGGCACCACGGTGCCGGCCTGTGATTCCGTCGCGGCGTTGTAGGCCTTGACGAAGTCCATGATGGCGATGCCGTGCGGGCCGAGCGCGGTACCCACCGGCGGGGCGGGGCTCGCCTTACCGGCTTCGATCTGGATCTTGACGACCGCTGCAACCTTCTTCTTGGCCATGACTGTTCCGTTCTTCTCTCTCTATTCGATCGCTCAGAGCTTTGCGACCTGGCTGAAGTCCATCTCAACGAGGGTCTCGCGTCCGAAGATGTTCACGAGCACCTTGAGTTTCATGTGATCGGCATTGATCTCGGCGATCTCGCCGGTGAAGTCCGCGAACGGACCTTCCTTGATGTTGACCGCCTCGCCGACGTCGTAGTCGAGCTTGGGCTTCGGACGCGCAACCGCGGCCTCACCCTCGGGCTTGGTGGCGAGGAAGGTTCGTACTTCGCGACGACGCAGTGGGGTGGGCTTTTGGCCACGCTCGCTTTGGCCAACGAAACCGGTGATTCCCGGCGTGTTGCGAATGCAGTACCACGACTCGTCGTCCATCTCGCAGCGCACGAGCAGATACCCGGGGAAGACCTTGCGGCTCACCGTCTGCTTCTTGCCGTTGCGGTACTCGACGACCTCTTCGGTGGGTGCCACCACTTCGAAGACCTTGTGCTCGAGGTTCATCGACGCGATGCGCGCCTCAAGGTTCAAGGTGACCTTCTTCTCGTGACCTGACTGGGTGTGCACGACATACCACTGGCCGGGGCGGGTCCAGGGATCGTCGGCGGGCACGGTCTCGACCGCTGTGGCCTCATCGGTCGCATCGACCGCGGTATCCGCAACGACAGCGTTGCCTGCATCATCGGCAGCCACCACGCCGTTCGCATCATCAACAGAGGCGTCATCGCCAGCGGTATCCGCGTCGCCAGCAGTGTCCGCGTCACCTACGGGGGCAGCGTCGCCCACCGGCAACAGATCGGCCACGGAACCGGGGCCGTCGGTGGCGTCGTTCGTATCGTCGCTCATCGGCGTCTCCTGGTCCATCAGGTGTAGAACCAACCCATCAGTTCGCCGAGACCGAAGTCCACACCGGCGATGTAGGCGGTGTACACCACCACGGTCACGGTGACAATTGCCGAGTAGCGCACCACTTCGGGGCGCGCTGGCCATGCCACCTTGCGCATCTCGTCGCGCACTTCACGCAGGTACTGACGGGGGCCGACACGTTCACGGTCAGACCGCGACGCGGGTGCCCCGCGCACGGGAGCACCCTTGTCGTCCAGCGCACCCTGACGCTTCAAGAGGCGCTTCTGTTCGCGGTTTAGATCATCCAGTGACATGTCATTCCGTGTCGTCGTACGTTGCGTGTCGAGCAGGGCAGGAGGGACTCGAACCCCCGACCGTCGGTTTTGGAGACCGATGCTCTACCAACTGAGCTACTGCCCTCGGGGGCGGCCAGCGTAACGAGCCGCCCGGTGATTAACTCAGCGGGTCTCCTTGTGAAGGGTATGACGCCGCTCGTGGCTGCAGTATTTGTTCATCTCGAGGCGCTCACGATCGTTGATCTTCGACTTCATCGTGATGTAGTTGCGCCGCTTGCACTCGGTGCACTCAAGAGTGATCTTCACCCTCTTGTCACTCTTAGCCATGGCTGTTTCCTTCCGCTGAGTTCCGTTATGGGGAGAGAGTCACTTGATGATCTTCGTGACGCGGCCCGCACCCACAGTACGACCACCCTCACG
>JAFMNE010000029.1:16927-27071 GCA_017859395.1 Ilumatobacteraceae bacterium | reverse complement strand
CTGCCGCCATGCGTCGACAGGACAAGGCAGACCGAATCGGTCGCATGCTCGACGAGTTGTATCCCGACCCACCGGTGCCGCTCGACCACAGCAGTCCCTACACACTGCTGGTCGCTGTGGCGCTCTCGGCTCAGACCACCGACAAGAAGGTAAACGAGGTGACACCGGGCCTCTTCGCCGTTGCCGATACTCCCGACAAGATGGTGCAACTCGAACCGAGTGAGATCCTCGAACTCATCCGCGAGATCGGTCTCGCGCCGACCAAGGCACGCAACCTGCGCACCATGGCCGAACAGATCATCGACGCCGGTGGTGAGGTCATCGACGATTGGGAATTCCTCGAGTCACTCGCCGGTGTGGGCCACAAAACCGCGAGCGTGGTGATGTCACAGGCATTCGGACATCCGGCATTTCCGGTCGACACCCATATTCATCGCCTGGGCGCCCGCTGGGGTCTGAGCCGGGGCACCAGCGTCGAACACACTGAACGCGATCTGAAAGCGGTGTTCCCGCGCGAGACGTGGAACCGCCGTCATCTCCAGATCATCTTCTTCGGCCGCGAGTACTGCCCGGCCCGCCACCATGACCTGACGACATGCCCGATCTGTTCGTGGGCGGCGACGAAGACGCGCATCCGTCAGGAGATGTCGTGAGCCACATCGAGGGGGACTGGTATCGCGACGGGGCGATCTGTGTTCGAGGTGCACTCGAGCCCGGCGATATCGCATGCGCGGAACGTGCCATCGAGGCAAATCTGGCCAACCTGTCACCATTGGCGAAACGGGCGAGCGAGAGTGCTGACGGAGCGTTCGTCGAGGATTTCTGCTCGTGGTCACGCATCGCCGATATGGAACGGTTCATCACAACGTCACCCGTGGCCGCGATCGCGGCCGTTGTGATGGGTGCGCACACGGTGCGCCTGTTCCATGACCACGTGCTGGTGAAAGAGCCCGGCACCGCGCAACGCACGCCGTGGCATCAGGACATTCCCTATTACAACGTCGACGGGACGATGAATCTGAGTATGTGGATCCCGGTCGATCCGGTACCTCGCGCGGTCACCCTTGAATTCGTGGCCGGTTCCCATCGCGGCCCGTGGTACATGCCGCGCACCTTTCTCGATGCGCAGGCCCGATGGTTTCCCGAAGGCTCACTGGCCGAGTTGCCCGATATCGATGGCGATCCGGAGCAGCCCCGGGTGATCGGCTGGGAACTGGAACCAGGTGACGTGGTCTGTTTCCACATGCAGACCCTGCACACCGCGGCGGGAAACCCCGGCCCGGGTCGGCGACGGGTGCTGTCGCTCAGATTTCTGGGCGACGACATGGTGCATGCACCACGGACGTGGGCAACGTCGCCGCCATTTCCCGGACTCGAGGCCGAACTACCGGCAGGCGCTCCGATGGACCACGCCTTGTTCCCTGTGGTGTGGCCACCGCGAGGTGCTAATCAGTCGCCGAGCGACCCGAAGTAGATGAACCAGGCGAGGACCGACTTCGCCACCAGGCTCAGGACTAGGTACACCTTCTCGCCGTAGAGGTAGTCCTGCCACCGGCCGACACCGCGGTACTGCAACCACTGGTTCAGCCCGAAGCTGAAGAACAGCACCGACTCGGCAATGACGATGCCGTAGACAAACCCCGGCACGGTCTCCGACCCGATCACGTTGATCACGATCGCCACCCATGGGGCGATCCCGGCCAGCGTGCCGAACCAGAACGGCGTCATATTCGTGGATGTACGTCCCGGGGGGTTGATGCGTTCTTGGAGCCAGCCGAACAGGATCATCGCCACGTTCGCACCGGCGATTCCCACCAGAGCTGAGATGCCGGTGATGCCCGAGTAGGCGCTGATCAGCAGCACCATGATCGTCGCGCTGAACGAATACTCGACCCAACGGAAGCGGTTGATACCGCCGCGTAGATCATTCTCGTAGGTGCCGCGAGCCACGGTGGACGTCAGCAGATGGTCGAGCGCAGCAAGTGCCAGGAAAATGCCGATTGCAATACCAATGCGCACACCAATGAGCGGTTCGGCGGTTGGCACGCGTGTTCCTGGGGGCCCCTCCGGGAACGTCGATGTGATGTCGATGGCGAAACTGCCGGCAATGGCCACGATCACCACCGCCTGCACCGCGTGCAACACGGTCAGTGCCAGGTTCCATGAGCGCAGATTGGAAAGACGGTTGGGGGTGACGGACACAGAGTTCACGCCTGTCAAAAGCCGCCCGGCCGGGTTTCTATTCCCGATCACGACCCACACGGTCGGTCGGATCGCTCTCCGACAGGCGCTGTTGGGCAGACTGGCGGTGGAAGCGACGCAAGGGGGAAGTACATGATGTCGACACTGTGGGAGGCGTTTCGCCGCTCGTTGATGCTGAACACCACCCGTCCCGCACTGACCGTTGACGGCACCACGTGGACCTACCGAGATCTCGCAGTGGCAGTGGCCGACGCTGCGCAACGCCTGCACGACGCCGGTGCGCGTCCCCGTGACCGGGTGGTGCTGCTGTTGGAGAACACGGCGTCGTATCCGGTGTACGACCTTGCGATCATGGCCGTTGGTGCTGTGAAGATCCCGCTGAACTCGATGCTGACCGCGGCCGATATTGGCGACATCGTGCGTCGAACCGAACCCACGGTGGCAGTGGTGAGTCCGGCACTCAATCATCTCGCAACCCAGATCGACCCGGCATGCCGCCAGATCGACGGCTTAGTGCTGCCACCAGGGTCGGCGTGGATCGAACCGCCGGCGATCGGCGCGGTCGGCCCCGATGATCTTGCGTTCGTTGGTTTCACCGGCGGCACCACCGGCAAACCAAAGGGCATCGTGCACCATCAGTCGCCAATGGTGCTGAACATGTTCGCGCACATCATGGAAGCGGGTATCGGCCGGGACGAGCACATGTTGCTGACAACCCCCCTGCCTCATGCCGCTGGTTTCCTTGGCGCGGCCGGGCTGCTGAGGGGAGCCCACATTCAGATCGCAGCATCGTTCGATGCTGCGACGGTGCTCGACACGATGGATCGTGACGGCATCACATGGACGTTTGCCGTGCCGACGATGATCTACCGGATGCTCGACGTAGCCGTCGCGACCGGTACGCGACCATCGGCATTGCGCACCATTCAGTACGGCGCGGCACCGATCTCGCCCGAACGTCTTCGTCAGGCAATGGAGGTGTTCGGTCCGGTGTTGCAACAATTGTATGCCCAGACGGAATGTCCGAATTTCGCCACCGTGCTGTCGAAACAGGACCACGTGCGTGCCCTCGACGAGCCGGCGCTGTTGTCGTCGTGTGGCAAAGCGACCCTGATGTGTGATGTCGCCATCATCGACGACGACGGCCACGAACTTGGCCCCGGAGAGGTGGGCGAGGTTGCCCTTGATTCGCCCTATGTCATGACGGCGTACTGGCAAGATCCCGAGCGCTACGCAGAACGATTCGCTGGCAGGTGGATGCGTACCGGCGACGTTGGCCGGATGGATGCCGAGGGCTTCGTCACGCTGGTCGATCGGGCGAACGACATGATCGTGTCGGGTGGCATGAACGTCTATTCGGTCGAGGTGGAGAATGTGATTTCGGCGCATCCCGATGTGGCTCAGGTCGCGGTGGTGGGGGTGCCCCACGACGACTGGGGTGAGGCAGTTCATGCTGTCGTTGTCGCCCGTGACGGTCTCGACCGTGAGGCCTTCGGGGCCTACTGCCGCGACAATCTCGCGGCCTACAAGCGACCGAAGTCCGTCGAATACGTCGACGACCTGCCCGTCACTGTGTACGGCAAGGTCGACAAGAAGGCCTTACGCGCTCCGTTCTGGGCCGACACCGAACGCAACGTCGGCTAGGCCTCCTCCCGCACACAGGTTTGCAACAGATCGTTCATCGACTTTTCGTTCATCAAGGACAGGTGGTGGGCGCTGATGTGCGACACTCGGTGTATGCGAGTGGATGCGAATTTCTATGGCGGAGTCCCGATGCCCGATGCCGGTTACGGCGGGCCCGAGCCGGTGGATCGGCGCTACGACAATCCCGACTTCATCGCCTGCTACGACAACCTCACGGCATGGGCCAAGACCATGGATCGTCTGGGCTACGACACCATGTGGCTCACCGAGCACCACTTTCAATACGAGGGTTATGAGGTCACCCCGAACCTGATCTTGTTTGGCCTGCACCTTGCCAAAGAGACCGAGCGTCTCCGCCTCGGACAAATGTTCAACGTGGTCCCGCAGTGGCATCCGCTCCGCCTCGCCGAGGACGCCGCCATGATGCAGATTCTCACTGGCAACCGCATGCAGTTCGGTGTTGGTCGTGGCACGGTGCCGCGCGAAGCTCAATCGCTCGGTGGTGTGGTGGCCTCTGGCGACAACGAGATGTCCGCCGAACTCGATCGCATCAACCGTGAGATCTTCGAAGAGTCGATGGAGATCATCAAGGCGGCATGGACCAACGAACGGTTCTCGTACACCGGCAAGCACTTCGTGTTGCCGCCCCCGGGCATCCCCGACCGCGGCAGCACGGTGAAGGACCTGACCTTGGTGCCAAAGCCGATTGCACCGATCGACGTGTATCAAGCGGTGACCTCCCCACCCACATTCGACTACGCCGCACGCGCTCGTCACCATGCGGTGCTGCCATCGCGCGGAATTGAGGGCACCAAGGCCGGTTGGGATATGTTCGCCGAGAAGGCTGCGGCCAACGGCTGGGAGCTCGGCCATGGCGAAGGTCGCTGTCTGGCGTTGAACATCCATGTGGGTCGCACCCTCGACGAGGCGATTGCCAGCGGTCGTGGTCCGCACGACGAGTGGATCAAGTTCTTGTCGCCATACGGTCGGTTCCGCACGTACGCGATGCCCGATGGATCCGAGACCCCCTTCGATCACAAGCCGGCCATCGAAGATTCGATCGACCAGGGCATCATGGCCATCGGATCGGTTGAGCAGGTTGCTGATCTCATGGGACGGTTCCGCACCGACGTGGGTGTTGAGCACTTCGTGCTGTTCTTCGACATGCCGGGCCTCACCCGCGAGCAGATGGACGAACAGTTGGAGATCACTGCGACCGAGGTGCTGCCGCGTATCGGTAGCTGATCTGGCTGACGCCGCTCCCTCCGGGGCGGCTACCGTGTCAGGGTCCGAGCCGGCGAACGGGGGGGAACCAATGGGGCACGGAACACCGGCGCAGCGACGCGCCCTGATTGATCAACACATCGCACCCGGTGGTGCATGGGAGCTGACCGAGGTTGACATTGGCCGAGGTGCGGTGCGCGCATATGCGGGCGCGCCGCGCTCCATTCGTCAGCTCTACACCGACAACCTGAGCGGCGCGACATTCATCGTTGATGCCACACGGCGGTGGACCTTCGCCGAGGCATGGGCCGATGCGTCGCGTCTCGGGCGCCTACTGGTGGAAGACCTCGGTGTGCAACCCGGTGATCGTGTGGCCATCTCGGGTCGTAATCATCCCGAATGGATGCTGGCGTTCTGCGCGGCGACCTCCGTTGGTGCGATCGCGGTCGCGATGAACTCACTGTGGAACGACGACGAGATGGCCTACGGGCTCGACGACTCAGGGGCGACAGTTCTTTTCGCCGACGCCGAACGCCTGCAATCGGCCGCGGCCTCGGGGTGGACGGGCCACATGGTGGGCTTCGGCCCCGGCGACCTCAGCGGCGCCATCGATGTTGCATCGCTGTTGGGGCCGACAGCTCCTGCGGTCGATATGCCCCAGGTGGACATTGCCCCCGATGACCCGGCACTGATTCTGTACACATCGGGGTCCACCGGCCATCCCAAGGGAGTGCTCACCACACATCGCAATGTGGTGTCGGCTCTCCTCACATGGGAACTCGAATACACCGTTCTCGCTGAACGCGACGGCGTTGTGCTGTCACCGCCTGAGACCGCTGGCTATGGGCCGGCGATCCTTCTGGGCATTCCCTTGTTCCATGTGTTGGGGCTCCATGGTGTGTATCTGGCGTCGCTGCGCTCGCAGCGCAAGGTGGTGACCATGTTGAAGTGGGACCCAGACCTTGCGGTCGAACTCATCGAGCGCGAGCGAATCGTCACGATCACGGCACCCCCGGCAGTCACTGGCGATCTGGCGCGCGCTGCGGCCCGTGGTGGGCGCGACCTGTCGTCGTTGGTGTCCGTCGGCGGTGGTGGCGCTGCTCGCACTCCCGACCAGGTTCGCCAAATCGACGATGCGTTCGACACTGCGGTGCCGAACACCGGTTGGGGGATGACCGAGACCAGCGCTATCGGCACCCTCATCTTCGGCCAGGATTATCTGGCGCACCCACTCAGCTCAGGCCCAGCGCTAGCAGTGGTCGACCTTCGGGTTGTCGACGATGATGGCGCCGAGGTCCCTACGGGCGAACGCGGCGAACTGCAGGTCCGCGGGGTGATGATGTTCCGCGAATATTGGAACAAGCCAACAGCAACTGCCGATGCGTATACCGACGATGGCTGGTTCCGCACGGGTGATGTGGCGCTGATCGATGCCGACGGCCATTTGTACATCGTCGACCGCATCAAAGATCTCATCATCCGTGGTGGAGAGAACATCGGCTGCGGCACGGTGGAAAACGCTGTCGATGGGCATCCCGAGGTGATCGAAGCGGTTGCGTACGCCGTTCCCGATGAACGACTCGGCGAAGAAGTCGGCATCACCGTCTACGGCACCGCGGCACTTGATGTGGACGACCTGTTGGAGTTCTGCCGTGGGCGTCTGGCACGTCACGAGGTGCCGCGGTACGTCACTGTGCATGACGGTCCGCTCCCGCGCACCGGCTCGGGCAAGCTGCTGCGTCGCGATCTGCGTGACGCAGCAGTTGCGGCGATGAATCACGGCTGACCCCTAGCAGTTCCCACAGCTGACGACACCGGTGCGTGTCGCGGCTCGATCTCAGTCGACGATGATGCGTCGGCGGTGCCAGCCGGTGGCGCCGTTGGGTGCGGGTGCGGAGACCTCCTCGGTCTGCATCTGACCCATCGCATCCCACGCTCGGACCTGCACCCAATGCAATCCGGGGTCGGCGTCCCATTCCACCATCCATTGCACCCAGGTGTCATCGCCGGCCACGCGACCAAGCGTGGCCGGTTGCCATGCCTCGTCGTCGATGCTGATCTCGACAGCGGAGATGCCCACCGATGGGGCAAGTGCCACACCACCGAGCACCACGCGCCCCGCGTCGACCCGATTGGTTGGAGTGTCGATACGCGACGCGATCTTCACCGGGGCCTCTTTCGACCAGCCGAGCGGAATCCAATAGCCATGCACTCCGTCCCAGGTGGCCAACTCGATACGCGACAGCCATTTCGTGGCCGAGACATACCCATACAGCCCCGACACCACCAGACGTGCAGGGAAACCGTGTAGCGCCGGCAAGAAGTCGCCATTCATCGCGTAGGCGACGATTGCGGTGCGGTCATCATCGAGCGCCGTGAGCGGGAAACCAGCGGTGAAACGATCCACCGAGCGCCCCACCACCTGTTCGGCATCATCGCGCACCCCGGCGCGATCAAGCAGGTCCCGTAGCGGCACGCCCTGCCACACCGCGGTACCGACTAGGTCACCACCTACCTGATTGGATACGCACGCAATCGTGACGGGCACCTCCACGGCATCCATGGACAGCAACTGGGCATAGTCGATGGTGACCGGACGGTCGACGAGACCATCGATGGTTAACGTCCATGTCGATGGATCGACACGTGGCACACGCAGCGCCGTGTCGATGCGGAAGAAATCATCGGTTGGTGTGATGTAGGGGCTGATGCCGTCCGCGTCGATACCGGTAGCGGGCACCTCCACTCGGCGGGCAGCTGTGGGCAGGGCGTAGTTCGCCGTGACCGCGGGCACCGGGTCACCGCCTCTGGCGATCCGCCCGATGATGCCGGCGGCTGCGGCGGCGGCACCGAGACCGGCAGATGTGGTGAGAAATCCCCGTCGTCCCGCCACGGCGATACCCGGCATGGGAATTGGTGCCGCAGGTGCGCTGAGAGCGAGATGCAGCATCCACCACAGCGTGCCCACACCGGTCGCAACGGCAGCACCGATCGACACAAACGACACCGGGGCGAGATCATCGGGGCGCGACAGCATCGCGGCGAGACCTGCAGTACCCGCCACGGAGAAAGCAATGACGCCACTGCGCAGTTGTCGCCGGGCGCGCAGTCCAGCCACGGCACCGAGACCCACGATGACGATGAGCATCGAGATCACAAGTGCGGTGCGGTGGCCGGTGCCGAACAACGACACGGCAAGGTCTTTGAGTCGCACACCCACGCTGTCGATGAACACCTCGCCGACCGCCGACAGCGGCGAGGGACCAGCGGTATCGATCACGCTGACGAGTTCGCCCACACCGATGGCCACGGCAGCGGCCGTGGCCCCTGCGACCGCAGCCCGCGACCTCGTCACCCCATCGGGCTCGGTCACCACCTGCTCATCGATGACGGTGTCGCTCACGTGCACAGTCTGCGCTGCGATCCGCCGTTACGCCAGCCGAGCAAGGTCATGCACCGACCAGGTTCAGCGCAACGCGACATATGCCTCATGTTCGAGCGAGGCGACCACCACACCCTCCACGGTGATGTGCACATCGAGGACCGCACGCTCTCCGAGCGATCCGTTGCGACGATCGACCACCCGGGCGATGATGCTCGCCAATGAACCGGTGGCGACGGGAGCGTGGTGCCGCACGATCGAGCGTGTATGCACCCACGAACCCCGTGCCACATGGCGATGCACTATGTCGTTGGCCAGTGCCGGCCACACCGCGGGGTGGACGATCTCCCCGATGGCGAACAGCGGCAAGGAGTCGCCGGCCCGTTCCGCGTAATCACCGCCGTATTCGCCTTCGAGCTCTCGCTCAAGGGTGGGCAGCTCCTCACCATCGCGCAACTCCACCGCGGGTGTGCCAGCAAGAGACATCGAGCAGAGCACGCGTGGGTCGTCGTCGGTTGTTGTGGTCACGGCGAGGGTGTGTGCGTCACCCACTGCCTGTATCGCCAACCGTTCCCCATCGAAGATCGGGCGGCGAAACCGCACCTCAGCGGTGCCGTGGTGAACCCACTCGATACCCCAGTCGCGTGACGGCACATTCGCCAGATAGGAGTAGGTCGTCACTCCAGCTACGAGCGCCCGGTCGAAACCCGCGGCCCGTGCGCCCTCATCGGTGTGGATCGGGTTCCGGGCATGCTCGGGCAGGTTCTGCGCCACAACCTGATGATCGCGTAGTGGTGGTACCCCATCGGGATGAGCCATAGGGCATTGTGGCACCGCAACATCGTGTGATCGACGCTGGCGCGTCCGATCCGGTTGTCCGCGGTGCGATCGGTCACGATGAGGGCGTGGATCTCACCGCCGCCACTGCACAGGAGCTGTCCGCAGCGATCGCTGATCGATCCGTGTCATGTCGGGAGGTGATGGCGGCACACCTCGATCGGATCGAGGAACAGAATCCAGAGGTGAATGCGATCATCAGCCTGCGCGATCGCGATGAATTGATGGCCGAAGCCGCTGTGGCCGATGAGGATCTTGTGGCTGGGCGGTGGCGTGGCTGGATGCATGGCTTTCCTCATGCGGTGAAGGACCTGGCAGAGGCCGCCGGTCTGCGGACCACGCTCGGGTCACCGTTGTTGTCCGAATGGGTGCCGACGTATGACGCGCTGCAGGTCGCGCGGATCAGAGCGCAGGGCGCGATCATCATCGCCAAAACGAATGTGCCCGAGTTCGGTCTTGGCTCGCACACGTTTAACCCTGTGTTCGGCACCACCCGCAATGCTGTCGATCCCTCCCGGACCGCGGGTGGTTCGAGCGGGGGAGCAGCCGTTGCGCTCGCCACCGGCATGGTGCCGGTCGCTGATGGCAGCGACTTCATGGGGTCGCTGAGAAATCCGGCTGCGTTCAACGGTGTGGTGGGTTTCCGCCCCAGTCAAGGGCGAGTACCGGCCTACCCCATGCGCAACGCCTACACGTCACAATGCGCCACCGAGGGCCCGATGGCACGCAATGTGGCCGACGCGGCTCGCTTGCTCGGCACGCAAGCGGGCTGGGACCCACGAGCGCCGCTGTCGATCGCCGGGGACCTCAGCGAACTTGCAACCGCCGATGGTGTTGCCGCGGCGCTGCAGGGTG
>JAFMNE010000029.1:13964-16631 GCA_017859395.1 Ilumatobacteraceae bacterium | reverse complement strand
GAATTCACCGCCGCTGCCGAGACGCGCACACGCTTCTATGGGGCGATGCTGGCGGCGCTGGCCGATGTGGACGTGCTCGCGGTGCCGTCCGCTCAGGTGTGGCCCTTTCCGGTGGAGAGTCGCTGGCCCGAACGGGTGGGTGGACGAGAGATGGACACCTACCACCGCTGGATGGAGGTCACGCTGTACGCAACATTTGCCGGGCTGCCTGCAGTGTCGCTGCCGGTCGGGCGCGGTGACACCGGGCTCCCGATGGGCATCCAATTGATCGGACACCCGCTCGGCGATGTGGCCACGTTGCGGGCGGCCGCGATCATGGAACGAATTCTGTCCTGATCTGACCGTGGTGGTTCAGAGGCGGCGAGCCACGCCGCCGGTGAACCACCCCCAGGGGCGCGGTGCTCGTGGCACATACCGTGAATGGTGATCGAGCACCTCGAAACCGGCCGCAGAGATCATGGCGACGGGATCTCGACTGAGGTGACAGCCGTCTGCGATACGCCGTTGGATCGGGTCGATGCGGTGTTGCCATGCGGCGACTCGAGCATCGGGCGAAAGACCGTGTTCGAGGAAGTGCAGGTGCATACCCGGCCGCAGCACGCGGTGCAGTTCGGCGAGCGCTGCCGCTGGATCCGACACGGTGCAGAGGGTGAATGTGGTGAGTGCCCCGTCACATGTGGCGTCGTCGAGGGGCAGAGATTCGCCATGCAGGGCCACATGTTCGATATCCACTGGTGAGGCGGCGATGCGTTCGGCGGCGAGACGGCGCGCGGTCACCGACGGATCCACTGCCCACACCCGTCGTACATCTACGGGATAGACCGGCACGTTAAGACCGGAACCGAAACCGATCTCCACCACATCACCGAAGAGACCCTCGGCGACGAGGCCGCGCCACTTGGCAAGCTGCGCCGACCCACAGGCACGATCAATCAGCCGCGGGAGAACACGTTCGCTGTAAAGACCCATCGCGGAAGTCTGGCCAATCGATGACGGTGTCGTGTGCGCAACAGGTGTGGCGTTAGCGTCGCGCGGGGCGTCGACCGGCGTCTGATCTCGGTGGAGGCACGGTGGCGACAACGACTGACGACAATCTGCTCCGTCGTCGTCGACGTCACGTGATCGGTTCAGGCGCGGTGCTGATCGCGTTGTCGGGGCCAGGGCAGACGGCGGGTTTCTCCGTGTTCGTCGATCCGCTCACCGAGGCCCTCGACGTCAGCCGCAATACGTTGACCTTTGCCTATCTCGTGGGCACCTTGGCGGCGAGTACCACCGGTGGGTGGCTTGGCCGTCGGCTCGATCGGGTTGGTGTGGGGCGAGGCTTGCGACTTGTGAGCACCGCGCTCATGGCGGCCCTCCTACTCGCGTCGGCGTCAATGAATATCGTGATGCTTACCGTTGCCATCTACGGCCTGCGATCGTTCGGGCAGACCGGTATGCCGCTGTCCGCGTCGGTGTTCGTTGCCAAAGCGGTGCGGGAGCGTCGCGGTGCTGCGCTCGGTGCGCTGACCGCCCTGGGTGGCTCGGCCATTCCCGCCACCCCGCTGCTCGGCGATCGCCTGATCGATGCGTTTGGGTGGCGGGCTGCGTGGTGGGTGCTTGCAGGGATCGTCGCCGTGGTCGGGCTCACGATGTCGCGTCGCATCGCTCGATTGGAGTCCGATGGAATCGGTGCCGGCACCGAGGCTGGCGCCGAACACGATGCCGATGGCGACGAGGCCTCAGGACTGACGCGTGATGCGCTGTGGGGTTGGGCGGTGGTGACCGCTGGCTTTGTGTCGGCCGGGTTTGTCGCCACCGGTCTTGGGTTCCATCAGATCGCCATCTTGGGTGAACGGGGACTGTCGTCGTCGTCGGCCGCGGGCAACTTCGTACCGCAGAGCCTGGCCTCCGTGGTGACGGCGTTGGTCGTGGGGCGACTTGTGGACCGAGTACCTGCCCGCGTGGTCGTGCCATTCAATATGGCGGTCCTCGCCCTTGCGGCCGTGTCCATCGGGTGGGTGTCATCCCCGCTCAGCGCCGCGGCGTACGGGGTGGCTGTGGGCATGGCCGCGGCCGCGACTGCAGCGAGCGAGGGCGCACTGATCGCGCGATGGATTCCGGCGGGAGTCCTCGGCACATGGCGCGGGCGCATGACCTCGGTGATGGTCGTGTCCACGGCGCTGGCGCCCTATGCGTTCTCACTGATCGCCGATGCGACGGGGTCGTTCACCACCACGGTGCGCCTCGCGGCGTTGGTGCCGGCCACGGTGGCGGTCGTCGCCGTGGCGTCGCCGTTGCCATCACGGTGACCTGACGCCCCAACAGTAGGGTCGGGCATATGGACATCGTCACCGTGGATCTCTCTCCGTTCGCCACCGGTGCCGACCACACGTCCGCTGCCGCTCTGGAGCAAGCACGAATCATCGACACGACGTGCCGGGAGATGGGGTTTCTTCTCACCGTCGGCCACGGCATCGCCGACGATGTGAAGTCGGCACTTCTGGAAAAGATGAGGGACTTCTTCGCTTTGCCCACCGAGGAGAAAGAGCGGATTTCCATCGCCGGCAGTGACTGCCACCGCGGCTACGTGGGCATCGCCGCCGAAGCGCTCGACGGGGCGCTTGCAGGCGCCGACGACCTTGATGTCGCGCGGGTGGGTGACCTCAAAGAAACCATCGACTCCGG
>JAFMNE010000029.1:9023-13725 GCA_017859395.1 Ilumatobacteraceae bacterium | reverse complement strand
TGCACTACCCGCCGACCTCTCGGGTGACGCCGGCCCCCGGCCAACCGGGGTGTGGTACCCACACCGACTACGGAAGTGTCACCGTGCTGTGTGACGACGGCATTGGAGGACTTCAGGTGATGACCCGTGGCGGTGAGTGGGTCGACATCGTGGTGCCGGCGGGTCATGCCGTTGTGAACCTCGGCGATCTGATGGCGATCTGGACCAATGACCACTACGTGTCGAATCCTCATCGGGTGGTGAACCCCGTCGATGTCGATCGCTATTCGATCCCGTTCTTCGTCGAACCGGGGTTCCACACGCGCATCGAGTGCCTACCGACATGTCAGAGCGACGACATGCCGGCCCGTCACGCCCCACTCGTCACCGGTGACTACCTGCTGTCGAGATTCGATGGGACCCACTCCTACCGCAACGAGATCTTGGCCGGTGGATCATGAGCCCGTCGGAGCTGCGTCGTGCGGATCATCCATCGGTGTCGGCCCGAGCGGTTGTCGCCGCCGATATCTCACAGGTCTGGGCTGTGATCAGCGATATCTCGCTTCCCATCGAGGGCTCGGGTGAATTGCATGCGGTCGAGTGGGTTGCCCCAGCCGATGGCCCTGCTGTTGGGGCGGTGTTCTTGGGGCACAATCGCAATGACCACATGGGGGAGTGGACGACGACGTGCACGCTTGTTGCATGCGATGCCCCACGGTCGTTGCGGTGGGCGGTCAACGACCCCCCTCTGGCCTGGTGGGGGTACGAACTCTCCTCCGACGCGTCCGGAACGACCGTTGAGCAGACGTTCCAACTCGGGCCGGGTATGAGCGGGCTCGACCCACTCATCGAGAAGTACCCGGAACGCGAGCACGAGTTCATCACGGGACGGTTCGAACAGAAGCGTGCCGAGATGGCAGCGAACCTGATGATGGTCGGTGCGCGACTCGGCGTGGGTGTCACTCCGCTCGATCAATGATCGACTACGCGCGCCGACTCAGTTGATCCGACCGCGTTCGGTGCGGTCGTAGGCGATCGCGCCGGCGACCGCCAGCGTGGCCGCACATGCCACCAGTGCAACCAGAGTGACCGGGTGGACGTCGGCGGGGGTGCTCCCGGGGTTGTGCAGACCGGGCCCGACGGGGTCTGTTCCCATGTCGACCCAGGCGGTGAGCAGCAGCACCATCGACGGCACCACCATGCCCGCGACCATCGCCAGTCCGGAGCGGCGCACGATGAGAAATCCCACCACCCCAGCGGTCGCGATGCCGATCAACTGTGTTGATCGGGCGATGATCGTGATGAGGTCCCATCCGGTGGTTGCGGCATTCACGGTGAGATTGTCGAGCCACGAGGCGTCGGAGGTGGCGAGCGTGGGCCCTGCCGCAGCGGCGAGGGCGCAGAATGCGCCAATCGCAGCCACGATCGGGTTCGCGTCATTGCGGTAATCGGCTGCAACATCGTCGAGTGAACCGAAAAACGCCACAAGGCCGGCTCCGGCGGCGATCAGCAGTGTCCACCATCCGAACTGGCGTGTGATGGTCACCTCGACAATTGCATCTCCGTCGGCCCGACTGGCCACACTTTCGGCGGCTCGTATCGGCGACTGAGCCAACGCGATGAGAACGGCGCACAGACCGGTGGCGCTGAGGCCCGATCCAGCAACCAAGCCGGGTGCCCACCGAACACCGAGTGCTGAACCAACCGCACCGGCGGCCAGCCCGGCGGCACAGATCACCGCTGCCCACGTTGCCCCGCTCGACAGATCATCAGCGTGCCAGGTGCCACTGCGGTAGCCGTTGGAGATCGCGGTACGCAGCAGATCACCGGTGGCCGTTGAACTCACCGATAGGAGGTCAACAGCTGCTCCGATGGTGACAGCAATTGCGGTGAGGATTCCGGCGACGGCGCTGGGAATCGCGCGCTGTGGCCGTGGCCGAGATGAGCGGCGTGGTGCCGTGCTGTGACCTGGGCCAACCGAGGAGAGAGCGTTGTCGGCATCGGCTGTGCGGTCAGTGACCGTGCTCGGTGTCGGGTCGGATTCGGTCGCGATGGTGTCAGCGACCAGTCCCGCAAGGGTGATACCCCCCACCGGTTGATCGTCGATCGTGTCGTCGAAGGGCCGGTCGTCACCCCATTCGGGTGCACCATCGATGCCGGTGGCTGCCATGCCAGCCCACACCTCCGGCGGTGGCGAACCGATCCGATCGTCAGGCAGATGAGTCGGCAGCTCATCAGTGAAGGTGTCGTGAACAATGGTCACTTGACCTGTCGCATCGTCGCTGCTGTCCGACGGGCTGCTCGTGAGTGTGTCGGTGGTGGAGAGACGTGCTCCACACGAGGTGCAGAAACGCGCGGTGCTCTCCTCGGCAACGGTGGTACACGACGGGCACTCCACGTTGTGAGACTAGATCGCCTCGTCGACGGGCGAGGTTGGGTCATGCATTGCGGAGTCGCCGTAATTGAGATGCAATGTAGGGGCGGGCACGTCGTTGGCCACCGCGCTGACTGATGGCGGCGTTGAGGTTGTCGAGGCAGGTGATGATGCGGACGAGATCGGGATCGCGTCCGAGACCTCGACATTCGTCGAGAAATTCCCCGAGGGTGCGATGCCCACGTTCACCGTTGCATCGTCGGCAGGCCGCGACCTCGTTCTCCACCCAACTCGGTCCGCCCTTGATACGCGGAACGAGGTGTTCAGTGGTGGGCTGGACGTGACGGTCATCGAAGGCGCGCCCGCACCACACACACGTCGCCCCGTCCCGGTCGAGAATGATCGCCATTCGCTGCCGGCGATCGGGGAGGTGCCCGCTGCGCGGCATCGATGGCCCAGTGGTGCGTCGTCGTGGTCGCACCCCTGGATGCTCCCATGTGTCCGACTTGGCGCGCACAATGGTGATGTGGCTGGTCGTTTCGCTCCGTCTCCCACCGGGGAGCTGCACGTGGGAAATCTGCGGACGGCGATCGCGGCGGCAGCGGCGGCGCGTGGCGCCGACCTGGCGTTTTTGATCCGGGTGGACGACCTCGACCGTGTGCAGTACGACCGCGCCCATGAAGAGGGCCAACTCGCTGATCTGGCAGCGGTGGGTGTGGTGTCGGATCTCCCTCCGGTGCGACAAAGCGAGCGTTTCGAGCTGTACCGCGACGCCATCGCCACTCTTGATGCTGCCGGTGAGGTCTACGAGTGTTTCTGCAGTCGCCGGGAGATTCGCGCTGAGATCGCCGCGGCTGCATCAGCGCCACACGGCCACCTTCCCGACGGCGCCTACCCCGGCACCTGCCGTGAACTCTCTCACCGACGGCGTGAGGAGTTTGAACGGGACGGTCGACGACCGGCTCTGCGATTGCGGACTGCGGCCGAGGTCTACACCGTCGACGATGTCATCGCCGGTCGATACACCGGTGCGGTCGATGATGTGGTGCTGCAGCGAAACGACGGCGTGCCCGCCTACAACCTCGCCGTCGTGGTCGACGATGCAGACCAAGGTGTCACCCAGGTGGTTCGTGGTGATGACCTGCTCTCATCAACACCACGCCACATGCATCTCCAGCAACGACTCGGATTGGCAACGCCGGAGTACTGGCATGTGCCGCTCGTTGTCGATGCGGAAGGTCGTCGACTGGCGAAACGCTTTGGCGCACCGTCGCTTAGCGACCTCGGTGCGGCGGGGATCGATGCCGACCAGGTCATGGAGCGGTTGCGCGCGTCATTGGGGGTCGACGACGTCGGTGTTCTTCACGCCACCGAGGTGCCGCGGCACACGGTGACCTGTGAGGACCTCGGCCTGGCTGTGCCCGGTGATGCCTAGTTCGACGAACGTCCGATCCCTAGATCCCGTGGTTCGGCGGCACGCTGGATACGCAGGTTCAGGCGCAACGTGCCCAACATGATGCCGGGTTGGTGCATCCAGTCGTTGTCGTCGCCGTAGGCCATGGCATCCAACCGGTCGAGTAGCACACCCCACGCGGCTTGTTGTTCGATACGCGACAGGTTCGCACCCGGGCACACCCGAGGGCCGGCGGAGAAGGTGAGGTGCCGGGTGATGGCTCGACGTTCGAGGTCTAGGTCGAAGGGGCATTCGAACTCGTCGGGGTCCACGTTCGCGGCGCCGAAACGCAGATGCAGAAGCGAACCCGCCGGTACGTCAACCCCCTGAAACACCTCATCGTGTGCTGTCATCCGTGTGGACAGACCGTGAGTGGGTGAGCGCATGCGCATTCCCTCTTCGACGAAGTTGCGCAGCCGACTGCGGTCGGTGCGCAGACCGTCGAAGAGACCGGGGTGTTCGCACATCAACTGGGCCTGTTCCTCGAGGGCGTACTGAGTTGTCTCGAGCCCACCGATGATCATCGCGTGGACGATGCCGGCGATCTCAAGATCGGTCAGTTGACGATCGAGGGCGTCGTAGTGCACCCCGCAGAGGAAACTCACCATGTCGTCTTGGGGGTCGCGGCGCTTCGCGGTCACATGGTCGTAGATGTAGTCCTGGAAGCCGTCGAGACGGGCCACCATGTCGGCGTTCTGCTCGGGTGTGAGTTCATGCCGCAGGCCGGTGCCATGGACGAACGGTGTGACCACGGCATCGCCCCACTCGGCCAGCAGGGGAATGTCGTCGAGGGGAAAGCCGAGGATGGTGGCCATCACTCGTTGAGGCAGCGGCCGCGCGAACTGGGAGATGAACTCGACGTCGTCGTTGTCGATCCATGCATCGACCAGATCGTT
>JAFMNE010000029.1:0-8749 GCA_017859395.1 Ilumatobacteraceae bacterium | reverse complement strand
CTGCCCGGTGTGATGCCGCCGCCCGGAATGCGCAGCACCGGCGCGTCACGATGAAGGATCTCGTAGGCCTCGTACCAGTGCTCCTGAGCCCCGTCACCAAAGAGGTCGACTTCATCAAGTGCCATGGGACATCCCATGGCACTGAGTTCATGGTTGATATGTCGCTCGTATCCCATGACGCCCCCCATCGGCACCAAATGTCGTGAAATATCGATATCAGATTGTCGATCATTCGCCGCTGCTGGAGAACGGCATCACCGTGTGACGATTGAGCGACGATGTTTCGCTTTCGCTCGCCAATGACCGCATTGCGAGGTCTGGGCGTTCTAGCGTTGGAGCCACGATGCGTCACCGTTCATCCACCCTGTGGTTCACCGCGGTTCCCGTGGGTGCCCTCGTGCTCGTGGGATGCGGCGCTGCCATGATCAGTAGCGCGGCGGCTCCGCTGGCGGTCACATTGATCGAGCCTGAGGCGCCGGCCCAGGTCGTGGTGGTTGAGGTACCGGAAGTGACCGTGACAACCACCTCTGTCGCCCCGGCGCCGACGACGACCACCACGACAGTTGCCCCGACGACCACCCTCGTTGAGCGCGAGACTCAGATGGCGTCACCACTAGAGCAGCCTCTCGTCGCAATCAGCACCGACTCGGGTCCGGAGGCGGCCAGAGTGCAGCAGCGTCTTGTGGACCTTGGTTTCTGGTTGCAATCCACCGATGGTGAATTCGGTGTGACGAGCCGTCAGGCGACGATGGCGTTCCAGAAATATTACGGCCTGACGACGTCTGGTGAGGTCGACCAGGCCACGGCGGACCTTCTGTCTGGGCTGGTCGAACGGCCGATGGGTCGCGCGGAGGCCGGCACCATGTTCGAGGTCGACAAGTCGTTGCAACTGGGGTTTGTGATCGTCGACGGGTCGACGCAGTGGGTGCTGAATGTGTCAACCGGTTCAGAGATCCCGTACGACGAGCCGAATCAGAACGACCCCTCGGTGATCGAGCAGGGCGACTCGATCACTGATCTCGGCCTATTTGCTGTCGACCGTGAACGCGCAGAGGGCTGGTGGGATGGTGACCTCGGTTCGATCTACCGGCCGAAGTACTTCAACGGAGGTATAGCGGTCCACGGGTCCTACTCGATTCCGGACTATCCGGCCTCGCATGGTTGTGTGCGCGTGTCGACCGCGGCGATGGATTGGATCTGGTCTGAGGATCTCATGCCGCGTGGCTCGGCCGTGTGGGTGCACGGCGAGATTCCCGTTGAGTGACCCGGGGTGATGTCGTTGTTCGGTCGGGTGAGGTGCGAGGCTGGCGGCGTGGGTGGTCGTCTGTTTCTTGCGAGCGCCGCCGTTGCGATGGTGGTGAGTGCCTGTGGGTCAGAGGAGGCACCATCGGCAGTAATCGTCACATCGACCCCCGAGTTGTCGACGCCCATCACGGCAGCACCGGTGACAGCAACCGATGCGCCGCCAGCTCCGGCAACGTCGGTTGCGGCGACTACGACCATGCCGGTTGTCGACACCGTTGCACCGTCGCCCACGGTGACGACCACCACGGTTGCCGACACCACGACCACCACACTGCCAACTGCAGCGACGATGTTCGTGGGGCCCGACACCGTCGGCCCGTTGAGCTTCGGAATGGGGATTGCACCGGTGCTCGATGTGTTGGTTGCCGTGCTGGGGCCGACGTTGTCCGACACCGCCCACACCTATCCAGTGATGGGTGCTTCGAGGTACGTCGACGAATTCGGTGACTTCTCATTTGCCTACCCTTACGGTCGACAGACATGTTTTGAGAATGAGTTCTGCGTGGAGGCGGGTGGCCCGAGCCCGGCCGAACTGGTGCTTGTGGGTTGGTCGCAGACCGACGCTGTGGGAACACTGCGGACCATCGATGGTGTGAGTATCGGCACCTCTGCAGCCGACGTCGATGGTCTCAGTCTCAGGGGTGGTTGCTATTCGTTCGGATATGGCACGGCTGGAGGAATCGATTTCGATCTCGTGTCGTCGGGTGCACCGTTCACGATCGTCGATGACGATGGCAGTATCACGGACGGCTCCCCGGCCCCAGCCGATCTAACGGTGGTCGGTATGACAGCCGGGGAGAATCGGACCTTCGAATACAACGACTGCTGAGCGGTCATGCAGATCGGTCTTGACCACACCCGCATCGACCTCCGTCCTGGTCGCCCCGCGCGTCTCGCGGTCGAACTGCACAATGACCGTCCCACGGCAGGAATGTTCACGCTGTCGGTCGACCTGCCCGGAACGGCCTGGTTGACCTCGTCACAGCCGGTCGTACGTGTCTCGCATGCCGAAACGGTGGTGACCACCGTTGAGGTCCATGTCGGAAATGACGTGGTCGCCGGGGAGCACGATGCGGTTCTGCGCGCCAACTCGGTGAGCGACCCGGACGACGTAGCGGTGCATCGCCTTCGTTTGGTGGTTGGCCCGGCTCCGTCGATGCGCTTGGTGGTGGCACCTTCGGTGGTCGCTGGCCACGTGGGCGCGTCGACCACGGCCACGGTCACCAACACGGGAAACACCCCACTCGAGGTGCAGTACGCCACCCGTGACCCCGCCGGTGAAACCCAGTCGCGGTTGTCGATCACGCACTCGCGTTTGTTGGCCGGGGAGCGACGAGACGTCGACGTGACCATCACAGCACCAGCACGCCGGGTCGGCACACCCGTGCGACGCCTCATTGGGGTGTCGGCAGCGGCCGACGGAGTTGCACCTGTTGAGGAGTTCGTGACGTTCATGCACCGTCCACAGGTGCGACGCTCCGTCGTGCGCGCAGCGGTCGCTGGCTGCGCCGCAGTCATCGCCGGTGTGACAGCCCTAGTGGTATTCGGCCTGGCAGACCGGGAGGTCATCGGCAAGCGGGTGCCGCCTGGATTCGTTGCCGGTGTTGCTGAGGTGCAACCGACGGCCGTGGTCGACGGCCGGGTCATTGACGCCGCGAGTGAGGCGCCACTCGCGTCGGTGGTGGTCGACGTGTTCCGCGATCTCGGTGACGGGTCCCAGGCCTCTGTCGCCACCACAGCAACCGATGCCGATGGCCGGTGGACAGTCACGGGAATTGCCGGAGGCACGCATCTGTTCCGCTTCTCCCGTCCAGGATTCGATGCGGTCGAGATCACCGAGGTGGTGATTCCGGCCACCGACATCGACATCGACACAGTGGCCATGGCCGGCCGCACATCGTTGGCGGAGGTGGTCGTGGCGGTGGATGCTCCGGTCGAGGCCGTGAGCTACGAGCTGACGACGGTCGGCTCGTCGGAGGTGCTGTCCGGATCGCTGCAGGTCGATGATGATGGGCGTGCCCGGGGGCGCATCGATGGGGTCATATCCCCTGGTCGTCACCGTCTGGAGTTCACCGCGCCGGGCCACGTTCCATTGTCGACGTCATTCAGCACCGATGCCGACGAGGCATATCTGGTGCCGCAACTGCGCCTCGAAGCGGTGCCGGCGACGCTGCTCGGACGCACGATCGATAGTTCTGGTGCGCCACTGGGCGGGGTGTCGATAACGGTGCTGGGTGACGGTACGGAACGCCGCTCGAGCAGTGACGCGGTCACCGGATCGTGGAGTGTGAGCGATATCGGCGCGCCGGGAACGATCACCGTTGTGTTCACCGCTGACGGGTATGCGACGGTGTCCCGCGCGGTCGACGTTGACGCGGGTAGTGAGGTGGCCCTCGACGATGTGGTACTCACCGCGGCTCGTGGTGTGGTGAGCGGACGCGTGCTCGATGCGCAGGGTCTGCCGGTCGGCTCGGCACGGGTGGTGCTGCGCGGTGGTGATCTCGAACGGGTGGCCACCTCGTCGAGCACGGCAACCGTTGATGGGCCTGCTGGCTCGTTCCGCATTTCTGGAGTGGAGGTGCCCGGGACCTACACGGTTGGCGTGTCGGCCCCGGGGTATGTGGCTGCCACGGTTGCGATCGATCTTGTGACCGGAGACGGTGCTGATGAGGTGCTGGTCACTCTTGAACGGGCCACGGTGGCAGTCACCGGTGTGGTGCGCGTCGATGGTGTGGGCACCGGTGGGCTGGTGGTCACGGTTGACGATGGCCGGGTGATGCGTACCGCGGTCAGTGCCGATGACCCAGCGGGTGCCTACGCAATCGCCGACGTGTCGCCTGGTGTGCACACCATCGGTGTCACCACCCCAGACGGCCGTTTTGCGTCGACTCTGGTCGATGTTGTGGTGGGGTCAGAACTTGTGGTGGACCTGAGCATCACGTCGGTGGAGTCCTGATGTTCATCGTTGTGCGTCCTGGCTCGTTGGAGATCGTTGCGGGAGCCACCGCAAGCGTCAACATCAGCATCGTCGACACCGACGCAACTCCGGTGGCGCAACCGGTGCGTGTTGCGGTGCTCGGCCTGCCCGACGGATGGGTCACATTCGACGATGCCACCCCAACTGTGCCGGCATCGGGGTCGGTGGGTGTCACAGCCACGGTGTCGGTGCCAGCAGATCATCCCAGCGGTGAGTTCTTGTTCGTGGTGGCGGTCACCTCTGTTGATGCCGGTGGGAGAGAGGTGTACGAACGACTGCCGGTGACCGTTGTCGAGCGACCACCGGTCAGGGTGACCACCGACTCCTCCATCGCCGATGGGGGCCGACGGTCGCGAGTGGGGTTGGTGGTGACCAGCGATGCAGCGTCGCCGGTGATCGTTGCGCCGGTTGCACGCGATCCACGTGGCGCTTTGGAAGTGTCATTCGAGCGCTCACGGGTGGAGATCGAACCCGGTGCGATGCGCACGCTTGGGGTGTCGATCACGGGCGACCGACCGGTGGCGGGTCGCCCTCGACGTTCCATTGTCACGCTTGGAGTGAATGCCGGCACCGATGTGACCATTGACGTTCCCGTGGTGCGTCGACCGGTCCTTGGGTTCATTGCTTTGCTACTCGTCGCGCTGGCCCTCGTGGCCGCATCTGCCGGCATTGTTCTGGCCGGCGGGCTCGATCGTTTTCGCGGCGACTCCGAGCCCGCTGTGGTCGATGAGCTCGTGTCACCGCGTCCGGTGGAGGCGGCGCGCACCCCGGGAGCGGTGATGGTGGCTCAGGTGAGATCAGCGGCAACCGGCCAAGCGGTCGTGGGGGCGCGGGTGGAGGCGCTGGCCGCCTCGGACCCGGTCGTTGTGTTGGCCGCAGGCGCAAGCGATGCCGACGGTGTGGCCCGCGTTCGCGGAGTACCGACGGGCGACATCGTTCTGCGTGCGACAGCTCCGGGTTTCGAGACCGTGTTCTCCGGTGGTGTCAGCCGCCATGGCGATGCGGTTGCGGTGTCGGTCGCGCCCGGCGATGTCGCGGCGTCGACACGGTTGGAACTTGCCGATCTGGTGATGGTGGGTGAGGTTGCAGAGATCAGCGGTCGTGTAATCGGCGCCGAGGAAGGCACATTTGAGGTGCTGGCTCGGCCGGTGGTCGATGCACCAACTGCACGGGTGGTGACGGGGGTTCTCGATAGCACCGCGTTCCGTCTGTCGGGACTTGCGGCACCAGCTGAGTACGACCTTGTTGTTCGCAGGGGTGGTGAGGACGTGCTGGCACATCGGCTCTCCGTTGGGGCAGGTGAGCGAGTGGATCAGGTGCTGCTTACGGTGCTCGGTGCGGACGCGACGGTCACCGGCACGGTGTCGGGCCCTCTCGGCCCGGTGGGTGGCGCTGAAGTGATCGTCGGCGACGGCACGGTGCAACGACGAACGGTCAGCCTGACCGAGGGGGCGGTTGGGTCATTCAGCATTGGAGGCCTCGGCGGACCGGCGACGTACAACGTGACCGTTCGTGCTGACGCTTTGGCGACCGAGACCGCGAGTGTGTCGGTCACAGCAGGTGGGTCGGCCTCGGTTGATGTTGAGTTGGCAGCGGCTACCGGTTCAATCGCCGGTCGGGTTGTCAACACTGATGGTGTTGGCGTGGGAGGCGTCGTTGTTCGGGTTACCGCTGATGGCGTGCAGCGCACGGCGGTGTCGGTCGATGGCAGTGGTGAGGACGCGGGGCGATTCAGAGTTGAAGGGTTGGCGCTGCCGGGCGATTACAGCGTGACCGTGGCGCCCGAGTCTGGCCGGGCTGCGGCACAGCAGGTGCAGATCTCCCGCGAGATACCGCGACGCGGTGATCTTGTTGTTCGAGTGGTTCCGGCGACCTCATCGGTGACGGGCACGGTCGTGACCGCTGCGGGCACTCCGGTCGCCGGTGCGCAAGTGACCCTGTCCGATGGGGTGCGTGTGGTTCGGACCATGACGGTGACCGCACCCGCAGGCGCGTTCGGCATGGGTGGTGTGGCGCCGGGTCGGTACACCTTGAGTGTGGAACGTCGGGGTGCCACCACCGAGGTGGTCGAGGTGACGGTGCCCGACACGATTGTCGATCCGGGTCCGGTGGTGGTCGATGTGACCGTTGGTCCGGTGGCGACGGTGGTCGGCACCGTAGAGCGGGCGGTTGTAGTTCTTCCCGATGGTGAGGGTGACGATGACGGCGCAGAGCCTGAGCCCGTGATCGAGGCGGCCGCTGGGCTCACGGTGCGGCTGCATCGTGTACCCGATGCGGCAGGCCCGGCGTCGACGGCGGTAGCGGTGGCCACGACGGCGTCTGATGGCACGTTCACCCTCACCGATTTCTCTGCACCGGTTGACTACGTCGTGGTCATCGTTGACCCGGTTGATCCGACGACGGTGTTGTCGTCGGTGTCGGTGCGTCCGTCACCGGGGGCGGAGACCGCGGTGGATGTACCGACGATCGATCCCTGATCAGCGAGGGCCGAGGCAGAGCACATCGTCTGGGGTCGCCACCCAGCTCGACCCGTCGCCACACACGTCTGGGGTGGTCTGCAACGGTCGCGGACCGTCGGGATCCAGGCTGCCGGGAATGCCGATTGATCTGATCACCGCGAGTTTGGCGTGATCGTCGACGTCGGTGCCGAGCCCCGCGGTAAGTGTGGCGGCATCGAGCGCGGTCAGTGTTTGACGACCGAGGATGCCATCGATGGTGATATCCACGCCGAGGTTGGCGAGGATGGTTTGCGCCTCGGTGATCTCGTCGGATGTCAGCGGTGCATCCGGATGGTCGGTGACGGCGGTGACCACGAGGGTGGCGTCATCGCACGTGGATGGACGAGTCAAGTCATCGGTGACGGTCACGCAACTGCCGGGTCCCCATGTGGTGATTGTCACGATGGGCACGGTGGTAGTCAGCGCGGCAACGGTGGTGGTCGGAGCAATGGTGGTGGCAACCGTGGTGGTCGCTGCGCTCTCGTCGGTGCCGCGACCCTGCCACCAGTCCACGGCTCGTGGGATGACGACGAGACCGATCACCGTGAGCACGGCCAAGACGGCAACGACGGCGATAGCGATGATGAGCAGTCGCCGATTGCCGTTGTCGGCGGGAGGCGTGTCGCTGGCGGTGTGGGCATCGGATTCGGTGTCGGCATCTGCGGTGGCTGATCCGGCGGTTGCGGGGTTCACCAATTTCATTCCGCGAGGCGGCTTGAACCCCTTTGGCATCTTGATGTCGCGTCCGTAGCGGTTGACCTTGCCCTTGTAGCGGCGCGCCTGTCCGCTGAGTCGGCGTCGCTTGTTATCGAGTTTGGCCAACTCGGGTGAGTGCTTGCGCACCTGCCGGCGGATGAGGGATTTCATGTCGGCCACACGTCAAGTGTCGCACATCGCCGACCACCTGTGGTTGTGGCGGTGCGCGGGGATGGACCGGTCAGGGCAGCATCAGCCGCCAGCCCTGGGCGGGTGAGGGACGCGCGGTGAGGCCGAGATCTGCGGCAATGGACAACGTGAGCGTCAGCCCGTCACCGATGTCGGCCGTGTGTGCTCCGGGTCCGGTGTCGTCGATGTCGATCGCTGGTGGGTCGATCACGTGGGTGATGGTGAGGGTGCGCGACCCGTGGCGCGCGCTGTTCGTCATCAGGTTCACGAAGGTCCGGACAGCGGCGAGGTGGTCACCGAGGACGATCTCGGCCGCTTCGCCGATTTCGGTGATCACGACATCGGGGTGCAGCGCCTCGACGATGGTGACGGCGTCGGCGATGATTGTGGCCAGGCTCGCCGGCTCTGCACCGTGGTGGTCGGAGATCAGTTCCGCCATGTGGGTGGCGGCTGTGCGCGCGGCGGCAATATGGCGGGCGGTGTCGACGTCGGTGGGGTCGAGGCCACCCGCGGCGAGGTCCAATCTGCCGATCACGGCATGCAGCGGGCCACGCAGATCATGGAGCAGCGCCGACGTTGTTGTGCCCGCCGATGTCGGGTGCTGTGGTGACGGATCTGCCGCCGGCATGTGGCGAGTCTGCCATCTGGGCGTGTGACATCTGTTGTGGAAACGTTGTGAAACGTATGCGCGGAGCGTTTCCCCACCGAAGAAGTGTGTGCCATGTGGCCAGCATGCCCTTCACCCGGTTGCATCCGGGTACCCCGAGATCGACTCGTGTGGGAGCGTTGTCGTGCGTACTTCTCGGGGTCGGGCTGCTGGTCGGATGTGGCGGAGCAGCAGAAATCCGGGCCGAGTCCGGCGAGGTGATCGCCCCCGGGTCATGGTCGGTATTTGATCTCCGCGCGGGCGATTGCATCGATGCGGCCGATGCCGAGGGTGATATCGATTCCGTGTCGCTGGTGCCGTGCGCAGAGCCGCATACCCAAGAGGTGTTCGCACTCGTCGATAGCACGGAGTCGGCATACCCCGGTGCGGCCGAGTTGGCGCTGTGGGCCGATGCCGCCTGCCTCGCCCAACTCCAGT
>JAFMNE010000028.1:25361-27188 GCA_017859395.1 Ilumatobacteraceae bacterium | reverse complement strand
AACACCGAAGATGACGGCGTGCTCAAGATGGCGCTGGACGATGGGTCGTACCTGCTGCGTGTGTTCCCCAACTGGGATCTGAAGCAGACCCGCGAGATGGAACTTGAGGTGGTTGTCGCTGGAGGCGTGATGACGGAGTGCACCTACGGGTTTGGTGGCGCGTGCGATACAGCCGGGGCATTCTCCGCTGACTTCGATGCTGTTCCGCCGAATGTGTTCATCCGGGTGGAAGGAGTCGGCGGCCACCCCGTCGATAGCAGCCGGTACGTGATCATCGAATCGTGTGACGCGAGCGACTGCTCAGGAACAAACGAGGAATTGGGTCGCTACCTAGCGCGCTATTCGACATCGGAATCGAAGCCGCGCCTCGATCTGTACCTGTCGTTTGGTGATGATGACCACACCGATAACGATGGCGTCGTGTCGGTGAGCGAGTACTACCGCGTCACTCTGTTGAGCTTGGATGGGGTTGATGACCCAAATCCAAATGCGCCGGATTCTGTGAAGCAGATCATCGTGGCCACTCCGAAGGAGAAGCCAACCGACCCGACTGAGACGAGTCACTTGACGACGCTCAAGGCTGCGGCTGGCAATACGTGACCCGGTACAGGACACAAAGGACCAGGGGGACTTTCATGAAGGCGCGTTTGTTGCTTGTTGCTGGGCTAGTCGGCGGATCATTCATGGTTTCGCCGGCGGGCGGTGTCCATGCCGCCGAGCGAGTGGGGGCGCTGAACGCGACCCCCTCGGATGCTTCTTTTGACTTATCGTGGACGAAACCCTCGGATGCGCCCGGGCAGACAGGAGTTCCCTCTGGTTGGGAGATCAACGGCTATGTGGTGCGCGTGTTCAATAGCGCTTTTCCTGCCGATGGTCTCGTGAAGATCTGTCAGCATCAGGCCGGTGATGCACAAGCGTGCACGGTGACGACGGACGTTGACGGCAGCGGAAGCGATGACCTTGTGAACGGTGTGCAGTACTCGGTGAGCGTGGCCGCGCGTTGGAAGGACCCAGGTGCGGATCTCGGCAACACCATTGATGATGAAGATGTCGAAGGTACCGAATCCGCACTGGTCACGGTGACTCCGCGAACGGTGCCGAATGCACCAGGGTCGCCGACGGCGGCATACACCGATAGCAGCGAGTTCAGCGATGATGAGGTGCCCACCATTACAGCGACGGTGTCGTGGACCACGCCCGACAACGGTGGGGCGACGATCGACCAGTACGACGCCCTGCCGGTGGATGTTGATGGCAATGCCATCGGACCCGACGCCGACAGCTCCACGACGTCCGACAACGAGACCGGATGCACAGCAGCTGGTGAAAGCACGTTGCAATGCGATATGTCGGGCCTGTCGCTGAACTCGACCTTCTATTTCGATGTGAGCGCGACGAATGATGCCGGTGCATCCCAGACCGCGCGCAGCGCTCGGCTGGTGACACCCCCCGGTCCGCCGGCGATCACCGCAGTGACCAATGTGGCCGCTGGTGTGCAAGTCACATGGTCGGCCCCCGAGGGCACTGCGTCGATCACCGAGTACACGATCGAAGCACTCGACAGCACGGGTGCGGTTGCGTCCACCACAACCTGGACGAGTGGCACGCTGCGCTCGACCTTCACCGACCTCACCGAGGGCGAGGGGTACACGTTCCAAGTCACCGGCCAGAACACCTCCACCTACGACGGCAATGCTCTCGGCGCCGGGTACGGCGTGGCCGGAACCTGGGACCAGACGGTCACGGTCTCCGGTGCTGGCGGTGCGTTCATTGCGATTGAGGGTGAGCGTGTGGTGAATAGTCGTGATGATGCGGCGACGCCGAAGC
>JAFMNE010000028.1:16328-25261 GCA_017859395.1 Ilumatobacteraceae bacterium | reverse complement strand
GCGATTGAGGGTGAGCGTGTGGTGAATAGTCGTGATGATGCGGCGACGCCGAAGCAGGGTGCGACGGCGGGGTATGGGACGCCGTTGCGGGTGAATGTTGCGTCTGGTGATGTGCCGTCGGATGCGTCGGCGGTGGCGGTGAATCTGACGGTGACGAACACTGAGGAGTGGGGTTTTGTGTCGGCGTATGCGTGTTCGTCGACGTCGATGGAGGAGTGGCCGGGGAACTCGAATGTGAATTTCGATTCTGCGGGTATGACGATCGCGAACTCTGCTGTGGTGCCGTTGACCGATGGTCATTTGTGTTTGCTGACCTACGGGATGACGGATGTGATCATGGATGTCTCGGGCTACTTCGCGTCGGGTTTCGAAGCGATTGAGGGTGAGCGTGTGGTGAATAGTCGTGATGATGCGGCGACGCCGAAGCAGGGTGCGACGGCGGGGTATGGGACGCCGTTGCGGGTGAATGTTGCGTCTGGTGATGTGCCGTCGGATGCGTCGGCGGTGGCGGTGAATCTGACGGTGACGAACACTGAGGAGTGGGGTTTTGTGTCGGCGTATGCGTGTTCGTCGACGTCGATGGAGGAGTGGCCGGGGAACTCGAATGTGAATTTCGATTCTGCGGGTATGACGATCGCGAACTCTGCTGTGGTGCCGTTGACCGATGGTCATTTGTGTTTGCTGACCTACGGGATGACGGATGTGATCATGGATGTCTCGGGCTACTTCGGCTGACCGTCACATCAGGGGCAGAACCCCTCCTGCCATCCAACGCGCGTCCCGCAGTGTCACTAGACGTGACCCGTCGGCTATGTCGCCACGACTATGTCATCCGGTGCAGCGATATCGGGTCGGTGCACCGGGCGTACGTGGTGCGCCCGTGAGAGCGCGGTCCGTGGACTAATCGGTGATTCGTGTCGCGCGACGCCGCGGCGAATCAGCGGTGGCCGATCTTGTCGCGCACTGCCACCGTGGCGTCGTCGAGTGGCACGGACATATCGGGGCCCACCCCGGTGCGGATGTCGAAGCCCTCGACGTGGCAGTGTCGTTGCCCGCGGCGACGTACACCGCGGCGCATGTCGCCCACCATTGCGGTCGGCCCACACATCACCACGTGCACCCCGGCGAGGCCATCGGGGAAGATCTCATCGAGCACCTCAGACCGGAGACGATCACCCGATGAGGTCTCGAACAGATGCAGTTCGATACGGCCCGCCGCACGAGCCTCCTCCAGTTCGTCGAGACCCGCGGCGTCTTCAGCGGAACGGAACGTGTAGAGCAGTACCGGCGGCGTGGCGGCATCGGCTGCGTCGAGCGCGGATAGGAACGGGGTGATGCCCACGCCTCCGGCCACCCAGAGCGCACGCGTGCCAGGTGATGGCACCGGCCCGAGCCGTCCGTAGGGGCCTTCCAACCGGGCGGTGGTGCCAACGGTCAACTCGCGACCGAGGCGAGATGTCCAGTCGCCCAGATCACGGATGTGAAACCGCACCACGTCGTTGCCGGGGCAGGACGCAATGGTAAACGGATGGGGCTCGCGCAGGCCCGGTGCGTTGAACCTCACAAAGGCAAACTGGCCGGGCGCTGCATCCAGTCCGCGTCCACGGGGCACGAGGTCGACGGTGGTGTTGCTGCCGTGGCGCTGCACATCGGTGACCCGGTAGCGGTGGCCCGAGATCGCATCGCGCACTACAACACGGCCAAACCAGGCGATGAGCCCGATGCACATAATGGCGGTGAACCAAATACCCCAGGCCGAGTCGTTCGCATACGGCTTTGTCGCGGTGTAGAAGTGCCACGATGCAAAGGCAAACGGGATGCCGAACGTCTTGTGGGTCCAGCGCCACCACCGCGTGGGCAACCACCGCAGCAACGATGCAGCAATCAGGAAGTAGATGATCGTTTCGGCCTGTTCAGCCAGGTCCTCGGCGGCGTCGGCGATGTCCTTGCTGGCTCCGGCAATGCCCTTCACATCATCGACCATTTGGATGTGCAGCCACATGGCCGGCACTGAGAGCGCCCCCAGCCAGCGATGCCACCGATACGCGCGGTCCAGACCGCCGAACAGGGTCTCGTTCGCCTGAAGGCGCAACGCCAGCAGAAAGCTCCACGCCATCATCACGATCGATGCGGCGCCGATGAAGAGCGCGAAGCCGACGTTGCCGTCGCCAACAGCGTCGTCGAAGGCGAACCAGCCCACCAGGATTGATCCCACTACGACGATCGGGCCGGCCCAATGACGCCCAGGCTGCGGCGCAGCAAAGGACGGAACACGGTGAAGACGCCAGTCACTGCGACGGCCCGCCAGCATGCGCGCGATGACGATGCCGCGATCGCGAACGCTGCGCGCACGTTCGCCTGGGGTCGGCCCCGCGGGCGCAGCGGAATCGGAGGGGTGCAGCTCGCTCGAATCCAACGCAGTCATGCCGCCACGCTAGATACCGGGCATCCAGTATTCGGCGACCACCGTTCCAAGAAACATCCAAGATGCTGGGACGCACCTGTTGATGGGCAAGGCACCCTCTTCTAGGGTCCAGGGTGCTCCCATGCGAACGCGCCGACCAACCCGACCCGGCAGCCGCAGGCATCTCGCCCTAGGACTTGTCGCTGCATTCATCGTCACTGCCTGCGCAGGCACCTCACCCGACGGGTCCAACGGAGCCGCAGATGCGTCGACAACCACCGAGGTGGATGCCGCCACCGAGTTGGCCGATGTTGCCCCGACTACGGCACCCGCTGTGCCCGATGGCGACACCGTCGATGGTGTGCCTGATGACGGATCACCGACCGACTCGTCAGCACGCGTGGTCGTGGCGCCGGTCGCGGAGCTGTCGGAGCGCGAGAACGACACGGCTGTCAGCGGCACCGATGGAGCCACTGACGCAGCCGCTTCCGCTGACGCGTCATCGTCGGGCGACTCGCCAACAACGGCCACCCCGTCAAGCATGGAGAGTGCCGCACCATCGTCCGACACCGCCTCCGCCGAGCCCCCGGCAACATCATCGGCTGCGACGTCAGTACCGGTGCCAGAACCGGTGCTGACCACGACAGCGCCGTCGACTGCCCCAGTGACAACTGCACCGGCGGTCAACACTGTCGCCACGCTGCTGGCCACCCTTGACGTGCAGGACGAACCGGCACGAGTCGGCTACGACCGTGATGCGTTCTCGCACTGGTCCGACACCGACGGCAATGGCTGTGATGCCCGCGAGGACACGCTGGCGAGTCAACTCCTCCGCGATGGGGTGCGCTCAGCCAGTGATAGTTGCCGCATCGTGTCGGGCACATGGGTATCGATCTTTGATGGGACCACACACAGCGGCAGTTCATCGGATCTCGATATTGATCACGTGGTGGCATTGGCGGAGGCATGGGATTCGGGTGCGAATACGTGGTCATCATCAACGAGGCGTCGATTCGCGAACGATCCTGTGCATCTCATCGCGGTCACCGCATCATCTAATCGGTCGAAGAGTGATCGCGATCTAGGTGAGTGGCGCCCGGTGCGTTCGGCCTGGTGCACCGTGGCGACGATCACCGTGGAGACCAAAGCGGCATATGGGCTGAGTGTGGACCCGGTTGAGCGCGATGCAATCGCCGAGATGCTCGATACCTGCGGCGAATCGGGTCAGGTGTCGGTGCCGGTCGGTGACGGCACCGATGTGCCCGTCGAGACCGTTCCTGCCAACACGGCACCTGCCGACACGTCAGCACCCGATACCACCGCTCCAACTGCCGAGGAGACGCCCACACCCAACGACGGTGACCAGGCCGCGGCCGATGACTGTGTGGACATCAACACCGCCGGGGCGAGCGACCTCGACCGCATTGTGAACATCGGTCCGTCCCGGGCCGATCAGATGGTGGGGCTGCGACCCTTCTCATCGGTGGAGGACATGATCCGCATCTCGGGCATCGGTGAGGCCAGTTTGGCCGAGATCATCGAGCAGGGATTGGCGTGCGTGCGTTGAACATTGCGCGTTGAAATTTGAGGTCACCCCGCGGGTGACCCATGGCGACCCGCACCGGCAGCGAAGCGTGCCGCGCCGTCGCGGGTCTCACCGCTGTCGATCACCTCGCGGCCGAGACGGGTCTCGTTGGCCATTGCCTCACCGATATCGAGATCCCACTGTTCGTAGGCCGATTGGCGATCAGATCGCATGCACCGCTGCGGAAAGCCTGCGAGTTGCGTGCCGAGCTCCACGGCCACTGCGATCGCGTCACCGGGTGCGCACAGTCGATTGACCACGCCCATCATGCGGGCCTCCTCGCCGCTGACGCCACGCCCGGTGAGGATGAGATCGAGGGCGTGCGATTGGCCGATCATGCGGGTGAGGCGCACCGTGCCACCATCGACGAGGGGCACACCCCAGCGGCGACAGAACACACCGAACACGGCATCATCGGCGGCGACGCGAAGATCGCACCACATGGCCAACTCGAGACCACCCGCAACGGCGTACCCCTCGACGGCCGCAATGGTTGGTGTCGTGACCGTCATCCGAGTGGGGCCCATCGGGCCCTGGCGCGACATGTCGAGATGCACTTGAGGGCCGCGGTCATCGGCGACGCTGTGCAGGTCCGCGCCCGCGCAGAACACCCCATCGGCACCGGTGAGCACAATGGCGCGCACGGCATCATCGGCGTCGGCTGCGGCACATGCGTCGTGTAACGCGGCGGCAGTTGGTCGATCGACCGCGTTGCGGACATGAGGACGATCGATGGTGATGACCCGGACGGGTCCGTGGTCGTCGGTGCGAATGGTGGTGGTCTCGTCGGCCATAGCCCGACGCTAGGCGCTCCTGCGCCACCGAGCGGCAGACCGGTGCGTCGGCGTCAGCCGCGGTCGCGTAACACGCGGCGCAGAATTTTGCCCGACGCCGATTTCGGGATCTCGTCCACGAACTCGACCACACGAATCTGTTTGTAGGTGGCCACATGCTCGGCGACGAAGGCCTGCAGGTCAGCGGCGGCGACCTCCGCACCCGCTGCCCGCACGATGAACGCTTTGGGAAGTTCACCGGCTTCGTCATCGGGAATGCCGATCACTGCTACATCGGCCACATCGGGATGGGTAACGAGCAGCGCCTCGAGCTCTGCGGGTGGCACCTGGAACCCCTTGTATTTGATGAGTTCTTTCACCCGATCGACGATCGTCATATGGCCGTCCTCGTCGATCACTGCCACGTCGCCGGTGTGGAGCCAGCCGTCGGCATCGATGGTGGCTGCTGTGGCCTCGGGATTGTTCAGGTAGCCACGCATCACGAGTGGCCCGCGCACCCACAGTTCCCCTCGACCGCCCACGGGCTGGTCCTCACCGGTGTCAGGGTCGACAATGCGACTCTCGGTATTCGACACGGTCACCCCGGATGTGCCCGGCTTGAACATGCCCGGGGGAGTGGTGTGGCTCACCGGCGACAGTTCCGTCATGCCGTAGCCCTGCACCACTTCGCAGCCGATACGTGCAGATGCTTCCTGGGCGAGTTCGGCACCGAGCGGAGCTGCGCCGGAGAACACCTGGGTCAGCGACGACAGGTCGTAGGTGTCGACGAGAGGGTGCTTGGCGAGGGCGAGCACCACCGGTGGCACAGCGAACAGCCGGGTGATGCGGTGCTGTTGAATCAACCCGAGCGCCTGCTCCAAGTCGAATCGGGGCAGCGTCACCACGGTGACCCCGTTCGCGAGCAGGCCGTTCATCAACACCTGCATCCCGTAGATGTGGAAGAACGGCAAGAACGCGAGCGCGAGTTCGCCGTCGGGTTCGTACACGATGGCGTGTTCGCACTGGCAGATGTTGGCCACGAGGTTGTGATGGCTGAGCATCACGCCTTTGGGCAGGCCGGTGGTGCCCGATGAGTAGGGGAGCACCACGAGTTGTTCGAAAACGTCGACGGGATGCTGCTCGATGCGGTCGCCGACGAGCGTGCTGAGGGCGGTGGTGCCGTCGGCACCGTCGATGGTGATGATCTCGGTGATGTTCGTTGTGGCGGTTGCCTCACGGGCAACATCGGCGAAGGCGCCAATGGTGACCAGGACCGAGGCGCCGGCGTCGGCCAACTGAAATGCAACCTCGCTGGCCCCATAGGTGGGGTTGACAGTGGTGACGGTGCCACCGGCTACCGCGACCGCGTGGAACACCACCGCGTACTCAGGCACATTCGGTGCCATCAGGGCAAGTACGTCCCCGGGGGCGAAACCCGCGGCGCGCAACCCGCCAGCCAGACGGTGAATCTGGTCATCGAGTTCAGCAAAGGTGATCACTCGGCCGCTGGTGCCGTCGATCAGCGCTGGACGGTCCGGATGGATGGCGGCGCGGCGAAGAACAAACTCGGTGATCGGCACCTCGGGGATGACGACGGATGGCAGCGGGCTGGTATGGATGATCATCGTGTGACTCCTCGATCAGGCGCACCGGCGTGAGATACCAGCGCACGCCAGATACTACGAGGGGAGCGTCACCGCGCCCGACTGAGCGCGTCGCCGCTATGGGCCTACACCGATCGACGCCACCATCGGTGAGCGCCGATCGGGGCATGGGACACAGCGCTGGCCCACCGCAGTGCGGCGACCGCGTCGCGGGGAGGTGCTGGTCGGGTACCCGGGTGTGGCACCGGCACTACAAGTTCAGTGCTGGCGCCGTCGCGGTCATCGATGGCGTACAGCTCGGCGGCTGCACCAGCGGCCACGGCGCTGTCGACGGCGTCGGCCCAGATGGCAGCGGTCCGTTGTGCGCTCACAGGGATCGTGGCGGTCGCGATGATCGTTCCCGGGCGAGGTGTGCGACGCGCCGCGACCAGTACGTGGTCGTGATGGTCGGAGGTGTCGGCGCCAGTGCCGATCTCGGCGCACAGGTTGCGCAGGTCGGCATCGCTGCCGAAGGCGCTGACCAGATCAGCAATGTCGTCGGGGTCGCGGGCGGTGGCGCTCAAGCGGTAGAGGTCGGCGTTGTCGCCCGCCACGCAACGCCACATCGTCACGTCGAGATCACTGACCTCGCGGGCACGGCGCACCACATCAGCCATGAGGTGGGGCACCACACCCTCGGGCCCAGGTCGGCGCCATGTGCGACGAAATCGAATCATCGCCGCTCACGCTAATACCCGCCGACACACCCCGTGGCCGAGCATCATTTCCCGGAGCGTCAGAGCAGTCCACCACGTTCTCGACGGGCACGCCGCCGCCGTCGCCCGCGGACCCAGGTAAAAGCAACGACGGTCAGGCCCACAAGCAAGACGATTAGGCCAGCCGCTGGGCGTATCACCCCGACCACCACAGCTGCCGCCATGATGACAGCAACCACGGCGGCGTAGGCACCGAGTCGCAATGCGTCGACGGTGCCGCGGGCCGCAGTTAGCGTCGAGTACCCGAGGCGTTGACCAATCGCTGTTGCAGTGGGGGCGGTGTCGGCCGATGGTTGCTGGCGTTCACGCCAGGTGGTGGCGAAACCATGACGGAGGTCTTTCGCGGCCTGACGGCCACTGTCGATAAGTCGCTGGCGCAGCGCAGCGGGATCCGATAGCGCGACCACGATCTGCACAGCGCCATTGTGTGGCCGTTGCTGGCCCGGAGATGGCGTTGTTGCGACAACGAAGCCGATGAGCGGGCTTGTCGCATCGACTCGGGTCATCGCGATGACGGGCAGCAGACCAGCCTCTCGCAGCCGGGAGATGGCGCTCACGGCGTTCATCCCCACAACATCGGGTACCCCGATGGAGCCTGTCTGTCGGCGTCTGGTGCGGGTGGGCTCTCCGTCTCGTAACACCTCCCATGCCATCTGCACCGCCTGGAATTCGTCGGGGTTGCCCCCATGATCGGGGTGGGTCTCGCGTGCTCTCTGGCGATACGCCCGGCGGATCTCATCGGTGGACGCATCGGGACTGACGCCGAGGATTTCGTAGGGGTCAAGACCAGCATGTGCGCTCGTTCCATCACCGTCGGTGCGCACACGTGCGCCACATGTGCACGCTGCGACCATGAAACCGGCCGGGACGGCGACTGCAGCGCCGCACTCTGGGCAGGTCACCGACACGGGTTGTCAGTCACAACGCTCGGGGCCATGGAGATGAGTGTGGCATTGACGCATGCCGTCTTCCATTTGGCGATGATCGACGTCGCAACTAGGCAGTGGTGGCTGCAGGGTCGAGCCCCAGTCGTTCCGCTGCTTGTTCGCGCAACAGGTACTTCTGAATCTTCCCGGTGACGGTCATTGGGAACTCGTCGGTGTCGAGCACGTATCTCGGCACCTTGAAATGCGCGATCGTGCCGCGGCAGAACTCGCGGATGGCCTCGGCATCGAATGGTGCGCCGGAACGCATCTGAACGAAGGCACACACCTCCTCGCCGTATCGAGCATCGGGTACCCCGACGACTTGCACATCGGCGATATCGGGGTGGGTGTAGAGGAACTCCTCAATCTCGCGTGGTGACACGTTCTCGCCACCGCGGATGATCAGATCCTTGATACGTCCGGTGATGTTCACATAGCCGTCGTCATCCATCACCGCGAGGTCGCCGGTGTGCATCCACCCGTCGGCGTCGATCGCATCAGCGGTTTTGTCGGGTTCGTTCCAATAACCCTTCATGATCGAGTAGCCCCGGGTCTGGAATTCGCCGGTAGTGCCGCGCGGCACGGTGGCACCCGTGTCGGTATCGGCAATGCGGATCTCCACATGGGGATGCACGCGCCCCACCGAGCCAACGCGCTTGTCGATCGAGTCGTCGGCGCCGGTCTGTGTCGACACGGGCGACGTTTCAGTCATGCCGTAGGCAATGGTGACCTGGTCCATATGCATCCGGTCGATCACTTGGCGCATCACCTCAACCGGGCAGGGAGACCCGGCCATGATCCCCGTGCGCAGACTCGACAGGTCGTAGTCATCGAAGTTCTCCACCGCGAGTTCGGCAATGAACATGGTGGGCACGCCGTACAGCGA
>JAFMNE010000028.1:4512-15883 GCA_017859395.1 Ilumatobacteraceae bacterium | reverse complement strand
TCGGGAGCCGCCAGCAGCATCGAGCAGCCCGATTGGCTGACGGCGAAACTCAACTCGTGGGTGCGGTACGCCGGGTTGATGCACACCATGATCGCGCCGATACGTGCGGTGGCATATTGGGCGAGCACCCACTCGTAGCGGTTCGGCGACCACAGCCCAATGCGGTCACCGGTGCGCACCCCCGATGCCATGAGCGCACGCGCGAGGGTCTGCACCTCGGCGTCGAGCTCGGCATAGGTCCAGCGGATGCCCTGATGGCGCACCACGAGCGCCTCGCGGTCGGGGTGCGCAGCGACGGTGGCTGCAAAATTCTCGTCGATGGTGTCGTCGAGCAGCGCCACGTCGGTGCTGCCGGCAGCAATGGATGGTTCTGCCATGTCGTTCCCCCTCTTTGAACGCCGGCTGATACCCAGATGGTAGTCACCGCGCCGCCCGCGGTGGATCGTGATGTCGGTGCGCGGCGCAGCTCACGACGTAGGGGAGTGCCCCTGTGACATGTCGATGAGAAATGCCCGCGCCGCTTCGGCCGAATGATGACGCCAACGCGCCACCGGATCGACGTCGGCATCGGTGGCGGTGTCGTGAATGAGCCCGTCGAGCGCGGGAGAGAGCGCCTCGAGTTGCCGTGCTGCGAACCCGGCGATGTCGAGCCCGCGACGCCGTCGCAGTTCGACAGCGACAAGGAAACCGGTGCGCAGGTCGCGGACATGTTCCACCGGTGTGTCCAGCCAGACCCGTGCGCGGCGTTGGCCGGCAGCCGTTGGGTGGAGATGGCGGCGGCGGTCATCGCCATGGTCGTCGCGGATCACGAAGCCGCGGTCGATGAGGCGATCGACGCTGCGATAGGTCAGCGCTCGTGACAGGCTCCAGATGCGTCCGATATCGGCACCGGGCGCGAGGAGGCGGACGAGGTGCCAGCCATGAATCGGATGCTCATCGTTGACTTCGTCGATGAGGCACAGGCAGACGCCATCAGCGAGCGGCATAGCGGCGGTGTCAGTGCTCACGGCCTCACGGTAGCCGTCGCAGAGCCACTAGTCACTTTTTGACTATTGGTGACGGCCCTGCATAACCTTCGCCGGTGATCGATCGTCAACGCCGTACGCCACGACGCGTGTGCTTTGCGTCTCCGTGGCGTGCACTGGTCGCCGGTCTCTGCGCCATCGGCCTGCTCGGTTCGTGCAGTAGCGACGACACCACTCTCACCGTGTTTGCTGCGTCGTCGCTCACCGATGCTCTCGACGACATCATCGCCGAACATGTCGCCGCGGGTGGGCCACCGATACGGGTCTCGTATGCCGGATCCTCGACCCTGGCCGCGCAGATCATCGATGGCGCACCGGCCGACGTGTTCATCTCGGCAAACCCCGAACAGATGGATGCAGTGACCACGGTGATCGACGGTCACGGCGCGCCGGTGACCATCGCTCACAACTCCCTCGTCATCGCGGTGGAGCGCGACAACCCGCTCGGCATCACCGGCCTCGCCGATCTTGAGCGCCCCGACCTGCTCATCGCCATCGCGGCTCCCGAGGTGCCTGCTGGCGACTACGCGCGACGAGCCCTTGATGCCGCGGGCGTGGTCATCACCCCAACGACGTTCGAGACCGATGTGCGTGCAGTCGTCACCCGGGTGGCCCTCGGCGAGGTTGATGCGGGCATCGTGTACGCCAGCGACATCGCCGGCCGCGACACCACCGATGCCGACACCGCAGCAGTCACCGCGGTACCCCTCGGCCACCCAGATGCGGCGCGTATCACCGCTGAGTACCCCGCAGTGGCCCTCGACGCCACCAATGCCGCAGCGGTCGACTTCATTGCGTTCCTCGGTGGCCCTGTCGCAACTGCGGCGTTGACGGCACGGGGGTTCAGTTCGCCGTGACATCGCAGCGCACCCGTCGCCGGCGCACCGCGCCGCGCACGCCCGTCCCCATCGTGGCGTTGGCCGTGATCGCCGTGGTGTTCTTTGCGTTGCCGCTGCTCGCGCTGGTGCTACGAGTGCCCTGGTCAGATGTGGGTGATCTGTTCACCGCATCCGCACCGCGTGAGGCACTGCTGCTGTCGCTGCTCACCAGCGTCATCGCCACCGCGTGCGCACTGGTTCTCGGTCTTCCGTTGGCGTGGGTACTGGCACGCACGCAGTTGCCGGGGCGTCACGTGATCAGAGCGGTCTGCACGTTGACGATGGTGCTGCCGCCGGTGGTGGCCGGCGTGGCCCTGCTGGCTGCGCTTGGGCGCCGCGGACTGATCGGTGCATCGCTGAACGACTGGTTCGGTATCCGACTGCCGTTCACAACACCGGCGGTGATCATCGCGCAGGTCTTCGTGGCGATGCCCTTCCTCGTGTTGACCGTGGAGTCGGCCCTGCACAGCACCGACCGCACCGTCGAAGACGCAGCCCGTACTTTGGGTGCCAGTCCGTGGACCGTGATTCGTCGTGTCACCCTGCCCGCGGTGCGCCCCGCGATCCTGTCGGGGCTTGTCTTGACCTGGGCTCGTGCGCTCGGAGAATTCGGTGCCACGGTCACCTTCGCGGGGAACTTTCCCGGCACCACCCGCACGCTGCCGGTGGCCACCTACCTCGCGCTCGAAAGTGACGTCGATCAGGCACTGCTGATGAGCGTGTTGTTGATGGTCGTGTCGTTCGTGGTGCTGGTATCGATGCGCGACCGCTGGACCGGGGCCATTGGAGGTCGCCGGTGAGTGTGCACGGCCGCATCATCGTGCGCGTTGGCGACTGTCGCATCGATGTGCCGATCGACATTGCAAGCGGCACCACCGTGGCCCTCATCGGCCCGAACGGTGCCGGTAAGACCACCGTGTTGCGCTGCCTCGCCGGCCTTCAACCACTCGACGATGGCCGTCTCGTCGGGGCCGATGGCGTGTGGGATGACCCAGGTGCGGGGGTGTTCGTTCCGCCGCAGCACCGGCGGGTCGCGATGATGTTCCAGCAGCACGCGTTGATCAGTCATCTCAATGTGCGTGACAACGTGGCATTCGGTCCGCGTTCTCGCGGCGTTGGGACAACAGCAGCAAACCAACGAGCAGCCGATGTGTTGGCCCGCGTCGGCGCGGCGCATCTGATTGCGCGACGGGTCACCGATCTGTCCGGCGGCGAAGCACAACGGGTCGCGCTTGCGCGGGCCCTCGCGGCCGACCCTGAGGTGCTGTTACTCGACGAGCCGCTTGCGGCACTCGACGCGGCGGCACGACCGGCGATGCGCCGCCTCCTCGCCGCTGACGACCTTCCGACCCGCGTGATCGTCACCCACGACCCCATCGATGCGTTGACCCTCGCCGATCAGATCATGGTGATCGATGATGGGGCGCTGGTGCAGGCGGGTTCACCGCGAGAACTCGTGGACACACCCCGGTCGGCATATGTTGCCGAGATCCTTGGGTTGAACCCGCTGTCGGGTGTGTTGACGGGCGACCAGTTGCTGATCGGTGGTTACCCGCTGACGGTTGGTGCGCACACGGTCGCCGACGGTGATGTGGTGGCAGTGGTGCGTCCCCGTTCGGTGTCGTTGCATCGGTCGCGGCCCGAAGGCAGCCCCCGCAATGTGTGGTCCACACGGGTGGAGGCCATCGAACGCTCGGCCGATCGCGTGCGGGTGCGCCTCGGAGCACCGCTGCCTCTCGTCGTGGAAGTCACCGAGGGCGGTCTGGCCGCGCTCGACATCGGCACTGGAGATGAGGTGTGGGCGTCGGTGAAAGCCAGCGAGATCGCCGTGTTCCCGAACTGAGATCGCACATCCGCCGATCAGTTGGCAGCGCGGCCAATCGATGCACCACCATCCACGCGCAGCGTCTGACCGGTGATCCACCCCGCAGCATCGGACATGAAGAAGCACACCGCTGCAGCGATGTCGTCCACGGTGCCGAGAGTACCCATCGGCACCATCGACAAGTAGCGGGCCTCGCCGGGTGAGCCCACGGGGTTGCCTTCGCGGAACAGGTCGGTGGCCACGGGGCCCGGGGCCACATCGTTCACGGTGATGCCATGGGGTGCGAGTTCGGCGCCCCAGATGCGCGTCAGATGCTCCATCGTTGCTTTCGCTGCGCCATAGGAACTACGCCCTGGCACTCCACCGAGTGCGACCACGCTGGAGATGTTCACTATGCGGCCCCATCCGCGCTCGATCATGCCGGGCATGAGCGCCTGCACGGTCTGGATGGTGGAGCGCACGGTGACGTCGAACACTGCCTCGAAGTCAGCGATGTCGATCTCGCCGACCATCTGTGGTCGCACGATGCCCACGTTGTTCAGCACGCCGTCGAGGGGGCCGCCGGCGAGCGCAGCATCGATGGCTGCTGCGGTCGCGTCGCGGTCGGCAAGGTCTACCGAGATGAATTCACCGGGGAAGTCCTCGGGTGTGGTGCGCGCAAGCCCGACCGGTGTATCACCGCGTTCGGCGAGGTGGCGTGCAGTGGCGAGGCCGATGCCTTTGGAGGCACCGGTGATGAGAAAGCGGCGAGCGGTCATGGCCGCGACCGTACTGGGTGTGACACCGCCGACCCGATCCGGGCTCGGCGGGTGTCACCGGTTCACAGCACCAGGTTCACCATGCGTCCCGGCACCACGATCACTTTGCGCAGATCGGCGGGGTCGGCGCCGTCGATGGCGCGTTGCACCCCGTCATCGGCGAAGACGATCGCGCGGATCGTCTCGTCGTCCGCATCGGCAGGCACCATCACTCTGGCCCGCACTTTGCCGTTCACCTGCACCGGCATCTCCACCTCGTCGTCGACGAGCAGTGCCGGGTCGGCGGTGGGGAAGTCGCAGTAGGCCACCGATGTGACATGGCCGAGGCGACGCCAGAGTTCTTCGGCGAGATGAGGAACCAGTGGTGCTGCCATCAGCACCATGGTCTCGGCCACGGTGCGCGGTGTCCGCCCGCTCGCCTGGCGTGACTTGGTTACATGGTTCACCAATTCGACGAGTTTCGCGATGGCGGTGTTGAACCGCAGGGCAGCCATTTCGGTGCCCACCACATCGATTGTTCTATGCAGAAGCCGTGCAGTCTCATCGTCGGGCGTGCTGTCATCCACGGTGAGTTCGCCGGTGTCCTCATCGACCATGGTGCGCCAGAGTCGCTGCAGGAAGCGGAACATGCCCACCACGTCGCGTGTTTCCCACGGCCGGCTCGCATCGAGAGGGCCCATCGCCATCTCGTATAGGCGCAATGTGTCCGCGCCATAGGCGTCGTACATCTCGTCGGGCGACACGGCATTGCGCAGGCTCTTGCCCATCTTTCCCCACTCGCGGGTCACCCGTGTGCCGTTGTGGGTGAAACTGCCGTCGTCGTGCTCGACGACCTCGGTGGCATCGACGTAAATGCCACGGTCATCGGTGAAGGCGTTCGCCAAGATGTACCCCTGGTTGAACAGCCGTGCATAGGGCTCACGCGACGACACATGGCCGAGGTCGAACAGCACCTTGTGCCAGAAACGCGAGTACAGCAGGTGCAGCACGGCGTGCTCCACACCGCCGACATACAGATCGACACCGCCGGGATGATCGGGGCGGATATCGGTACGTGGACCCATCCAGTAGTGCTCGACCGCTGGATCGACAAAGGCGTCGGTGTTGGTCGGGTCGAGGTAGCGCAACTCGTACCAACACGACCCGGCCCATTGGGGCATCACGTTGGTATCGCGCCGATACGTCCGGGGGCCATCGCCGAGATCCAGGGTGACCTCGACCCAATCGCTGAGGCGATCGAGTGGGCTTTCCGGCTCGGAGAACTCGTCGTCGGGGTCGAAGGTGCGTGGCGAGAACGAGTCGGTTTCCGGGAGCGTGACCGGCAGCATCTCGTCGGGAAGGGTGTGCGGGTTGCTATCGCTGTCGTACACGATCGGGAATGGCTCGCCCCAGTAGCGCTGACGGCTGAACAACCAGTCGCGCAACTTGTAATTCACGGTCGCTTCGCCAGCGCCGTTTGCGCTCAGCCACGAGTTCATCGTCGCGATGCCGTCACGCACCGACGTCATGTCGTTCAGACTCAATGAATCATTCGAGGAGTTCACATAGGGCGCATCGCCCACAAATGCTTCTGGCCATGTTGAGGTGTCGAGCGATGGGGCGACCTCACGGTCGGCGAACCACGCATCGGGTGGCCGCTGAATAGCGGGGATGTCGAGGCCGAAACGGCGGGCGAATTCGAAGTCGCGTTGATCCCCACACGGCACCGCCATGATCGCGCCCGTGCCGTAGCCCATCAGCACGTAGTCGGCGATCCAGACGGGAACCTGCGCGCCGTTCACCGGATTCGTCGCGGTGGAGCCAGTGAACACGCCGGTTTTGTCGCGACTGGTGTCTTGGCGATCGAGATCTGATGCAGCGGCCGCTGCGCGGCGATACTCCGCCACAGCATCGGCCTGATCTGGCGTGGTGAGAGCCTCGACGAGGGGGTGCTCCGGGGCAAGAACCATGAACGTTGCACCGAACAAGGTGTCGGGTCGAGTGGTGAACACGGTGATCGGTCCGGCCGGTGATGCAAAGTCGACCCGAGCTCCTTCGCTGCGACCGATCCAGTTGCGCTGCATCGTGGTGATCGCCTCGCTCCAGTCGAGCAGATCGAGGTCTTCCAGCAGCCGGTCGGCATAGGCGGTGATGCGCATCATCCACTGGCGCATGTTGCGGGTGAACACGGGGAAGTTGCCGCGGTCGCTGCGCCCATCGGCAGTGACTTCTTCGTTCGCGACCACGGTGCCCAGTCCGGGGCACCAGTTCACCGGAGCCTCGCTCACATAGGCGAGGCGATAGTCATCGAGCAAGCGGCGCTGCTCGGCACCACTCATGTCACCCCATGTGCGACCGTCGGGGGTGGGCCGGCTGCCGTTCGCAAAGGCAGATTCAAGTTCGGAAATGGGACGCGCCCGGCGCTGCTCGGGGTCGTACCACGCGTTAAAGATCTGGGTGAAGATCCACTGCGTCCAGCGGTAGTACTCGGGGTCGGTCGTAGAGATCGACCGGCGCGGGTCATGGCTGAGCCCGAGGCGTCGCAATTGGCGACGCATATTCGCGATGTTCGCATCGGTGGTGATGGCCGGATGCTGGCCCGTCTGCACCGCGTACTGCTCGGCCGGCAGGCCGAAGGCATCGAACCCCATCGTGTACAACACATTGCGGCCCTGCATGCGCTGATAGCGCGCATAGACATCGGTACCGATGTAGCCCAGAGGATGTCCCACGTGCAGCCCTGCACCTGACGGGTAGGGGAACATGTCGAGAACGAACAACTTGTCGCCCGTGGCGGCGACAGCGTCGGGATCGGCGAGCGGGCCCGCGGGGTTCGGCGCCCAGAACGTGTGCTCGTCCTCCCAGGTGTCCTGCCAGCGCTGCTCGATGTCGGCAGCAAGTGCTGCGGTATAGCGATGTGGTGGGATATCGGACGCGGGGGTGGTGTCGTCGCTCACGCTGTCTCCATGTTCGTCATGGCGCCGTGGGGGCGCCGTCACGGCCTCAGAGCCTACGGTGACGCGACCCACCTGCCCCGGGACGCTCGACGGCGCGGTACCGATCTGTGCTGCACAGACGCGGAGAGTCGTGTTTGGCGGGGGTGGCAGCACTACCCTTCGCCGCCATGAGCAGCGACACGACGCGTGTGCCGTCGGTGATCGAACGACTCGAGTCCGCAGCCCAGGGTGATGGTGGGGTGCGCTTCGTCGGGCACTCGGTTGCCCCCGACGGTCCGACGTTCGTCCCCTGGAGCGAGATTCACGACGACGCCCGAGCGGTCGGCGCGGCGCTGCAGGCACGCGGCCTGTTGCCAGGCGATCACGTCGCAGTGCTCGGCCCGACAAGCCGCTCGCTGATGACCATCGTGCGGGGCTGCTGGATGGCCGGCATCGCGTCGATGATCCTGCCGTTGCCGATGCGGATGGGATCGCTCGACGAGTTCGTCACCGGCACCCGGGCACGAATTCGCCACGGCGATGCCAAGTTGGTGCTGATCGACGACATGCTCGCTGATTTCTACGAGGCTGCGCCCGGAGACCCGCCGATCATGCCAATGCGATCTGTGCTGCCCGGTGCCAGCGGTGTGCCGTCTGGTGATCGGCTCGAGGTCCCCGATCCCGACCCTGAGCGTCTGGTGATCCTGCAGTACACCAGCGGATCTACCAGCGAACCCAAAGGCGTGATGATCCCCGATCGGGTGCTGACCGCGAACATGGACGCCGCCTGCACCGCGGCAGGGTTGGTCGAGGGCGAGGTCATGGTGTCGTGGCTGCCGCTGTATCACGACATGGGTCTGGTGGGTTTCCTCGCCATCCCGATGACCACTGGGGTGAACCTGGTGCAGGCCGCGCCGCAGGACTTCATGGCGAAACCAGGCAACTGGATGCAGTGGATTTCTGACTGGGGTGGCACCGCGACCGCAGGCCCGAACTTTGCGTGGGTGTTGGCCACGCGAGCGCTGCGACGCGCCGAGGGCCTCGACTTGTCGACGCTGACGCTCGCGCTCAGCGGCGCCGAACCGGTGGACCCGGCAGCAATGGACGCGTTCTGCGAGGCGGCAGCATCGCATGGCTTCGATGCGGGCGCGGTCTTCCCGGCGTTCGGCATGGCCGAAGTGGCAATCGCGGGCACCTTCCCTCGTCGTGGTGCTGGCCTGCGATGCGACACGGTTGATCGTGAAGTGCTGGAGCGGTCGCGGGTGGCCAAACCGATGGAGATCACCGACCCTGACGATCTTGCGGTGCGCGCACGTCGCCTGCCGTTGCTGGGCACGGCGGTGCCGGGCCTCGAGATGCGCGTGGTCGACCCCGACACCGGCGACGAGGTGCCCGAGCGTCATGTGGGCGAGTTGTGGTTGCGCGGCACATCGGTCACGCCGGGCTACTACAAGCGCGAGGACGCGACGGCGGCGTTGTTCCACGACGACTGGTTGCGCACCGGTGACCTTGCCTACCTGCTCGATGGGGAGCTGGTGCTGTGCGGTCGCATCAAGGACGTGATTATCGTCGGCGGCCGCAACGTGTTCCCCGAAGACATTGAGCGCGCGGTTGGTGGACTCGACGGGGTGCGCGCCGGCAATGTGATCGCGTTCGGTGTTGACGGCTACAAAGGCAAAGAGACCGTGGTGGTGGTGGCTGAGGTGCGCACCGAATCGCCCGACGATGTCCGCGACGCGGTGCACCACCGCACGCTCGATGTCTGCGGGTTACCGCCGCGCGATGTGATGTTGGTGCAACCCGGCACGCTGCCCAAAACCTCCTCGGGCAAATTGCAGCGCGCCAAGTGTCGCGAGTTGTACATGCTGGAGGAACTCGCCCTCATCGACTGAGCGGTACGCGGGCGCCCAGCGAGATATCTCAGGCTGGTATCCGGCCGAGATCAGATGCCGACCACGCGCGCCAGTGTGTGACCCGTCAGCTCCACACGGCCGGGGATATGGCAGTTCGCGCTGGCGCTCACCGTGAACCCGTCAATGCCGAGTTCCATCTGGGCGCTCATGGCCTCTCCGACCGTGTCCGGGTCACCGACGATCACCCGCGCCCGTGCGGCGTCGGCATCGGCGCCACTCAGGCCGCGCTCGACGATCATCGCCTCGAGTTCGGCGACGGCTTCGTCATAGGTCGGCGCGACGCACACCGCTTGTTGACGCGTGACGGTGATCTCGGAGCGGTCGCGATGAGCGCGGCCGCAGTGTTCATCGAGAGCGGCCAGCTTGCGCCCTACCTCGTCGGGGGCGCAGATCAGGTTTGAATCGGTGGCGTAGTCGGCGACCATCCGCAGGGTTTTGCGCTCGCCCGACCCGCCGATCATCAGCGGGATGTTGCTGATCGGCGGTGGTTCGTTCATGGCGTCGTGCACCGAGTACCACTTGCCGTCAAGCGTTGCGCGTTCGCCACGCAACATCGGACAGATGATCTGCAGGGCCTCATCGAGACGCTCGAAACGGTCGGTGAACGTACCGAATTCGAATCCGTAGGCCGAGTGTTCGAGTTCGAACCAGCCGGCACCGATGCCCAGTTGTGCGCGACCTTCCGACACGATGTCCAACGTGGTGACGATCTTGGCGAGCATCGCCGGGTTGCGGTAGGTGTTGCCCGTGACGAGTGCACCCACACGCACCCGCGAGGTCTCACGAGCCATCGCGGCCAGCATGGTGTAGCACTCGAGCATGTACATGTCGGGCGGGCCGTGCATCGGTAGTTGGTACACGTGATCCATCACCATCACGGTGTCGAATCCTGAACGTTCGGCCTCGGCGACCTGGCGGGCGACGTGGGAGAAGATCTGATCGGGGCCGGAACCCGGATAGTTGAACGACGGAATGGTGTAGCCGAGTCGGGTCATGGGGCCTCCGGGTGTCGAACGGTCGTTGGTCTGCGACACTGTCGCTGTGAAGGTGGTCTACACCCTGCGGCACCGCGCGCACCACCCCGAAGCCGAACTGGAAGATTCACGCTTCCAGCCGCCCTTCGAGCATCCGGGTCGAGCAGAGTCGATCCGTGAGGTTCTGTCCGCCGATGACCTGTTCAAGTTCATCGCGCCCGACGATCACGGCATGGCGCCGATTACCGCAGTGCACGACCCGGGCCTTGTCGAGTTCCTCGCGACCGCATGGGAACGCTTTCAAGAGGCGCACGGGCCGACCCACGACGTGATCCCCGACGTGTTCTCCATGGCGGGGCTGCGCGACAAGATGAGTCCAGCGGTTCGGCCACGGTCGATATCGATGGAACTCGGCTGGTGGTGTTTCGAGACGACCACCCCGCTCACCCAGGGCACCTACGACGCGGCGCGCTCATCGGTGGATGTGGCGCTGACCGCCGCCGATGCGGTGTTGGACGGTGACCGTGTGGCGTATGGGCTGTGTCGTCCGCCAGGGCACCACGCCGGATCGGCGTTGTACGGGGGCTACTGCTTCTTCAACAATGCGGCCATTACCGCCCAGCATCTTCGCGATGCCGGTCTGTCGCGGGTTGCGGTGCTCGATGTGGACTATCACCACGGCAACGGGACTCAGCAGATCTTCTATGACCGCGACGATGTCGTGTTCGTCTCGTTGCATGGCGACCCCGAACGGGCGTACCCCTACCTCACCGGTCATCGCGATGAAACCGGCACTGGGCGGGGAGCGGGCGCCACATTGAACCTGCCGCTGGCCGCAGGATGCGATGACGACGCCTATGTGTCCGCGCTGTCGAGCGCGTTGGAGGCCATCGACGCTGCAGCGGTTGATGCCGTCGTGGTGTCGCTTGGCTTGGACACCTTCGTTGAGGATCCCATCAGCGATCTCGCCCTGACCGCGGACGGTTTGGAACGCTGCGGTGCGCTCGTTGCCGAGATGGGATGCCCGACGGTGGTCCTGCAAGAAGGCGGCTACGCCTCTGATGCTCTTGGCGAGAACGCCCG
>JAFMNE010000028.1:0-4330 GCA_017859395.1 Ilumatobacteraceae bacterium | reverse complement strand
GTATCGGTGCCCGACCAGCCCGCATGGGCTAGCACGGTGAACACCAACGGGTAGCTGAGGCGGTGCACGGCCAACCACATCCGCCGTGACATGTGTCGGCGCAAATATGAGGTGCCCTGCACGATGACCATCACATACAGGCTGATAACACCAATGGCCGTACCCACGCGGTTCATGGTGGTGGCCCCGCCCCAGTCGGCGACGCCGGGCACCAAGATGTCGCCCGCGCCGAAAGCAACCCATTCATCGAAGATCAACGACACGACATGCACCGCGGTCATGACGAGTCCGGTGCCGGCAAGCCAGGTGTGCATCGCATTCAGCCATGCGGGCCGATCAACCTCGCGGAGAGCACGGGTTGATAGCAACACTCCCCAGATCATCGATCCGGCGAGCAGAAACAGCGCCACAATGCCCGTGGAACGTGAGAGGTACCACCACAGGTGATCGTTCATCGCGAAAGGTCCTTCCATGCGGAGGTTGCGTGTCGACGGCCGTCGTCGAACACGATGAGAGCCGCCACGTTCTGTTGTTCGAAGAACGCACGTGTGGCATCGACACCGCGGGCGAAGGGCACTTTCGTGAGCGCCTCGGCCCAGGCGGCATCGCCAGCGGCCACGGTGCAGCCGGCGACACCTCGCGCCGATGGCGCGCCGAGTGTCGGGTCGATGAGATGGTGAACGCTGGTACCCGCGTGCTGCCAGGTACGCAGCCGTGTACTCGACGTGGCAACACCACCGTCGCTGATGGCGATGCGGTCGATCACGCTGCTGCGGGCCGGGTCGTGAATGTCGATGGCCCACACCTCGCCACCGAGTGGTTCGCCAGCCACGCGAAGGTCACCGCCGATTTCAACCATGGCCCCAGACGCACCCGCTGCGACGAGTTCAGCGGCAACGATGTCGGCCGCGAGGCCCTTGCCGAGACCGCCGGGGTCGATCGCGGTGCCGGGAGGCAGCATCGCGGTCGTGGCCCCGTCGATCTCGGCGATCAACACCTGAGAGGGGTCAGCACTGTGGCGGGCGGACGGATGAAGGCTGGTGCGAGAGGTGCGATCGTCAACACTTGCGTCATAGCCCAGCCCGACGATGGCGCCCAGCAATGTCGGGTCGAATGCGCCATCGGTGAGTCGATGGGCGAGCGCCAGTCGATGCAGCAGCACATGCGTATCGCGATGTATAGCGACCGGCCGACCAGCAGCGGCATTCAGTCGCGAGATGTCGCTGTCGCTACGGAACCGTGACCAGCGACTCTCAAGGGTGCGCAACCTGGTGAGGGCCTGATCGGCGTAGCCCGCGGGGGTCATCACCGTGGCATCACAGCCCATCAGCCGCACCGATGCGCGCTCGATGGTGTCAGGACCCACCGGAGTTCCCCTGACTGGGTGTGGGCAATGTGAGCTGCACCGGGGCGCTTGTTGCCGCCGGCACGGTGGTGGCCGGGGTCGGTTCAGGAGCGGCAACGGGGGCCGGTTCAGGCGCAGTAGCTGGCGCTGGTTCAGCGGCGGGAACCGGCTCTGGTGCCGGAGTGGCTGCTGGCGCTGTTTGAGTGGCGGGAGTCGGCTCCGGTGTCGCCTCTGGGGCTGGCGCCGGTGTGGCCGGCACCGCAGCTGCTGCAGTGGTTGCTGGCGTCACCTGAGGTGGTGATGTTGCGACCACAACCGACTCCGTCGGTGTGATGGGCGCCGGGTTGTTGCTGGCCGGCGCAGCAACTGCAGTGGCGGCTGCCTCGACGGGTGCAGTCTCGAGCACCGGTTGGGCGGCAGCCAGAAACTGTTGCAGGCTGGCGACGTCGGTCTGTCGCAGATCGAGGGGCCGTCCTGCACTGTCGAGGGTGAGCAGCACCACGGCTGCATCGCTGGCCACAGTGATCGACGATCCATTCGACCTGAGGTCCGAGGCCGGCGGCTCCAGGATTGGCTCTTGTGACGCCGCCGACTCTGCCATTCCGTAGGTCGCCATCAGGGTGAGCACGGCGCCCGTTGATGCACCGACGGTGGCGATGCGCGCGGTGTGGGCCGCCGATCGCCGCCGCTGAGGGCGCGTGGCCGCCGCCGCTGGGGAGGCCTGTGGCTCGGGAGCGACGGGGCTGTCGGGCATGGAAGGCGTGGCGGGGGGTGTGGTCACGGTGCGTTGCTGCTCGGCCTGCGCCTTGGCCGCCTGAATGGCGGCCAAGCGCGCGGCACGGCGGTCTGCATCGAGAGAGTCACTCATCAGTCGTCGTCCTCGTCGTCGTCGTGGTCCTCGTCGTCGTCGTGGTCCTCGTCGTCGTCGTGCGTCGTCGTCCTCGTCGTCGGCGTCCTCGTCGTCGTGGTCCTCGTCCTCGTCGTCATCGTCGTCGTCCTCGTCGTCGTCGTCCTCGTCGTCGTCCTCGTCCTCGTCCTCGTCGTACCCGTCGTTGGTCACCTGCTCGGTACGGATACTGGGCACGAGAGCCCCGTTGACGAGCACAACCTCAAAGTCGACAATCATCGATCCATCGGTGAGCTCAACCTCTACTTCGTTGGTGAGGGCGTCGATGTCGGCATCGGTCACCGTCCAGCCAGCAGCAGCGGTGGCATCCACCAGGGTCATGCGGCCGTCGATCACGTCGACGGTGACCGAACCGGCACCACCGAGGTCGTAGGTGGTGAGCAGCAACGGAGCCGCTGGCGGCGGGGTGGTGGTTGCTGGGGTGGTAGTTGCTGGGGTGGTCGCCGGTGCCGTGGTGTCTGGCGTGGAATCGCTGGGCGCCGTGCTGTCGCTGGGCGTCGTGTCATCGCTGGCATCGGCAGCGGTGGTTGCGGGCGTGTCGTCCTGGCTCTGCTTATCGGTGGCCGTGACCGCCAGCGATGCACTTGGGGTGACCGGAGCTGGGGCTGCGGTGGTCAACGTGGCCGGTGCCGGGGTCGTCGCGGCATCCACCATTGGGTCCGCGGTGGTGTCGGCAGCGGCCATCACCACCGGTTCGGGAAGGGTCAGCTCCACCAGTTCGGCACCGGGAACGAACGCTGCGGCTTCGTTCTGCGGTGCTGAGTCGAAGATCGATGTGTTCACCAGGGCGGCAGCGGTGCCGGCTCCAAGAACTCCGACCAGTGAGAGCGAGGTGATGATGGTTGTCTTCATCGTGGGGGTCCTTTCTCGTGTGACGACCGGGTCTGGTTGTCGCTGATGCCACGGTAGGGATGCGATGCCAGCACGAGTCCGTGGAATATCCAAGGGACATCCAAGAACACGGCATGGTTCGGTGAAATCGCGCGATGTGAGGGCATTCGGATGCGAAACTCGGCCTATGCGGCTCCTTCTCGTAGAAGACGACGACGCCATCGCGGCCTCGCTTGAGGCCCCGTTGACGACGGCCGGTTTCGAGGTCGATCACGCGGTGGACGGTGCAGGTGCACTGCAGCGGATCGCCGCTGGTGGTCACGATGTGGTTCTGCTCGATCTTGGCCTTCCCGATATGGATGGCTACGACGTCTGTCGAGCCATCCGCGGCCAGTCCGCTGTACCCATCATCGTCATCACCGCCCGCAGCGACGAGTTCGATCGTGTGCTCGGATTGGAACTTGGTGCCGATGACTACATGGTGAAACCACTGGGAGCACGCGAGCTGGTGGCCCGGATCCGCGCTGTGCTGCGCCGCTCAACCGCCAGCGTCTCTGATGCCAGCCCAGCCGATCGTCTCGTGGTTGGCCCATTGGAGATCGACGTGCGCACCCACCGGGTGTACCTCGATGCCGAACCGGTGTCGCTCACGCCCAAGGAGTTCGAATTGCTGGCCTACCTCGCCGGCGATGCGGGCGCGGTGCGGACCCGCACCGACATCGTGGAACACGTGTGGGATGCCAACTGGTTTGGGCCGACGAAGACGGTGGATGCACATATCGCCGGCATTCGCCGCAAGCTCGGCGATCATGCGTGGATCGAGTCGGTACGCGGCGTCGGGTTTCGTCTCGCTGCCCCCGGAGATCGCAGCCCGTGAGAACTCGACTGATCGCGGTGCTTGTCGGCGTTGTGGTGCTGGTGCTCGCTGTGCAGGACATCCCGTTGGCGTCGTATCTGCGTTCGGTGGAACGCGACCGACTCGTAACCCGGCTGGAGCGCGACGCGTTCGTGTTGGCCGGTCGCGTTGAGGAGGTTCTCGAGTTCGGTGTGACCGGCAACACCGATCGGCTCGAGTCGCTGGTGGAGCGATATGAAACCACCGAGGACGTGCGTGTCGTGGTGATTGATGTGGCCGGCGCTGCGGTGCTCGGACCATCGTTTGATGTCGGAGAGGACTTCACGAATCGACCCGAGATCCTCGACGCTCTGGCCGGGCGGCCGGTGACGGGGGAGCGGGTGTCGACCAC
>JAFMNE010000069.1 GCA_017859395.1 Ilumatobacteraceae bacterium | reverse complement strand
CCGTCGCGTTTCCTCTCAGGGATTCCGTCACCGTCGATGTCGATGGTGAAGGTCGTACCGAACACTCCAGATTGATCCCAGATCTGGATGTCGCCGCCGGTTGTGTCCGCTGTGTTGGTCATGATCGCCAGATGCCGCTGAATATCGATCTCGTCCACGACAGCGGACGCCTCGACCGGTGCGGTCACGACGACGAGCGTGGCATTGATCGAGGCCGCGAGTTCAGCGAGTCGCTCGGTCGCGCGGCGTTGCGCGATCGGCTCGGCAAGGGCGTCCCATGTAGTGAGTTGATGAAACACGATCTGTGGATTGGTGTTCTCCGCGGCGGTGATGATGCGCTCGAGCGGGTCATCACCGTTAGGCAGTTCGGTGAGGCGTGATCCCGGAAACGACAGATCGATGACCTCGATGCCCATCGCGGTGAAGGCCGCAACGATCGCCGGGGCTGCATCGTGAGCGACCGAGTCGCCATGCCACAGGACGGTGGTCACATCCCATGGGATCCGAACCTCGGCCTGTGGTTCAGACGTCGTGGTGGTGGTCGACTCGGTCGTGGCCACCGCGGTGGTGTTCACCGCGTCGCCGTTGGCCGCGGTGGGTGCTGTGGGGTTGGGCAGCAGACCGTCGACGGGTGGATCCGTGGTGGAAGCAGGTGCGGTCGACGTAGTGGGCGGTGCAGCGAGAACGCGAGTCGCATCGACACCAGCCACGAGGCGTGCCGGGGTGGGAAGTGCAACCCACCAGATGCTGACGGCAGCCATCGCTACAGCGGTCGAGATGGTTCCGCGTCGTCCGTGTGCCCATTGCGCACGCCGTCGCACGTACTGCTCCACCAATTGGTAGCCGGTGACCGACACCACGACGGTTGCCGCGACTCGAACCAGCGTGAGCCGCCATCCGTCGAGGTCGGTGCGATCGGCCACCACGATGTACACCGGCCAATGCCATAGATACAGCGAGTACGACAGCCGGCCACACCACTGCAGGCCACGGCCGGCCACCACGCGTGAGAGCAATCCCCGAATGTCCGCTTCTCGGCGTGCCACGAGACCCGAGATAACGATCGCCGACAACATCGCATGTGCGGTGAGGCCACCGCGGAACAGCCACGATGCTGTCGCACCATCAACACGCCACCACATCAGCGCGATCGCTCCCGTCGCAAGCCACAGCACCCACGAGCCAGAGCGTGTGCGCATCAGACGTGACATGGTCCGAGCCGTTATCGGCATAGCGGCAACCGCACCGCACAGAATCGAGGCGGCCCGAGTGTCGGTGCCCATGTACACCCGCGTCGCTCCTGAGCTGCCAGCGAGGACAACAGCGAGCAGTGTCGCCAGCACCACACCCGATGTCATCAGAATCCACCCGGTGCGTTCAGGGCGACGGCTGCGTCGCCACAGCAGCGCGATGGCCACCGGCCACACCACATAGAACTGCTCCTCGATGGCCAGCGACCACAGATGATCGAACATCGATGGCTCGCTGAAGAGCGCCCAATAGTCGCCGGCGTCGCCGATGGCGTGCCAGTTGGCGACATACCACTGGGCCCACGGACCGACGTCGGAGGTGTCGACCCGTGATGCGGTGTCGCCCCACAGCCAGGCGTATCCCGATACCACCACCAGCAGTGCGAGGACCGCGGGGAGCAGACGTCGCATGCGTCGGCCCCAGAACGCCATCAGATCCACCCCGCCGGTTGTGGACGTCTCGATGAGCAGTAAACGCGTGATCAGCCAGCCCGACAGCACGAAGAACAGGTCGACGCCGAGAAAACCGCCACGCAGATGGTCGGCATGGAAGGCGAGCACACCGATGACGGCGAGGCCACGCAGCCCGTCGAGTTCGGCGATATGGCCGAGTGGTCGGGCCGCATAGGCGGTGCTGGTGGCGATGTGACTGTTGGCGGTCATACGGCGTGCGGCGCGTGGATAGGCCAGCGGCACAGCCCCCCGACGTTCGCCGAATATAAATACTGTCAGGTAGTAACGTCGTTCGTCGTGACGACTCGAGGGGAAGGGTCGGCGTGGGGTCCGGCCGTTCGCGTCGGGTTCACGGCGTACCTGATGTCGCGGCTGCTCGTGCTGGCCGGTGCTGGACTGGTGGCCGTCGCGCGTACCCAAGAGCAGGCCCGTGCGGGTCTCGACCGTCGCCCCACGCTGGATCACGTGCGTGACACCCTGATGTCGTGGGATGCCGCGTGGTACCAGCGCATCGTCGACGACGGATACCCGCGTTCAGTTCCCGCCGACGTGACCTTCTATATGGAGGAGGCGCGGGCGGCCTTCTTCCCCGGATTTCCCTACCTGGCGCGCGTGGTGGACGTGGTGATACCCGGCGGGTCGTCGGTGGCGATGCTGGTGCTCAACCTGGTGCTCGGATGGGTTGCGGTGTGGGCATGTGGGCATCTCGCCCGCCAGCTATGGGGTGTTGAGGTCGCGACGGCCGCCATGGTCGTCGTGGCGATCTTCCCGGGGTCGTTCGTGCTATCCATGGGATACAGCGAGGCGTTGATGCTTTCGCTGGCAGCGGGCTGCTTGGTGATGCTGATCCGTGAGCGGTGGGTATGGGCTGGCGTGCTGGGTCTCGTCGCTACGGCGACACGCCCGAATGCCATAGCGCTCGCACTGGCTGCGCTGGCGATGATGTGGTGTGTGCGCCACGACGCGGCCCGGCGCTGGCGAGCACTGGCGACCACGGCGGTGATCGCCGCCGGGTTTGTGGCGACACAGTGGTTGATCGGATGGCGCGCTGGCGAGGCAGGGGTGTGGTTCCGCGTGCAGCGCGAAGCATGGGATGAAGGACTGAGCCTCGGGGTGTCGACCGCACGATTCATCGCGGAGTTCATCGTCGATCCGTTGGCATCGCCAACCCGTGCCCTCACCGCTGCATCAGTGATCCATGTGGCTGGTGGCGTCTGGGCGATGTGGCGCACACGCACCCACCCGGTCGTTACCGCCTACACCCTGGGAGTGGTGGCACTGATGCTGTCGCCGGCGACGGTCACGGCGCGGCCACGGTTTGTGCTCGTTGCTATCGGGGTGCTGATCGCCCCGGTCGCCTGGTGGCTGCAGAACCCACAGGTGGCCGTGCGATATCGACGTAGTGTTGAGCTGGTCGCCGTTGGCACTCTGGCTGCCGGCCTCACTGCGTCGATGGCCGTGTACGGACTGGAGGGGGCAATCCCGTGATGCGCTCACGACCCGTTGGGTCGTGGTGGCTCATCATCATCTGGCCCATCGTTGCCACACTCGCGTCTGAACCTGGGCGCTTGAACGCAGATACGAAATACGACCTGGTCGGCGACCCGGGGCGGTTGATGCGGGTGGCATTGTCGACGTGGGACGAGACACGCCTCGGAGGGTGGATACCCCAGCAGTATGCGGGGTATCTCTGGCCCAGTGGCCCGTTTCACTGGCTGGCGCAACCATTGCCCGACTGGGTTGCACAGCGTTTGTGGCTTGCCACCTTGGTGATCGTGGCCGGCCTCGGCGTTCGCGCTGCTGCACGCCACCTCGGCTGCGGAGTCGGCGCAGCCACCGTCGCCGGCGTCGTCTACCAAATTTCGCCGTACACCCTCCCGTATCTGTCACGAACATCGGCGATGTTGCTGCCCTGGGCGCTGTGCGGCTGGATTCTGGTGGCCGCAATTCTCGCGACCCGACGGCCAGCACCGCGGTGGATCGCGGTGCTCGCGCTGTTGTTCGCCACCGCCGGTGGGGTGAACTCCACCGCCCTGTTGATGATTAGCCCACTCCCGGTGCTGTGGTTCATCTCGGCAGCCCGGACCGGCGACATGTCGTGGCGACGAGCAGTGGGTTTGAGCGTTGCAACTGCTGTGTCGAGCGCAGTAGCGGGTGCATGGTTGGTGGCGTCGGCCGTGATCGGGGCCACTCATGGCCCGGACCTGTTGGGGTTCAGCGAGGACATCACCGATGTCGCGGCTACATCGAGCGCTCCGGAGGTACTGCGGTCGGCCGGGTATTGGCTGACCTATGCCGTCGAACCGACCGGGGTGGCAACCACGGCGAATGCGATGTCATTGACCGGGTCATGGTGGGTGGTGCTGTCGACGTTCACGCTGGCGGTGGTGGGTTTAGCTGCCAGCGTTGCCGGGCGGTGGCGCTACCAATGGTTTGCGGCCGCTGCGGTGTTGGTGTCGGTGCTCGTGGCGGTGGGGGTGCACCCCATCGGCGACCCGTCACCGATGGGCCGCCTGCTACTCGATGACGTCGGTGCCGGCACGCTGACCGCGCTGAGGTCGTCCACGCGGGCGCTACCCATCTTGTCGATGATCACCGCCATCGGTGTGGCACGCGCATGTTCCCGATTGCGGCCGCGACCGATTGTGATTCTTGGGGGCCTTGTTGTCGCTGCGATAGCGGCGCCGTGGTGGTCTCTTGCGCGCGTGGTGGATCCCGCGCTCGATCGACCTGCGACCCCTCCACCGACATGGGAGCCGCTGTTGGCTGCGGTGCAGGATGCTGAGCGTGTGCTGGTCGTTCCCGGCACCGAATTCTCGACGTTCACATGGGGGCACACCCAAGACCCGCCGTGGACATCCACAACTCCGGTTATCACCCGTGAGTTGCTGCCGCTTGGAACTCCTGAGCGTATGGATCTGCTGTACGCGCTCGACGACGCGGTGCAAGAGGCCACCGCGCAACCGTCGGCAATCGTGGCTGCTGCCACATGGCTTGGGGCGGATCGTCTGTGGGTCGCCACCGACGTGGATACCGACCGTTATGGCACGGCATCGCTCGATCCCGCCGTGGTGTATCACGCGGATGGGCTTTCGGTGCGCGCCGAAACCGCTGCGGGCGCGGTCTTCGATGTGGTGGTGGGCGCGGCTCCCTCTGGCGGGGTTGTCGAGTTGTGGGGTCGCGGCCGTGGTGCGTTGACCGCGGCGTCCGCGGGGATCGTTGACGGCAACACGGTCATCGTGCCGCCGGGTTCACCGGTGGACGCACCGGCGGTCGTCACCGACGGCGATCGTGAGGTGTTGCGTCACTGGCGTGGCTCTCAGGCCACGGTCGGTGCGGTGTCGGTAGATGCCGACGCCCGCCGAACCGATACCGCTTCGCTCGGCATCGCAGACCCCGAACGCACGATTGCAGTCCTTGATCGAGGTCTGTCGGTATCGGCGTCGGCCTATGGTGATCCGATACGCCTGCTCCCCGAGGTTCGCCCGGCGATGGCACTCGACGGCGACCCAGCAACGGCATGGCGGGTGGCGATGCCCGCCGATGAGGTCGAGTTGAGCGTGCACGGACGGGTTGGCGATCTGGCACCGGTGGTGGTGACCGATGGCATCGTCGGGCGGGTCGTGGTCAGCATCAGTGGCGATCCACGCGACGGTGTGGAACCAACGGTGGTCGAACGCACCCCTGACGTCGATGGATCTATTGGGGTGATCGAGGTCCCCGACGCCGATGTGCGCGTCACCATCACCTTGGATGACATCGCGGTGGGCACCTCGGTTGTTGGCCTGTCTGAGGTAACGGTGACACCGGCGCCCGAGTTTCTTCGCCTGCCGACGATTACCTCAACCGATGCCACGGTGGTGATGGAACGGTGGCGCCATGGCCGCACCGACACCGGCCGGTCCGATCCCGAGCCGGTGATGCGTCGTGAGGTGGTGACCGAGGTAGATCTCATTTCGTCGGTCAGGATCGATGTCGGTGATCGCCGCCCGGTGACCCCCGGTGAGTGCATCACCGGTGTGTTGTCGATCGATGGTGTGGATATCGGCATCGATCCGGCCACCGGTGGTCACTGTGACGGTGTGCCGGTGCGTCTCGATGCGGGAGTGCATCGCATTGAGTCACTGGCCGACATCGTGGTGATGGCACCGGTGGTTGTACCCGATCGGGGCTGTTGCATCGCGACGTCGCCACGAGCGCATACCGATGTGATGACGGCACGTGTCGATGGCCGCGATGTCGACACCTTCGCGCTGGTTGGTGGCGGCACAGCAGTGGTGAATGACCGCGTGGATGATGCCGCAGCGATCGAGTTTGGGTGGCTGCCCGATCGTGGCTACACCGCCGCTCTGGTGGTCTCGGCGGTGGCTGCGCTGCTGGCGGTGCTGGTCATCGTGATCGACCCGGGCGGCCTACCGGCGAGGGTGCGGCGGCGCCATCTGATTCGACCGCGGTGGGTGCGTGCCGTCGTGACCGGTGCGGTGGTGGCCGCCACGGTGTCGCCGGTGGCAGGCGTGGTGTGTGCTCTTGGCGTCATGGTGTTGCCGGCGCCCAGCAGCTGGGCCATGGCGCTAGTGGGGGCAAGTGGCGCGGTGATCGTGGCCGAGGTGATCAGTGATGGCCCGGCACTGTCGTCGGCGTGGCCAGGTCATTTCGGTGTTCTGCATGTGCCGGTGTTGGCCGCCGTGGTGGCGGCCTGTGTCGTGGTGCTCATCGACGAGGAGCGCGCATGAACACAGTGGTGGCTCGTGTGATGGGACGCTCTGCGGTGTCGCCGCGTTGGCCACGGTGGTGGGTGTGGT
>JAFMNE010000068.1 GCA_017859395.1 Ilumatobacteraceae bacterium | reverse complement strand
GCCGGTGCACCGTTCACCGTGGCGAGCTACCTCATCGAAGGACGACCAAGCCGCGACTACCGGCATACCAAAGCCATGATGCACGCCGAACCGGCGCTGTGGCACGAGGTGATGTCCCGCCTGTCCGATATGGCGGTGAGCTTCATTAGCACGCAGCTCGCGCACGGTGCCGCTGCGTTCCAGCTGTTTGATTCATGGGCTGGTTCGCTCTCCGAAGCCGATTACCGTCATTTTGTCCTGCCGTACAGCACCTCGGTGTTCAACCGCCTGGCGACGGCGCACCCCGATGCCCCGGGCATTCATTTCGGAATCGGATGCGATCACCTGCTCGGGGCCATGCACGATGCTGGACCGAGCGTGATGGGTCTCGATTGGCGCACGCCAATCCGTGCGGCTCGTGAACGACTGGGCGCAGATCTCGTCGTACAGGGCAATCTCGATCCGGCACTGGCGATGGCCGGTGTTGACACCGCGATTGCCGGCGCCGACCGGGTACTGGCCGACAACGCCCGGCATGCCGGGCATGTGTTCAACCTGGGACACGGCGTGCACCCCGATACCGATCCCGAGGTCCTCAGCGCACTCGTGGCCCATGTGCATGCGTCAACGGCTCGACCCGACCACACCGATGACACCGGTGCCACGATGACGTCGTGAGCCAGTCCATGCCCTCCACCGCCGTGCTGTTGATGGCCTACGGCACCCCCCGACACCCCGATGAGATCGAGGCGTACTACACCGACATTCGCCGCGGACGTCCTCCCACACCTGAGGCTCTGGCCGACCTGGTTGCGCGCTATGACGCCATCGGGGGCATCTCGCCACTCGCCGAACTCACCGAGGCCCAACGCGATGCCCTCCAGGCCGCGCTCGACGAGCGGTCGCCCGGGGCGTATCGGGTGGAACTGGGCTTGAAGCATGCCGATCCGAAAATCGAGCAGACGGCCAGCGAACTGGTGGCGGCAGGGGTGAGCCGCATCGTCGGGCTAGTCCTCGCCCCGCACTATTCGTCGTATTCGATTGGCCAGTACCTCGACCGAACGCGGTCGGTGGCCGATCCGGCCGGTGTCGAGGTCCTCGCCGTCGATTCCTGGGCCACCGAAGAAGCATTCGTTGACTTCATCGCCAATGACCTCGCGCAGCGCCGCGCAGCGATGCCCGACGGCGCCCATGTGTGGTTCACCGCCCATTCGCTGCCCCAACGCATCATCGATGCCGGCGACCCATACCCCGACGAGCTGACGTCAACAGCCGACGCGGTGGCCGCCCGAGTGGGTCTCAGCCCCGATGAGTACTCCATCGCCTGGCAAAGCGCCGGGCGAACTCCTGAGCCATGGCTCGGGCCCGATGTGCTCGACGTCATCGACGATGCCGCCACACGCGGCGTCCCCGGCGTCATCATCAGCTCGGTCGGGTTCGTCGCTGACCACCTTGAGGTGCTCTATGACCTCGATATCGAGGCACGAGCGCGCGCCGAAGGCCATGGACTTGCCTTTGCTCGAACCGCATGCGTGAACGCCGACCCGGCCGTGATGGGGGCGCTCGCTCAACGCGTCATCGATCTCTGTGGGGATGCTGCGACCCCATGACACGGGTTGTTGTCGTCGGAGCGGGTATCACCGGCGCGGCAGCAGCGTATGAATTGACCCGCCATCACGGCGTCGATGTCGAGATCCGTGAGGCCTCCGCGCGGGTGGGAGGGGTGATCACAACCTCACCGTTCGCGGGCCTCGACGCCGTGGACGAAGGAGCCGATGCATTTCTTCTCCGCTCCCCCGCCGCCGCCGAACTTGCTGCCGCGGTCGGCCTCGGCACCGCCGGCGAGGGACTGGTATCGCCGACTGGGGCCTCGGCCGCAATCTGGGTCAACGGTTTACACCCATTGCCGGCGGGGTTGATGCTGGGCGTGCCGACCGCTCCGGTGGCGTTGGCCCGCACTGGCCTCTTCGGTCCGCGCGGCATCGTGCGCGCCGCGGGCGATCTGGTGCGCCGCCACGAGCCACGCGACCATGATTCGATTGGGCGCTGGGCGCGACACCGTTTCGGCAATCAAGTCCATGACCGTCTTGTCGATGCTCTCGTCGGCAGCATCTATGCCGCCGACTGTGACCGTTTCTCGTTGGCCGCAGTTCCACAGTTGGCCGATCTCGCCGGCGCTGGGCGGTCGGCAACGCTGACAGCGCGTCGCCGTCGTCGAGGGGCAGCGCCGGCCGAGGGACCCATCTTTGCCGCACCCCGCACCGGTATGCGCAGCCTCGTCGACGCCACCATCGCTGCCGCGACGGCGCAAGGTGCACAGTTGACCACATCGGCGCCCGTCAGTTCTCTTGAGAGATCGGCCCGCGGCGGCTACCTCATCGATGGGGAGCCGGTTGATGCTGTGGTGCTTGCCACTCCCGCACGCGTCGCGGCTGGCATCGTGGCGGGTGTGGCTGCAGAGCCAGCACAACTGCTGTCGAGCGTGGCCACCGCTGATGTCATCATGGTGACCCTGGCGTTACCCGCGGGTTCTCTGCCCGCCGCCTGCCATGGCCGCAGCGGCTACCTCGTGCCGAAGTCGGTGCAAGGACGCGTGACCGCAGTGTCGTTTGCATCACACAAATGGGCGCACTGGCAGCCATGCGACGGTTCCGAGATCTTGAGGGTGTCGATAGGTCGCGACGGCGCCCCCGTCGATGATCTCGACGATGCCACCGCCACCGACGTGGTGCTGGCTGAAGTGGGCGCCCACCTCGGGTTCAACGCCGCCCCGACCGAGGTGCGGGTCACTCGTTGGATGGGGGCATTTCCCCAATACCGACCGCATCATCACCAACTGGTCGACGCGGTGCAGCGCGGCTGTCCCACCGGCATCGCCGTGGCTGGGTCGTCCTACAACGGGATCGGGATCCCTGCATGCGTCGCCGATGGCCGCCGTGCCGCTCGTGAGGTGCTCTCGGCCTGCGGGGTGGTCCCGGTGCCATGATGGAGCGGTGACGATGCTCTCCCCCCGCCTCGTACCTATCGGCATGCTCGCTGCACTGGCTGTGGTAGGTGTCGCGTGTTCAGGCGACGACGACGCCACAGCGCCAACCACGACGGCTGCACCCGTGCCAACGACTGCGGCAACCACGACCACCACGATGCCGGCGACAACCACCACCACATCGACGTCGACGACCACCACGACGACAACCACGACCACCACCACGCTGCCCACCCCCATCGCACCGCCAGCCGACACCCGCAGCGAAGAACCCATCGTCGAACTCTCACTGCTGGAGATTCCTGCCATCGACGTGTCGATGACCATGTACGAAGGCATCCGACTCACCACGCTGGACCGCGGCCCGGGCCACTGGCCCGGCACAGCGGTGCCGGGAGGTCCCGGCAATGTCGTTGTTGCCGGTCACCGCACCAGCGGCCACCAGGTGTTCCGCAATGTCGACCAACTCGTTCCGGGTGACGAGATCGTGTTCACCGACACCGTTGGTCGCCACGTGTACCGCGTGACCGGCACCGAGGTCGTCAAGCCCACGGCGCTGTGGATCGTGGACCAAACACCGACGCCGACCGCCACCTTGTTCGCTTGCCACCCACCCGGGTCGACGGCCGAACGCATCGTGGTATTCGCTGAACTGGTGACGTGAACGATCGGCCGGCCACCACGGCATACCCCATCGCGGTGCTGGCGGGTATCGCCACGGCCGCATCACTACCTCCATGGGGATGGTGGCCGTTGGCCATCGCCGGCGCTGCTGGTCTTGCGTATGTGGGCCGTGCCACCGCCCGTCGGCGGCGTGCAGGTCTCACCGCGGCGTGGGCTGTCGCGTGGTTCGCACCGGCGTGCGCATGGATGGTGATGCTCACCGCCGCTGGCTACCCGGTGGCGATTGGCCTGTTCGCCCTCTTGCACGTTGCGGCGGCTGTTGCCGTACCCCCGAGTGCACCGGTGTGGTCATGGGCCGCGGCGCATACCGCGGTGGAAGCCCTGCGCCTGTCGTGGCCTTTCGGCGGGGTACCTCTTGCCAGTCTCGGTATCGCCCAGGCATCGGGACCATTGCTCGGCGTGGCTCGGATCGGTGGTGTGCTGGCGATCACGTGGTGCGTCTTCGCCGTCGGCGGGGTGATCGCATCAACGGTCTCTGGATCGTCGCCGACACGACGGCCAATGACGGCGCTGACCGCGACCGTCGTCGGTGCCTTGGTCGTATCGGCATCGGCCGCGCCTCGCGGTACCGATACCGGCGATGTGGTGCAGGTGGCCGTCGTACAAGGAGGCGGGGCACAGGGCACCACCGCTCTTGACGTCCCCGCATCCGAGGTCACGGCTGCACACCTCGATGCCACCGCCACCGTCGACCCCGGTGTGGACCTGGTGGTGTGGCCGGAGAACACCATCGACGTCGACGACTTTGCGTTATCTGCAGTGCGCGCCGCCATCGCTTCGGAGGCGGCACGCATCGGTGCACCGATCACCGTTGGGGTCACCGAGGAGGCAGCCGCTCATTTCGGTGACCCCACCCTGAACGGTTTCGTCAACGCCCAATACGTGGTCGCGCCCGATGGGTCGCTGACCACCCCCTACGTGAAAGTCGTCAGGGTGCCCTTCGGCGAATATGTCCCGCTACGTGACACGTTGTCGTCGATCGGAGTGGAGGTGCCGCTGATTCCTCGTGATGCGGTCGCGGGCCGCGGCCCCGCTGTCATCGACATCGAAGGTGTTGGCACCGCGGCCGTGGCGATCAGTTGGGAGATCTTCTTCGGGCGGCGCGCCCGCAATGGCGTGCTCGCCGGCGGCGAGGTACTAGTGAACCCAACAAATGGATCGAGTTACACGTGGACGATCCTGCAGACCCAACAGGTGGCGTCGAGCCGGCTACGGGCCGTGGAGACCGGCCGGTGGGTGCTGCAGGCGGCACCCACCGGTTTTTCCGCCATCATCGACAACGACGGACAGGTGCTGGCACGCACTGGCATATCGGAGACAGCCGTGCTGCGTGACGACATCGAATTGCGCCGCGGGCACACGCTGTACACGCGGTTGGGTGACGGGCCGATCGTGGCCATCATCGTGCTCGCTGCGCTCGGACCAGCAATTACAACGGCGGTTCGGGCTGCGGCGGCGCTCAGAGTTCGAGGATCACAGTCGCCGGCCCGTCGTTGACCAGACCCACAGCCATATCGGTGCGGAATGCGCCAGTGGCCACCGAGAGATCGCGGCGACGCAACCCCGCGACTACTGCATCCACGAGCGGCTCGGCATGTTCCGGACGCGCCGCTGCCATCCAAGAGGGGCGCCGACCACGTGTGGTGTCACCGTAGAGGGTGAACTGCGACACCACCAGCACCTCACCGGCCACATCGACCACCGAACGGTTCATCACGCCCGCATCGTCGCCCATGATGCGCAACCCGGCGATCCGGTCAGCCATGTGCTCGGCGACAGCAGCATCGTCATCGTGGGTCACGCCAACCAGCACGCACAGGCCCGGCCCGATATCGGCCACTCGGGTGGTGACGCCGTCGACCGTCGAGTCGACATGAGCCATCAGCACCCGTTGCACGACCGCACGCACCGCGCCAACATGGCACACCGACGCCATCGTTGTCGCGCATCACCTGTAGCCATCCCGCCGGTGCGCGCCACGGTCCCATGACCGGCCTGGCGGAAAGAATCAGCAAGAATTGCGAGATCCACCGCCGCTGTCCCTCTTGACCACAGAGGCTCTCGAACGCCGAGAGCATGAGGGACGAACATGGATGGCCAACATGACGGACACGACAGCGATAACCGGAGCACCGCATCCCGATGCGGTAGCGGTCGCGGACTGGCTTGCCGGCGACCGTTCTGCGCTGGCCGTGATCTACGACCGGTACGGGCAGTCGCTGTTCGATACCGCGGCCGCAATGAGCGGCGACCGCAACGATGCATCCGACATGGTGCAAGACGTCTTCGTCCTGGCTGCGGAACGGCTCGCCCAGCTTCGCGACCCGTCGCGTCTGAAACCGTGGCTGTTCGCCATTTTGCGCAACGAGGTCTACCGCCGGTCACGACGACGATCACGCACGACCACGACGGATTTCGGCGACCCGGAGCGTGATGTCATGCTTCCCCCCACCGCCGACCACACCACAGCCGTTGACGACCAGATCGCCCACGACGACCTTGCCGAACTTGTCCGCGGGGCTGCACGCGGCCTCGATCAGCGCGACCAACTCGTCTTGGAACTGAGCATGCGCCAAGGCCTATCTGGTGACGATCTTGCTGACGCGCTCGGTGTGACCGCTCAGCAGAGCTACGGCCTGGTGCACCGTATGCGTGAGCGAACCGAGCGCAGCTTGGGCGCGTTCTGTGTGGCACGACGCGGCCGGCGCGACTGCGCCGAATTGGCCTCGATCCTCGGGAACTGGGACGGCGAATTCAGCGTGCTGTTACGCAAGCGTGTGGCCCGCCACATCGACGCATGTTCCACCTGTGAGCGAAGCCGCAAGAAGTACGCGCCATTGGCCCTCATCGGCGCCGCACCCGCTTTCGCCGCCCCGCTGGAGTTGCGCGACCTCATCGTGTCGTCGACGCCCACCCCCACGCCCGGAGGGGGTGGAGGCACGGGGCTGGATACCTCCACCGGTTTCCCGCGATTGTTGGG
>JAFMNE010000067.1 GCA_017859395.1 Ilumatobacteraceae bacterium | reverse complement strand
CGGGTGCGCAAGGACCTGCGCGACGACTACCTCTCGGTTGAGCACCTGCTGCTCGCCGCCCATGATCGCCTCGGCGTAGGAGCTGAAGAGATGCTCGGTGCGTTACGAGATGTGCGTGGGGCGCACCGCATCACCGATCAGAACCCCGAAGACAAATTCGCCGCACTCGACAAATACGGTCAAGACCTCACCGCTCGCGCCGCCGAAGGCGCCATCGATCCGGTCATCGGTCGCGACGAAGAAATCCGCCGGGTCATCCAGGTGCTCAGTCGACGCACCAAGAACAACCCAGTGCTCATCGGTGAACCCGGTGTGGGCAAGACCGCCATCGTCGAAGGTCTTGCGCGCCGTATCGCCGACGGTGACGTCCCCGAAGGCTTGAAGGGCAAACGGCTGATCTCTCTCGACATCGGCTCGATGCTCGCCGGCGCGAAATACCGCGGTGAGTTCGAAGAACGCCTGAAGGCAGTGCTCACCGAGATCACCGACGCCGATGGTGAGGTCATCACCTTCGTCGACGAGTTGCACACCATCGTTGGTGCCGGCGGCGCCGAAGGCGCAATGGACGCCGGCAACATGATCAAGCCGATGCTCGCCCGCGGCGAACTGCGGATGATCGGCGCCACCACCCTCGACGAGTTCCGCAAGCACGTCGAGGCCGACCCGGCACTCGAACGACGCTTTCAGCAGGTGTACGTCGGTGAACCGACGGTGGAAGACACCATCGGCATCCTTCGCGGCCTGAAAGAACGCTATGAGGTGCACCACGGCGTGCGCATCCAGGACTCGGCGCTGGTGTCGGCGGCGGTGCTGTCGAACCGGTATCTCACCAACCGCTTCCTGCCCGACAAGGCCATTGACCTCATGGATGAGGCCGCATCGAAACTGCGGATCGAAATCGACTCGATGCCGACCGAAATCGACGTCGTCGAACGCCGAGTCCTACAACTCGAGATCGAGCAGGTCGCTCTCGAGAAGGAAAGCGACAGCGCGTCGGCGGAGCGCCTCGATGCTCTGCACGACGAACTCGCTGATCTCAACACACAGCTTGCAGCGATGAAAGCCCGTTGGGACACCGAGAAGCAGGCCATCGATGCGATCCGGAACCTAAAAGAGGAACTCGAGCAGTTGCGTTCCCAACTCGAACGCGAGTCAGATCTGAACGTTGCTGCGGAGATCCGCTACGGCCGCATCCCTGAATTGGAACGCCGGGTGGATGAGGCCTCAGAGCACCTCGCCTCGCTGCAGGGTGAGGATCAGATGCTGAAAGAAGAAGTCGACGCCGCCGATATCGCCGAGGTTGTCGCCAAGTGGACGGGCGTACCCGTCACCCGGCTGTTGGAAAGCGAGATGACCAAGCTCATCCATCTCGAAGATTCCCTGCATGAGCGTGTCATTGGCCAAAACGATGCGGTGGTGGCGGTCGCCAATGCGGTGCGCCGCAGCCGCGCGGGCCTATCGGACCCGAACCGCCCGATCGGGTCGTTCATGTTCTTGGGCCCCACCGGTGTGGGCAAGACCGAGCTCGCTCGAGCGCTGGCCGAGTTCCTCTTTGATGACGAACGCGCCATGGTGCGTATCGACATGGGTGAGTACATGGAGAAGCACACGGTGAGCCGCCTCATCGGTGCTCCCCCGGGCTACGTCGGCTACGACGAGGGCGGGCAGCTCACCGAAGCGGTGCGGCGTCGCCCCTATGCGGTGATCCTCCTCGACGAGATCGAAAAGGCTCACCCTGACGTGTTCAACGTGTTGCTCCAGGTGCTCGACGATGGCCGCCTCACCGACGGCCAGGGCCGCACGGTCGACTTCACGAACTCGGTGCTGATCATGACGTCGAACCTGCCGGGGGATCCCGGTGCGTTCTTCAAGCCGGAGTTCTTAAACCGTGTCGACGAGATCATCCGCTTCACCCAACTGGGCCGCGACGACCTCCGCCAGATCGTCGAAATTCAGGTGGCGCATCTGCGCCGCCGGTTGGCCGACCGCCGGATTGACCTTGTGGTCACCGACGGTGCACTCGATGCTCTTGCTGCCGAGGGGTACGACCCGGCCTTCGGCGCACGTCCACTGAAGCGAGTGATCCAACGGTCGATCGGTGACCGCGTCGCGGTGATGATCTTGGAAGGGTCCGCGCCAGAGGGGTCGACGCTCACCGTCGACGGCGAGGTCACGGAGGCACCCGCCCCCGATGACCCCGACGATCCTGATGCCACTCCCGCCGGAGCGGTCACGGCCCGGCTCACCTTGTCGATCAGCTGAGCCGACCGGCGTTGTGTTGAACGTCGAGTCCGCTCAGGCGTCGCCGACGAAACGCTGCTTCAGTTCACGCTTCAAGAATTTGCCGTTCGCGTTCTTGGGCAACGGCTCGTCACAGAAGTACACGTACTGAGGAATCTTGAACTTGGCGATGTGATCGGCGAGGAATCCCTGCAGATCATCAGCGGTCAGTGCCGCACCGGGATGCAGGTACAACGCCACACCGACTTCTTCGCCGAGCCGTTCATCGGGCACACCGAACACCGCGGCCTCAGCCACGGCCGGATGGTGGTAGATCGCGGCCTCGACCTCGGCTGAGTACACGTTCTCGCCGCCTCGCAGCACCATGTCCTTGGCGCGGTCCACGAGATGAACGAACCCCTCGGCATCGATCATCGCGATGTCACCGGTGCGGAACCACCCGTCGACGATGGACTCCGCTGTGGCATCGGGACGATTCAGGTACCCCTTCACCACGATCGGGCCACGCACACATAACTCGCCGCGCGCATCAGGACCCGGCGCGATGTCGTTGCCGTCATCATCGATGAGCTTCGCGTCGCATGTCGGCACCACCCGACCACATGAGGCGGGGCGCTCCACGAACATCCGCGCCGCATTCGACGTGATGATGCCGTGCGTCTCCGTGAGGCCGTAGCCGGTGGAGGGCGCACCGGTGGACAGCCCCTTGTCGATCTTGTCGACCAAGTCGGGCTGCAACGCCGCGCCCCCGCCACCCATGCCCTGGATGCTGGATGTGTCGCGACGCTCCCAATCAGGGTGCGCGAGCATCTCACGGCTCATCGTCGGCACTCCCGAGAACGTGGTCACTCGCTCACGTTCGATCAACTCCAGCGCACGACCCGGATCCCACTTGTAGGTCAGCACCAGTCGCCCACCGACCAGCGTGCAGGGCTGCATCAAGCAGTTGTTCGCCGTCACATGGAACAGCGGCGTGGGGGCCATGTACACCGACTGGCCGTCACCGCCGGCCACCTGATCCGACACCGGCTTGTCACCGCCGATCCCCGCGGCGCGGGCTTTCGCATCGGCCGCGGCCGCGGTGAGACCCATGAACACCAGGTTCATCACGTTGTGCACCGAGCCGCGATGCGTCAGCTGTGCACCCTTCGGGAAACCGGTGGTGCCCGAGGTGTAGAAGATGCAGGCATCGTCGTCCGGGTCGATATCAACTACCGGCAGTGCATCGGGGGCCCCAACTGGGTCGATGACATCGGCCCACCGTGACGCATCATCGGGTAGAGCACGATCGGTGCGCACCGCGATCACATGCATCGGCGCGTGGGCGCGCAGGTCGGCCAGTACCGGTATCACGCGTTCAAGACGTTCATCGTCGGCGATCAGCACCCGCGGACGCGAGTCACTCAAGCCGTACTGCATCTCCTCGGTGGTCCACCACGCGTTCATGCCCACGGCCGCAGCACCGATCGACACGATCGCCCAATACGAGATCACCCATTCGGAGTAGTTCCGCATGGCGATCGCCACCCGGTCACCACGGTTCACCCCGTGCACATCCACCAGCAGATAAGCGAGCGCCCGCACCTGGGCTGCGGCCTCAGCGTAGGTCAGGCGTTCGTCTTCGTAGACGAGGTAGTCGCGATCGGCGTAACCAGCGGTGAGTTCCCACAGCGACCGCATCGTCGGCGGAGCGTTGCGGAACACCCGCATGGGGTTACCACGCACCACGATCTCATCCATCGCGAACTGGCCCTCGGGGGACACCATGTCGTCCCAGGTGCTGAGGTAGTGATCGATCATCGACATGAGTGGCAGTCTGGCCTGCGAACACATCCCTGCGCCACACCGCGGGGACGCGGTCGCTCCAGTGGAGCCGCCTCAGTCTGCGAGATGCATCAGCACCAGGTCACGAACACGTTCGATGCCGATGCCTTTGGCGGCCGACACCCACACGATGTCACCGGGATCGAGCATGCATCCCTCGGCGAGGTCGCGCCGGCGCCGCTGGCGCTTGGCCGACTTCACCTTGTCGGACTTGGTCGCCACCACCGTGTGGGGCACCTCAGCGTCGCGCAACCAGTCCAGTACCTGCTGATCGAGCGAGGTGGGGCCAATCTCACCGTCGACGAGCACGAACACCATCACCAAGGGTTCGCGTTCCAAGAGATAGCCCTCGATCATTGCCGGCCAGTCGCGACGAACCCGGCCGGGCACCTTCGCGAAGCCGTAACCGGGCAGGTCGACCACGGCCCCGCCACCGGCATGGCTGAACACGTTGATCAGCTGTGTACGTCCCGGGGTGTTTGACACACGCGCCAGTTGACGCTGGTTCGCCAACGCGTTGATCAACGACGACTTGCCGACGTTTGACCGGCCGATGAACGCCACCTCGGGCCCGTGATCGTCGAGGTCGCGAACCCGTGTCGCCGACTTCTCGAACGTCAATCGCAATGGCGGCGCCACCGATTCACCCACTCACCAGAGTTGCCAACGCCCACACCGCGGCCAACAGACCCAACACGGCATAGAACAGGCTGCGGATGAGTGGAGCGCGTGGTGGGGTGCCCTGCACGGCCGCCTCCGGAGTGCCCGGGCGAGCCGTCGGTGGGCGCACAAGAGCCAGCAGGTTGCCAACAGCGAGCGCACCGCCGAGGGCGAGCAACAGCCATGCGAGGAGATCCTCTCCGAGGAACATGACACCCATGATGGCGTGCGACACTGCCGAAGTGACACACCATCGCATGACCACGTCGGTTGGCATCGCCGATCTATTCGCTCGCAGCACAGCCACGCTGGTGTTCGACGACGGCGAAATGTCATGTGTCGACTTGCTTGCCGGCGCGGATCGCATGCTGGCCGCGTTGTATGCCGGTGGGGTACGCGCCGGCGACCGCATCGCATTGCACCGCGGCAACGACCGACACGCGGTGCAGTTACTCCTCGCCGCTGCACTGGGCGAATTGGTGGCTGTGGCGGTGAACACGCGGTATTCCACCGCGGAGGCACACGATCTCATCACCCGTTCTGGCGCGACCCGAGTAGACGACGCGGTTTTCATCGCAGCCGACGATGTATCGGCGCCCACCGCCAACGCCGATCTGGCGACCAACCGACGCGAGGCCCCGTTCGTTGTCTTCACCACATCAGGCACTACGTCGCGGCCAAAGATGGTGCTGCATCACCAGTCATCAATCGTCGACCATGCACACGATGTGGTCGCCGGATTCGGGTACCGCGACACCGACACGATCGCTGTGGTGCTGCCGTTGTGTGGCACGTTCGGCCTCACCGGGCTCATGGCTGCGGTAGCTGCACACGCACGGGTGCTGGTCACCGACTTCGTCGCTGACCGTCTTGTCGCACTGTGCGACACGGAACGGATCACTGCCATGAATGGCAGCGACGACATGTTTCACCGGCTCATGAACCAAGGTGCCGATCTGTCCTCGTTGCGCTGTGGTGGGTTCGCTCAGTTCAATGCCTCACTTACCGATATCTGCGAGCGCGCCGACCACATCGGCGCAACCTTGGTCGGGTTGTACGGCATGAGTGAGGTGCAGGCCCTCTTCGCTGTCCGTCACCCGCTTGCCACCAGCGAGGAACGGGCACGCGCAGGTGGTCATGTGGTGTCGCCAGCCGCTGATGCCTGCATCATCAACAACGAGTTGTGCGTGCGTGGCCCGTCGCTCTTCGCGGGCTATCTGGCCGAAGGTGGCGCCAAGATCGACGACGGCCTGACATCGTCGCACCTCTACCACGATGGCACACACACCTGGTTCCGCACCGGCGACCTCGCAACAATCGACGGCGATCGATCCTTCGAATACCTCAGTCGCCTCGGCGACGTGCTGCGCCTCGGTGGATATCTCGTGGCACCCGCCGAGATCATCGACGTGTTATGCACAGCGCCTGGTGTTGCCGACGCACAAGTGGTGACGGTCGCCCGATCCACCGGCACCCGGCCCGTGGCATTCGTGATTTCCGACAACGGACACGTCATCGATGAGCAAGCCGTCATCGAGCACTGTGCAGCGCATCTCGCCCGCTACAAGGTTCCTGTACGGGTGGTGCCAATCGATGCCTTCCCAGTGACCGATGGGCCAAATGGCGTGAAGATACGCCTCACCGATCTTCGCGCGCACGCGGCACAGTTACTTGGTGATTGAGGCCGGTGTTACACAGTTCTGATTCGGGCTTCCCATGGCCCCAGTGACCATGACACGATGCGCGCATGCTGACCCGTCGCACTCTTACTGTTGTTGTCGCTGCGGCGACCCTGCTCGCGGCCTGCGGTGGCGGTGACACTACTGAAACCGCCGAGACGTCCGCCCCCGCCGCGACCGCGGCGACCGATACGACGGCCACCCCAATGACCACATCTCCCACCACCCAACCCCCCACGACGATGGCTCCCACCACAACCGC